>CAZKRH010000244.1:0-17555 GCA_964555115.1 uncultured Nitrospiraceae bacterium | reverse complement strand
TCGGTAACCCCGCAGCAAGCTACGGGGAATACGGCTCATTCACGACTCACTCATTCCTCATGAGGGTCCTTGGCCTTTTCATTTCACTATCTTGATAAGATTGCTATTGCTGATACTGCATTTGAGGCTCGAGGCGATTCTCCTGCCGAATTATGTATGGCCTCGGCACAGGCTCTCATTGAAGTGTTGGCGAATGCTTCAACCGTTCAACATAAATGGGAACAACAATTTGTATTTCAGGAAGAGACATTGGAAGACATGCTATTTGAATGGCTTTCCGCTATTGTGTACATCAAGGATGTCGAAGGGGTCGTATTTTGTGATTCAATCGTGACCGTCACGACTTCGACAGCACAGAAGCCCTGGGAAGCCGTGTGTCTGTTGCGGGGTGATCGAGTGAATCCCATGGAACAAGAATTAGGAGTAGATGTCAAAGCCATCACCAAACATTTGTATGAGGTGAGCCAACAGGGGAGGGAATGGGTCGCTCGTGTGGTCATCGACACGTAAACCCTGTCCGTATTGTTCTTAAACCTAAATTGACGAGTTGGATCTCTCCTTGAAGATGATACAAAGCTTCTCATAGGTCAGCTCTCTTCTTGCTTCTATTGTTTTGAATTTCAACAAATTTGCTAAATGCCTCTTTCCACTGACATGAAACTTCATCAACGCTCGGAGATGGTTTGGGAAATTCCGAAAACCGAAAAACCAGGGATGTATGTTCCTGCCAGAATTTATGCTTCCTCCACCATTCTCTCAGCCATGGATCGGGGAGTGTTTGAACAAGTCACCAATGTGGCCTGTTTGCCAGGGATTCAACGATATGCACTCTGTATGCCTGATGGACATTGGGGATACGGGTTTCCTATTGGAGGAGTCGCAGCCTTTGATATTCATGATGGAGTCATTTCTCCTGGAGGCGTGGGCTATGACATTAATTGTGGCATGCGCTTAATTCGAACAGATTTATCGTTGAAAGATGTTCAGCCTCGGCTCAACGCGTTACTCAATGAGTTGTTTCGGCGAATTCCTGCAGGGGTTGGGACCAAAGGGTTAGTACCCCTTACCAAGCGGGATCTTAAACAGGTCATTCAGCAAGGGGCGAAATGGTGTGTGGAGAAGGGATTGGGGTGGCAAGAAGACCTTCAATATTCCGAGGAACAAGGATGTATATCCGGGGCTGATCCGGAGGCCATTTCGAATCAGGCGGTGGAACGAGGGTTAGGTCAATTAGGGACATTGGGCTCAGGCAATCACTATTTAGAAATTCAAGTCGTCTCAGACGATCATGTGTATGATATTCCTACCGCCAACACGTTTGGGATTCATGGTGGAGATCAAATTGTGATCATGGTGCATTGTGGGTCTCGGGGTTTTGGGCACCAGGTGGCGAGTGACTCGTTAAAGGTGTTTGAAAAAGTGATGCGCGGTTATGGGCTTCGTGTGCCTGATCGGCAATTGGCTTGTGCTCCTTTTCAGTCCCCTGAAGGACAGAGGTATTTTCGCGCCATGAATTGTGCGGCCAATATGGCTTTTGCCAATCGACAAGTCATTACCCATCACATTCGAGAGTCTTTTTGTACGATTTTTGGACAGTCTGCGGAGGCAATGGGAATGCATCTTGTGTATGATGTTGCCCACAATATTGCCAAAGTAGAACAATTTGAGCATCAGCAACTGTTAGTACATCGGAAAGGGGCTACACGAGCTTTTGGGCCCAAGAGTCAGGACCTTCCTGAACGGTACCGGTTGGTAGGCCAACCGGTTATTTGTGGAGGGTCTATGGAAGCAGGCTCGTACCTCTTGGCAGGAACGTCACAAGCTATGACCGATGCGTTTGGATCAACCATGCATGGAGCCGGCCGGACTATGTCCAGAACGCAGGCCAGGCGAATGGTTCAAGGCAAACAGCTTCAACAACGTATGGCTCAACAGGGAATTCTTGTGAAAGCGGTCTCCCTGTCTGGGTTGGCTGAAGAAGCTGGACTAGCGTATAAAAACATATCTGAGGTTGTTCACACTGTAGAAATAGCAGGAATAACCAGAAAAGTTGCGAAGCTTACCCCCATTGGTAATATTAAAGGCTAATCGTTTTGAGCCCCAGAATACATCTCTATTCTCAAGACATCCTCATGCTTGACTAGAGAGTGGTTAAGGAGCGTCGAATTGTGATTCCAACCGTTGAGTGGAAAAATCGCATCGTGTGTTTGCTGGATCAAAGTCAATTGCCAGAAACCGTGACCATTCTGGAATGTCGTGATTATCAGGCTGTGGCCCAGGCGATCAAAGAACTGCGAGTTCGAGGGGCTCCAGCTATTGGAGTGACTGCGGCTATGGGAGTGGCTTTAGGTGCGATGGATTTGCCGGAATCTGACTTTTCACTCTTTGAGACACAACTGATGAAAATTTGTGACCATCTGGCTGAGACACGACCCACTGCTATGAATTTATTTTGGGCCATAGATCGGATGAAAAAAATAGTCAGCGAATATCGAGGTACACCCATCGCTGAGGTGAAGGATCGATTATTTACGGAATCACAACGAATATTAGAAGAAGATATTGCCATAAACAAAGCCATGGGCATTCATGGAGCGGCGTTGATTCAAGATGGTGATCATATCTTGACCCATTGCAATGCCGGGGCATTAGCCACAGCCGGATATGGGACCGCCTTGGGAGTTATTCGGGCCGCCTGGGATCAAGGCAAGCACATTCGCGTGATTGCCAATGAAACGCGACCGGTCTTACAGGGCGCGCGGTTAACAGCCTGGGAATTGATGCAGGACAACATACCCGTCACCCTGATTACCGATAATATGGCCGGTAGTCTCATGCAGCAGGGCCGGGTACATCGGTGTATTGTGGGAGCAGATCGAGTGGCCAGGAATGGTGATGTGGCCAATAAAATTGGAACCTATTCAGTGGCAGTCTTAGCAAAAGCTCACGGCATTCCGTTTTATGTCGCTGCGCCGTCTTCAACCATTGATCTGGCTTGTTCATCAGGACAGGATATTCCGATTGAAGAGCGAGCACCTCAGGAAGTCACCACTCTGCTACACGGTCAATCTATTGCTCCGAAAGGCGTAGATGTCTGGAACCCAGCCTTTGATATCACGCCTGCCCAATACATCACGGCTATTATCACAGAAAAGGGAATCTACGACCCCAAGGAGATATCTTTGGGTCTGTGAAGGGCTAAGGACCCGAGATGTCCAAGTTATTTGCTCTCAGGTCCTAAGGGGAATTGGGAATGACGGGTCGTGAATCGAGATGATGTTCCAAGGCGGAATAAAGAGCCTTTCCTAAGTCTGAGAGATTGTAGGGTTTGACGACAATGCCTTTAAACCCAAACTTTTGAGGATCTGACATCACTGGATCATTGGAGTACCCACTGGACACCAACGCCACTACCTGAGGGTCGATTTCTTGAAGCTGTCTAATGGCTTCGCGACCCCCCATTCCTCCGGGTATCGTTAAATCCATAATCGTCGCTATATAGGGTTCCCTTGACAGAAGGGCATCTTTATACAATGTAAAGGCTTCTCCTCCATCATTGGCAAATTCCACGTCATACCCCAAATGCGTCAGCATTTTTCCTAAAATTTCCCGAATATCTTCTTCATCATCCATAATCAACAGTTTGCCAGTTCCCATGATTAAATTCGTGTCTTCATCTTTGAAGACCAGTTTTCTAGAGAGACTGGCTGGCAAAAAAATCGTAAAGGTCGTACCGACCTGCAACTCAGAGGTTACCGTAATATGTCCTTCATGGCGGTTAATGATGGAGTAGGCGGTAGCCAAACCCAAACCACTCCCTTTTTGTTTGGTGGTGAAATAAGGATCAAAGATCTTCGGTAAATGTTCCTGGGAAATTCCACTACCCTGATCAGAGATTGACACACATACATAGGTACCAGGTTTGAGAGGTAAACCCGAATTATCATCCAAAGTGGTATTATTGGCTTCAATGTGCATGATCCCACCCTCGGGCATCGCATGATCAGCATTGATGATGAGATTGTGAATGACCTGGCTCATTTGCCCCTCATCAACTTCGACCGGCCATAGATCATCTGGAAAATGGAGGTCACAGCGAACATTTGACCCACGAAGTGCAAAGTCAGCCGTTTCATTAATAAATCTCGAAATCGAAGCTTGGTTTTTGACCGGGGTGCCACCTTGGGCAAACGTGAGCAATTGTTTGGTGAGATCTCGTGCTCGAAGACAAGCTTTTTCGGCGGCAGAGAGGCGTTCCGTGATGGAGGGAATGAGAGAACCCTCTGATTTAGCAGAAAGCATTTTGGCTAAACCAATGTTGGCAAAGACCGCAGTCAAAATATTATTAAAGTCATGAGCAATGCCCCCGGCCAAAATCCCAATAGACTCTAATTTGGTCGCTCGAAGTCGTTCTTCCTCCAACCGTCGCTGTTCGGTGATATCTCGAGATACCACCACGGCCACTAAATTTCCAAGGGTCGTCCGAAAAGGTTTCATGTGACTTTCAAACCATCGCCATTCTCCTGAATGATGTCGGAGTTGGCACAGCATTTGCCAATCTTCAAGGTTGTGGATTTTACGTTCATATTCAGTCATCAAGCCTATGCGCTCATCAGGATGGATCAATTCAAAAAAATTGTGGTTAGACAACTCATCTAATTGGTAGCCTAAGACCGCTTGGCAGCTTGGACTTAAATAGAGGAATGCGCCGTCAGGTTGGATTTCAAAAATTAAATCATACGCATTTTCCGCGATGGCCCGGTAGCGTTCTTCATTATCTCGTAAGGCTTCTTCTGCACGTTTGCGTTCTAATTCACTGGCTGCCCGTGCTGCAAACACGCCTAAAATCGATTCCGCCAATTGAAGTTTCCTTAAAGGACGATGATCCATGGTCACCATAATGCCAATGATTTGTCCCACCGAATTGAAGAGCGGACTCCCCATATAGGAATGTACGCCCCAATTTTTCAGATGAATATCATCCGGATAGTGGTCTTGAATGTCACTTCCCCAAGAAGGCAATCGATTTTTTAGGATATCTTTGCCTGGGCTGTCAGCCATATTCCACGTAAAATTCTCTGAAAATTTTCCATTGGCCCATACGGCCACAGTGTGGGCTTGAGATTCTCCGCCATCATTAAATTCTGCTAAAAACGCATAGGTGACATCGAGAGCCTTCGCAAGGTCTTTCACCAAAGAACGAAAAAAAGCCACACTCCCGGCAGCTGGTGCTCCTTGGGCAATACCTCGAAGGGCTTCTTCTACCCGTTTGCGGTCAGTAATATCCTTAATGACAGAAATGCCTCCCCACTGTTTCCCTTCAACATCATACAAGGGGTAACAGGAAACCAAGAACCACCCTTCAAGTTTGGGCAGCCACACTTCTACGACGGCCGACAGTGCTCCAGAAAGAACTGAATCCCAGGGAGGACGAACATCTGGTTGGAGGGTTCCGTAATAGAGGAGGCGATAATCAATGCCAATGAGGCTCCCGAAACTGGATTCAAATCGTTCTCGCACAGCTTTATTTGCCCATAAAATGACTCCTGAACGATCCAAGATAACTACATCGTCCGTGAGCGCATTAAACGATTGTTCCCATTCTTCCGTTGCCGCGCGAAGGGTCAACTCGGCTTGTTTGCGCCGACCTTCAGAGGTTTCGAGAAATGTGACGCGTTCACGAAGCTGAATATTTTCCTGCAGGAGTTGTTCTGGTGAGGAAAGTGGGTTGCCCATTTTATCCTTGTGTATGCGTGGATTACCTTACTTGGTTTTGTCTAGTACTAGTAGGGTAGCGCAAAATACGTAATCCTTCAATAGATCTGTTTTATTGAAAATTAGGGGAAAATGGGCGTTTGCGCTTTGACAGAATTCTTATTTTCTGCAATTCGAGGGGGAAATGATGAATTTTCTAGCCGTCCAGGCAGGAGGGGATGATATACATTGATTGAGGAGGAAATTGGAGATCTGGAAAATTACCAAATGACCCGGGGAAATAGCTCGGCCAACTCTGGATCTAATCGATGCCCAGCTTCTCGGCGAATACATTCTCGGGCTTCCAGGATAGCGAGAGATCCATGTTCCGTTTCTCCGGTCATAAGGTTGTCGAAAAAATTGGCAATACCCACGATGCGGGCTGCATAAGGAATATTTTTTCCAGACAGCCCATCAGGAAAGCCCTTTCCATCATACCGTTCATGGTGGTGACGAATAATTTCTCTGACTTCCACAGGAAAGGGGAGATTATTCACCATTTGCTCCCCAAT
Organism: uncultured Nitrospiraceae bacterium; assembly: GCA_964555115.1. GTDB lineage: Bacteria > Nitrospirota > Nitrospiria > Nitrospirales > UBA8639 > CAZKRH01. The sequence continues at coordinate 11,289 of CAZKRH010000244.1, read as the reverse complement.
AGCCGGATGACATTTCGAAAGCTCTTCGGTCTGGTTTGGCCCCTGAGTGGGTCCTAACGAAACACGGTCTTGAATATTAATATTTCCAATGTCATGAAGGAAGGCTCCCAATTGAAGGGAGTCCCGTGCCTCTGGGGAAAAATGTAAATGCTCGGCGAGGATGACAGCATAATCATTGACGCGTTGGGCATGATTGGCTAACTCAGGATTCGTGGCCTCAAGCAGGGTTTTGACATTCGCAAAGAGAGTGGTGGAGTCTCCTTTTCCAGCCCACAAGGAGTTAAAGGCCTTGAGGGTATGTTGTAAAGAGTGCACTCGTTTCCGCCGCTCGAGTGTTTTGGCTATCATGTCACGAAGGTCCGTGACATTAAATGGCTTAAGAATGTAGGCAGAGACACCATGGTGAATGGCATCCATGGCTGACTGGAGGGTGCCATAACCAGTAATGATGATGACTTCTACGTCATTACCTCCTTCCCGAATTTCCTGAAGTAAATCTATACCCTGGCGACCTGGTAGCTTAAGATCCAAGGTGACCAGATCAATCGGATGTTCTTTGAGAATTTGGAGGCCGACTTCCGCACTATCGACGGAATAGAGGTTGTACGATGAACTCAGAACCATGCGAAGAGATTCTCGAGGTCCCTCTTCATCCTCGACAATCAAGATAGAAGATTGGGAAGAAATTGTTGGATCGTCAGATAAATTCATTGGGATTAATGTGTCTTAGAATCCTAGGATCAATCCAATGCTGGATACGAGTGCCAGATACGGTGAGCAGACCGACCACACAATTGTTTCATATCCTGTTCCTCATAGAAATGCAAGAGAAAATGGGTTTTTCTTCCAGGGATAGAAGAATTGGGAAAGATAGAGATAGGGGCAAAAAGGAAGGAACTTTCATTGGCATGTTTCTTCAGTTTTCTCTAGCTAAAACAGAAATATCCTCATTTGTCCTATAAAAAAAGGACTCCTTTTCAGGAGTCCTTTTTAGGAAATAAGAAGAAGAATGCGGGATGCAAGGAAAATCGGAACATTTTCTGTGATAGTGGATGAAAAACTCTATACCAAGAATCTATTCCTTTCGCTTCAATGTTTTTCCTTTTACGACCGTTTCATCTAAGAGTTCATCAAAGTTTTCCTGTAAAACCGCATAGACCAGTTTTTCCATATCTTGTGGACCAAAGACGGCCACCGTATCTTTTCCGCCAGACCCCACCGTGATACGTTCGATACTGCCATCCAATCGGTTTTCAACGTGATATTCGATAATGGTATCCACGGTAAACTCCGTGAACCCAAACCCACTTTTCGCAGATGCGGTGAATTCCCGAATTTTTCCCTTTAAAGAAACATCCGCAGTGGATGATCCTGTTGCTCCTGTTTGTTGAACTTGCCACCCACTGTGTTCAAGGTATTCAGCGGCAGCATTGGCGACCCCACTTCCTATATCTCCGTCCCAGATGGTAAATCGGGAATGACCTCCCCAGAAATGGGTACGTTGACCAAGGTCCCCTTTAGGATTGCGAAGATCTTCGAAATCTTGGATTGCGACGGAGAGCGTGCCATGATTTTCATCTGGAGAGGGAGCTAACCCATACACTTTCAGGTTGACCACCTCGTTTGTTCCCTGACAACCAAACATGAGAAAAATAACAAGGAAACCCATAGGCCCAAATAAGCGATTCATGCAAAGATCCCCTTTCAGTGATTCTTTAGAAGAGTTATGAATACGGCTTGTCAATCTCAGAAGACATTGTCGCAAAGCGGAGTTATTCATTCAATTACTCCAAGCAAATCTTCTCTTTAAGGATAATGAAGAGCCCTCAAGGGACAGAACAACAGTATTGTCCTTCCTTAGAGTCCCGAAATTCAAGTGTCCCGGCAACTTTCCTGATTTATTGACAAGTTCAATTTAACCTTGACACTATTGAAGCCGTCTTGTTGAGGGAATGTAGGTCTGAAATTGGAGAAATTATTACCAAATGGGATCTACGTATTCCGATTGCCTGGGTATAGACGGGGATCTCAGGTTGTTTCATTCCTTACCCATTCTTAATTCGATGTATCTTAGAAAGAAAGCCATAGAACGCCATGTGGAATAAAAACTTTTTATTTCGTGAGGGTGAATCCACTCCCATGTCTGAAACTGAAAATGATTTATTTCATGAAACCGATCCGGCCTTGGATAGTTCAGGGTTAAATATGGAAAAGTTTATTTCGGTTTGGCTTCAAGGGGAAGAGACGGATGAGATTCCCACGGCCTATACCAATGTCTATGTCCGGACAGCCACCCTCGACCCTGAGAAAAAAACAGGATTTCTGCAGCCTCTCCAAGGTCGAACACATGAAATTATACACATGCTGTCCGCTGAACAAAAAACGTTTCTCAGGGATTGGTTGAAAAAATCCTCTTCGACAGCTTGGGAGGATTCTGGCGACCATTTTAAAAATATTTTTGAGGTTGAGTAACTTCCCGAGTCATACTTCTCAATGGTGGCCTTGCTTCCTGGGTATGTAGAAAGACCAACGGTATTTTCTTAACAGACCTCTATACAATCTCGGACAGGCTCCTAGAACGTTTCTACATGATGAGAAATTGGGGATACGATTGAATGGACGTCCGAACTGACATTCTTATTGTAGGTGCTGGTGGGGGGGGAGCTATCCTGGGCCTTGCCCTCAGTACATTAGGAATCAAAACCATTGTGTTGGAGCAAGCCGAAGGTCCTCCTCAGGGATTACGAGGTGAAATTCTTCAGCCCAATGGACAACAAATCTTGGCAGATATGGGATTGCTCGAAGACCTTCCCCAAGAAGCCATTCGGCCCGTTCGATATTTTCATTTTCGTCAGGTCGGTGGGGAGCGTCTGTGCACGATCGACTATGACATGTTGCCCTCTCCCTTTAACCGGGCACTCGTCACTCTTCCTAATACCGTTCATCACACGGTGCTTCAGAAATTAGAATCTCAAAATCCTGATGGGCTTTGGTACAATACCCATTTCACTCAACTTCTCTATGAGCAGGGGAAAGTGGTTGGGGTTGAGGCCTGTCGTGCAGAGAAGGTGTTGAGAATCGGAGCGAAACTGGTGGTGGGAGCCGATGGTCCTTTTTCTAAGGTACGGGAGGCCTTGCACATTCCCACACAACTCCATCGTTATGCTGAAAGCTATTTAATCTCCATATTGGATTGCCCAGAGAAATTGAGTGAATCTCAGTATTTTGTGGGGAAAAATGAAATTTTGGGAATCTTTCCTGCCGCTCGCGACCAGGTCTATGTGTTCTCCATGATCCCGTCTGGAGCCATGACCGCCATTAAAGAAGCGGGAATTCAGGCTTTGCGTAACCAGTGGATCAAAATTTACCCGGAATTAGGACAGACCTTTGGTCATCTGATCGATTGGAAACAGATAGCATATATGGGGACAGGGCGTGCCAGGGCCAAGACCTGGGTAGCTGATGGAGCAGTTCTCTTGGGAGATGCCGCTCATGGGATGAACCCTCATGCTTCTCAAGGGCGCATGCAAGCTATGGTCGATGCGGTGACGTTAGCGAAGATGTTACCTTCCTGTTTGGAGAACAATGATTTTTCGTCGGCATCATTAAAACGATTTGAAAATCAACGACGACCTCAAGTAGAAATGCTCCAACAATTAGCGGATGAGGAGGTCTTTTTCTGGAATACTGGAAATCCGATCTTAACCTTTCTTCGCAATCGGGTGTTTAGTACTCTTGATCGCAATCGACGTCTACAATACCAGGTTCTGACCGCTACGGCGGGATTTCGACAGACCCCACCATTTGGTTGGCTTGATCGATTCCAGGCGGCGGGGATTCTCCCGGATCATCGAGCGAACCAACTCCCTCAACATATGAGTTCCGGAATGTCCTCTTGATAATTACTTTCCGAAAAGGCCGCTAACCATGTCATCCTCCTCACCCATGTTGTCTCAACTACCGGAAGAGGTTCGTGGAGTCCTTCGCCGGTTTCTATACCAAATTAAAAAGATCCAGCCCGAAAACACCATTGGCGTTATTCTCTATGGAAGTCTGGCAAGAGAGGAATATGTGATTGGTCGTTCCAATATCAATGTCTGCGTTTTTTTGAAGGAGATTACTGCTGATTATTTGGGACAATGTGGAAAATTCCAGAAGGAATGGGGAAAATCAAAAATTATTCCACCCTTATTGTTGACCGAAAACGACTTGCAGGCTTCCGCAAAACTTTTCCCCTTAGAATATCGAGAAATGAAAGACTGCCATCTCATATTAGAGGGCCAAGATCTGTTCGGGTCATTACCCATTGATAATCAGAACCTTGCCCATCAGTGCCAACAAGAAATATTTCGAAATTTGATCCGCCTCAGACAACATTGTGTAGAGGGAATGGGAAAATCTGAAGCGTTATTTGCCCTGTTGCCCATCTCGTTGATCGCACTCTTGCCATGTATTCGTGGACTCTTTCAACTTCTCAATAAACCTGTCTCCCAAAAGTATGATGGGCTGCTCAATCAGCTCCAGGACTATTTGGAGGTCGACCCAAGCCCTTTTCACGAAGTGTGGCTCATGAAACGAGGAATGGCGAGCCCTGGAACCCACGAGTTCCCCAGACTGTTTCAACGATACCTTGTTTCCCTAGAAGCACTCCATCATCGAGTGCAACGGCTCAAGGAAGAAGGGCACTTGTGATGTGTGAAGGTCGTAAGGTTTTGAGGTGTACTCTTTTCATCTTTCTTTCGATGATTGGGATCTCCTCTTGGGTTTTTGCCGAAGATCACGAGGCATTTACCCTACCTACGCCCTTGGGGTATGTCAGTGATTATGCGGAAATATTGGATCCTGAGTGGAAGTCACGAATACGTTCCGTATGCAAGGAATTAGAAGATCGCACTGGGGTAGAAATGATTGTGGTCACGACGCCCACCGTGTATCCCAAAGCATCGGCATTGGAGTATGCGACTGCGCTCTATAAGGGCTGGAGGATTGGGACTGCTCAACAGGAACGCGGGATGTTAATGCTGACGGCTGTGAAGGAACGACAGGCAGTCGTAGTCCTCGGCCGAAGTCTATTGTCCGATATTTCCAAAGAACAACTCACTGAGCTTACCCAACGTCATTTTATCCCTATGTTTCAAACTCAAGAATTTGGGGAACCTCTCTATAAATCCACAGTCCTGTTAGCCACCGATGTCGGAAATCTGAAGGCACCCAATACCCGAAAGGGTGCATCAAAAAAAATGGGGTTTTGGCTGCATCTTTTTGCTGTCATGGCCATGCTCTTTGCTCTTTGGCGATTCACTCGTCCTGAACGACGACATCCCTTTCAGCGTTGGAGAAAGGGAGAATATTGGGGGACGGGTCAAGGAGGGTTTGGCGGAAACTTTGGGGGATTTGGTGGGGGAATGAGTGGACGCGGACTAGGATAGATGAGTGGGGGTTCTAATAGATTGCAAGGTAGTTTTAACTTGACAAAATTCGTAGAACTGCTAGAGAAAATAGCATTGAAGTAGAAGATCTCTTATGGAAAAATCAAAATTCTGGCAACGGATGGCCCAAAAAATTTTCATCATTGTTGTGATGGGCATTTTTCTTTTCTGCCTGGGAGGATGTCATTATTATCAAGAATATCGATTGATGAAAACAGATGCAGACTTAAAAGAAGAACGAGGAGAAATTATGAAAGCTCAACGAGTTTGTGTTCAAAAATACGAAACTCAACCCGGTGAGGCTGAAAAGCGCTGTGGAATGTACAAAGAAATGCTAGGAAATTTCGAAACGAATCCATGATGAAAACAGGACAAAAAGGACCCTCCAGTTTCTCATAACACCCTTCCTATATTTTCTTAATTCGATTTATATTTCCCTTCATTATTATTGAATTCCCTAAATGTCCCCCCATCCATTTGCAAAATCAATTTGAGAGAAAGTTAAGTGGTTTGGCCAAAGATGCGCCCTCTCTATGAAAAATTTTTCTTGGTGGTTCGGAGTTACGAAAAGAGAGGAAGTGGATAGGGGACTAAAGGGTGTTCCCGCCAGAATATTAATGCCCCCAGATTGGCAATTTCGTTCCGAAGGTTATTGGAGAGTTGTTTGAAGATAGGAGGAGGTGATTTCTTACTCAGACAGAGTGATCACAGCCCGTCTTCTTAGGTGATACCGATCTAAAGCACGAACCATCTGACCTAAAATATGGTTGGAACGTTTCCCATCTTTGGTGTGCAGTTTCTGAAAAAGGATGCCAATTTTTTTGGTTGTTGGGGGTGTCACCGACCCATCTTGAAAATGTTGAATGATTCCAGTTGCCCAAATAACTTTTTCTTCAAGCGTCAGCTTCACGTGAATTTCCCTGTCTACCGTCAATTGAGTGGTTCTCCACTCGGGCATTTCCAAGAGGGCTCCCTCTAAGCTTAAATTGTCAATATGGACTGGCCAGTATTGTCCTCCCTCAATTTCCAAAATTCCCTCAACTAAAGGAAACACTTTGGTATCTTGAAATCGCAGGGATGTTCGGCGCTCAGAATGTTCCATGTGCGGAGGTTGTGATTGTCCCATGGTGTAATAGGAATTTACAGAAGTGTAAGCCTACAATTCCGAAGTACAACTCCTCTATCCAATTGGCATCTTAGGGAAAAATGAAGATGCCCAGTCTGTTCTTTACTATCGGTGGGGGAGGTGAGTAGCAAAAGAGGGGAAGGATTCGGGAATCTAAGAAAATTCTTTTTGAGAATGCGGCACTTAACGGCCCCGAGGGGTAAAGAACGAGTTCTGAAACCTAGGAGCCTGTCCGACAATAGCGGATCCACTACGATTGCGCTGGATTTGGCCAGCTTCTCTGATCATTTTCGTTAAATAGTCCCCACTATTCGCCTCAAACGATCGAAAAACCTGCCTCAAACCAGCACAATCTCGCGACGATTTCTCATGTCGGACAGGCTCCTAGTGAAAAAGAAGACGGAAAGAACAATCATTTTTACACGATAAATCAAGTTAAGATATGGTAAATCGTAACAAGGAGAGGGAATTTCAAGAATCAGGAGTCATTCCAAGGAATCGATAACCTGACTGGCCTTTTAAAAAGTGGTACTCAGCGAAAAGGCTGGATGGGAAAACGGAACGGTATCTTGAGGACAAAGCCTGCAGAGGATTCAACCAAGATCCTCTTAAGGCGCTTTTACAAATGACTAAAAAGAGCCCATAAAAAAGAGAGGGTAAACAACCATTTTAAGGCAGAGGTATGGATCTTGAGATTCATGCGGGCACCCCAGGGGAATGAGGAGGAGCGATTTGGGGTGGAACTTGTCTGTTTTCTTCTAAATCTAAGAGAGCCGCCCAAGTCGTAATATCCGATCGTGTGGGATCAATGGCATTTCGGGTTTGAGTAAAATAGTTCAATTTTTCCTCGGAGTCCGGCCCTCGGGCTAATTGAGTTTGATTCCAATCCATAATTTCCTGAGGAGTATGAGAAAGGGTGTGTTGCCTCAACCAGCCCTCAATTCTAGAATCACCGTGTTCTTCTACGGCTTGTAAAAACCGTTCTGGTGATAAGCCCAAAACATCCAACAACCGCTGATCTAATGAGCAAGGGAAAATATATTCTCCCAGAGTGTGCGTGAGGACTGCCCGACCTTTGTCGATCATTCTAGGAAGGTGGACATATCCTCCTAACGTATCTCGGACACTTCTAGGAAATTGTTGACGCAGGTCCATTGAGCGACTTACAGCATTTTATGGTTTTCAAAGGTGATCGTTTTCGTCACGATTTCCCCATTTTCACACGAAATAATGCGTCGGGTTGCCGGAAGATCTGAGTTGCCTATTCTGGTATGAGTATCGGTAAAACTATCCACATTTGTTAAACTGCCATCTTTGGGAGAGAAATAATATACCGTATAGCGTGTCGTCAGATATTTTTGATCCTGGGTAAGGGCACTGTCTTCGACATTGATGGTAAAGGCTACACGAGGCATTTTTCGATTAATTTGGGTAATACGATTATTTTTAATTCGATAGGAAGACCCCATGCCATCGCCATGGATGACAATCCGGGGACCAAGGGGATGCGAATGATCGTCATCTAACGTCAGTGAGTGCTTTCCATCAGAATCCTCAAATTTTCTCGGCCCTCGATGCACAGCAATCATCGAAATTTGATCTTGACCCCATTTTTGAAGGTCAGAAGAGTCTTCGGGGAGAGACACCGTCACATCCTTGGAATTTTTCACAACAACCGTCCCCCGGGTTTCCTTGCCATTCACATTGATACACAGGTCAGCCTGAAAGCCAGAAAAGTCTGGTTGCCAACGTGAGGTCTGTTCAAAAGCCTGTTGGAGTAACTCCCGGGCTTTGGGATCATCTTTGACATCGGTTTGTTGGTCTTCGCGTGTATACATTTCCATTGAAACTGCCTCCAATCAAACTTTCGGGTAAATTGGTAAGGGGAAGGGCCCCCAGAGTACTAGCGATAACTCGAATTCGTGATATTATAAAAGATGGAGCCACAGGGAACAACTCAAGTACGAAAACCGCCTTTGTTTTTCAGTCATGATTCAATTTCGAGGGAGGGAATGGCCCCTTCTCCTGTTGCTGATAGGCTTTTCCGAAAAGATTTCTACGTTGAGAAGGGGGCACGTACCAAGAAGTATGAGCCAGTTTTATTGTTGCGGGAGGTAAGATGTTCATGAAGGTATTGGTCACAGGAGGAGCCGGGTTTATTGGATCACATACGGTTGAAGCATTGATCGAGTCGGGTGCTGTGGTTCGAGTCTTAGATAATTTATCTAAAGGAAAAAGGGAAAATCTACCTGCACACAAACAGGTTACGCTGATAGAGGGAGATATCCGTAATCCGCAAGATGTGGCGAAGGCCTTGGAGGGAATGACGCATGTTCTGCATTTAGCAGCCCAAGTGTCAGTGCAAGCTTCCGTCGAAGATCCTCCAACCTCCTGTAGCCACAATATACAAGGATTCGTGAATGTCCTCACGGCGGCGAAATCCCACCAGATTCAGCGATTTGTCTATGCCTCAAGTGCAGCGGTCTATGGCGTTCCCCAACAGGTGCCTGTGTCTGAAGACGATGCGCTAGCCCCCATTTCCCCGTATGGATTAGAAAAAAGCATCAATGAGCAGTATGGACAAATATTCACCTATTTATTTAAATTTTCCTCTATGGGACTTCGGTATTTTAATGTCTATGGACCGCGACAGGATCCGTCTTCCCCTTATGCGGGAGTCATTTCCAAATATTTGGAATGTATTGAGAAAAAACAGCCACTTTTAGTATTTGGTGATGGAAAACAAACACGAGATTTTATTTATGTGAAAGATATCGCCCAAGCCAATGTCAAAGCCCTCCAGGGGCAAACCGTTCAAACCTGTAATGTTGGGACAGGGAAAACGTGGACATTACTGGAAATGATTGAGGCTCTTTCCAGAGCAGTCGAACAGCCATTAGAAATCAAGTATCTCCCTCCGCGCGAGGGGGATATTATTCATTCCTCAGCAAAAGTGACCATGATCAAGGAATATATAGATTTTTCTGCCAGTTGGGAATTGGTTGATGGCCTGAAAGCGCTCGCTGTAGATTGTGGTGTACTTTCCCGTAAAACTTAACGTTCAGAAAATCTTCTTCTTTCTAGGGGAGGAGATTGGAAAGGTTTATAGCCAATTCTTGGGCGCGGAGAGCGCCCTTTTGCGTTAATTGGTACCCGCCACCTTTCCCTTTCCCGGCTTTGAGCACCAACTGATCTTTGGAATGAACCGATAACATACGGTCTAATCGGTGTGGGGAGATCCCTGATTTTTTCAAAGCCTGATTGAGATTCAAGACGGAAACCTCTTTTTGGTTCCTGAAAACCCGAAATCCCAATAACAAGATGAGGACGGTATCCGCATCTTTGTTCTTTCCAAGAGGAAGAATTGAACAGGCAAGAAACGGGGAAGCCGGAAGTTGATGAAGAATTTTCTGTAAAGGTTCCTCCACTGCCCTTTGAGAAAATTCTTGTGTTTGAGGCGAGTTTTGGGAGGGGAGGGGGTGATCCATTACACGTATATTGTCATGTAAATTTCCCATTTCACGATTTATCGTCATTTCCCTAAATAATTTTTGAAATACCTCAAATTGCTCCAAGATGTAATTTCTCGTTCCTTCGGCTTCAAATTCATAATCCCCAAGCTTAATTCGTAACTTTAAGTTATCCATAACCCTTCCTGAGGTTTGCCTTAAATTTTAATATTTTCCAAATGTAGACAGTAAGTTATTTATTGTCAATTTATGGTGACGCAAAATAGGATGAACTTTAATTATGGGAATTTTCAGTTAATTGGGGAAAATTGAATAGAAGGCCACTTTGCCTTCGAAAATTCGCATGCACGAGTTCAGGACCGAGTTCAGTGGATTTTGGATTTCATTAGCATCCGGAAACACTTAAACCCTTTACTGGCATTCATATCGATACTGAACCCCACACACTCACAGAGTGGAAGTCGGCAAAAAAGGCCGGGGATTGGCCAACGGTGGAGGGGCTCATGCAGCAGTATGTCGGCTTCTCCTAAAACTCAATACTCAAATAGGCCAAAGTGCTTGGCCCTTAAATTTTTCGCAACCATTCACTGGAAGCTCAATGAATGGGCAGAAGCCGGCAAACTCCCCTCGGGAGCCACCTCACATTTGGCGGTTTATGTTGATATGTTGGTTCCCATGGTCTATGTCACGACAAAAGGATCAACAATTCATCGACGATCCAAAGATGAAGCCACCCATGTCCCCATTCTGGTAGGACTAAGATTTTCAGACTACAAGGACGTAACTGTCCTGGAAAACATGTATGAGGATTTAAATAATCGATTTGTGGGGGAGCCTAATTTTCGAGGAACGAGTGTGTTCAAGTTGGCGACATTAATGGGGTGGGAAGAGTAAATTTAGGGAAATGAGACGTATGGTAAGTGGTGCCGAGGGACAGAATCGAACTGTCGACACCAGCCTTTTCAGGGCTAGTAATATTCAATGAAAACAAATGCTTATATAATATTTGCATAAACTGAGAGGCCAATAAAATCAACAAGTTATGAATTGGTCGTGCAAAAGTTTTAAGACAATTTATCGAAAGATTAGTTGCCGTTGGGAATAAAAAAGGTAATGAAGGTAATGAATGACCAAAATCCGATAATCAGACCACACAAGGCGTCCCTGATTTTAACGGGGGGATAGGTTGTATTTACCATTCCCAAGAAGTGTTGTGTGACAGAGAGCAGCCTATGTCAAAATACGCGATTGTTTAGAGGAGGCT
>CAZKRH010000243.1:0-2116 GCA_964555115.1 uncultured Nitrospiraceae bacterium | reverse complement strand
GTATCCACCGTCGTAGACACCACAGATTCCCCATCACTCAAATGATACCGAAAGGAATCATTGCCCACATAACCAATATCAGCCAAATACACAATATCACTTCCAACAATTTGAACCGATCCATGCGAGGGATTATCGACACTATCAATCTGTAACGGCTGAGGACCATTGTCGGGATCACTATCATTGTTTAAGACCGATATGGTTACGGATGTGCCTTCAACGGTAATTCCCGTATCAGAATGGGCAATAGGCGGAATATTCCCCGTGATGACGGCTTGCTCGGTAGATTCTACAACGAGTCTTGGATGAAACGTGGGATCAGTATGCTCTCGGGAAGCAAAGTTCATAGTCTGCATCACCGATTCATCTTCCGCCTTGATCAGCACCCCTTGGTTGGAATCAGGTTGGGAAATCCAGTTTTTCACCGCATCAATCAACGCCTGACTCGACCACACGGATTTGAGACCTTCTAGATTGTGGGCACGATACTCCACCAAAGGGGTAGCTTTGCGATCGGCGTTCGGATCAGAGTCAGAAGCATCCGCTACCCCAGGGATAGACCATCCTGAGGGAAAGGACGAATAGGACCAACTTGATTCCCCTGGCCCCGTGGGAAGATTGAAAAAACTTTCTCCTTCAGTCCAAGGACGGACCACCTCATACATGAGGTTGACCCCATCAAATTCGACATTGTCAGCCGACCCGCCGTGTTCCCCTCCGGTAATTTCCAAATAAGCCGTGACGACGGCATTCGGATCCGTCAGTGAAGAAAGGTCAAATTTTAAAAGAGTCCGATAAATCTCATCGGTGGCACTTCCGGCTGGGCGTCGTCCTGTCCGTAACACATCCTGCGCACCCTGATTCCATTCACGAATGACTTGAGTAGGGTTTTGTCCATCCCCACGTAGATCGGTATCTGCCGCTCCACCATAATTCAGGAAGCTATCTTGGAATTCTGCCTGAAACGTAGTGCCCCCAAATGTGGTAAAACTTGTAGAAGTTGTCCAACCTGACCATTCACTCGAAGCATTTTTGACTCGCCCCCGCCAGAAATACAGAGTGGAGCCATTTAAACTCGCAAAGGCGACATGCGAACAAATGGTGTTTGAATTTTCACCACTATCATAGGTAGGAGAAGAGAAACTGGTCGTGGTATCAATTTGATACTGAGCGGCTTCCAAAGAAGAAGAACTACAGTCAAGTTCAAGAGTGGGATCAGTCGACACATTGGTGAGACCTGACACCGGGTGAAGGTTTTGGGTCGTAGGAGGAGCTGCCCAGAGAGGTGACCACCCCATCGTGATCCCCATCACCAACATGAAAAATCCTGTCAGCCCAACTGATCGTTTCATTCTCATAACCTCACCTAGTTCAAATAAAACACTCCAACTCCCTTCTTGTGAAAAACCGTGTTTGATTTTTACAAACAGATTGTTGCGTCTGGTATTCTTTGAAACACCCACCGAATTCATGAACAGTCAGATGGCCTGAAAAAAATCACATGTCTCCTAGAACGACACTTAGACGTACCCCTTCCTTGGCAATCAAAGTGCCATAAAAAAATCCTTACAAATCAATGTATTGGAAAGAAAAATTCTGTTTCCTTGTAAAATACCACGACAAAGAAGACAGAAAAGAAGGGGTTGACTATGAGAATTCACAAACCATGAGGGAATTAATTCAGGAATCCACAATGTCTGCAAATTTAACAAAGCCAAGAGCGCAGTTCAGAAATCCACAGGGAAAGATATGAAAAACCAGGAAGTTAGGTTGACGAGAAAGGTTGTAAGGAAAACTGACAGGTTCAGCTAAGACCAACACGAATACGGCGTAATGCGTAGGAGGAATTGGATTTTCCACAGTGCGGAAAGGTAGAACCAACTAAATAAGGTTGACGCACCCTAGAGGAGGAAGAATGTATTCCGTTACTATCCAAGGAGTAAAAAGGAGAGTAAAGAGGGAAATCTGAGATTTTGTTGAAAGCGTTGAGGAATATACATTTAATTGAGTCTAACCCTATTTACTTTAATGTTAGACCACAGGTAACAAAAAACCATGTCATGAATTCGGTGGGTGTTTCAAAGAATACCAGACGCAACAATCTGTTTGTAAA
>CAZKRH010000242.1:0-3100 GCA_964555115.1 uncultured Nitrospiraceae bacterium | reverse complement strand
GGTCTCTCTCACATTCCTTCCATTAAGATTTGTCTAACCGGTTTCTCCCTTGTTCTGTGTCGTTTTTGCTATCGATGAGTTTGACCAAACTTCTGGTAAGAGGGTATATCACGTGGGTCTGGAAGGATTGGCTATTTTCTTCTACAGAAGAACTTGGGTGATGATACGCGGCTTGTGAAGGAGGCTTTTTTATGAGCGGTAATGCAGGGTTTCAAGTGACAGTAGATTTAGATGGCCGACCATGCCTGGTAATAGGCGGGGACGAAGAGGCCGTGGGAAAAACCACTCGTTTGTTGGATGCTGGGGCCAAGGTTACGGTGGTTCATCCCACGTTGCATGGAGAGTTGCGAAAACTCACGGCTTCAGGCAAAATTATTCACCGTGGACGAACGTTTCGTTCAACGGATGCTCAAAGTGTGGTGGTAATTTTGAATGTCTTAAAGGACGATTTGGCCTTGGCCAAATCCTTATATGAATTGGCCAAGACCGAACGGTTTTTCGTGTGGTCGATGGATCACACAGAGTATTCCACGATTCTCATGCCGGCTTTGGTGAAACGAGGTCCCTTGCGAATGGCTATTAGTACCAGTAGGACGGCCCCTGCTTTAGCCAAGACCCTGCGTGAAAATCTTGAGTCAGTTTTTGATGAAGAATTTGATCAATTTTTGGATTGGTTAGGAGCGTTGCGAGAGGAATTGAAGAAAACAGAAGCCAGCGATCTCCGGCGACGGGAACGATTACTAGAAGCGGTCAATGGGTTTACATTGACCGCGACCTTGCAGTATCCCAAAGCCTGGAAATTGTCTGAAGACGAGCAGTTAGAGCAGGTTGGAAAGGAAGGTGGTTGATGGTGTTGTTGGAATTTAGTATGTCTCCGCTGGGGAAAGGGGAGAGTGTGAGTAAGTATGTGTCTCGTTCGTTGGACATTATTGATAAAAGCGGTGTGGATTATCGGTTAAATCCTATGGGCACGGTCTTAGAAGGGGAGTGGGATGAGGTCTTAGGTGTGGTGAAGCAATGTTATGAACGCATGAAAAAAGACTGCCCACGAATCTCTTGTGTCATGAAAGTGGATTATCGTCACGATCATACAGGCCGTTTGTCCGGAAAAGTGGCGAGTGTGGAAAAACGGTTAAAACGGAAATTAAAAACATCTTCCTAAGCTCAAGACAGTTCTTATCTACGATAGTCTTCCCCTTTTATTTTTCTTCTTCAACAGTAACTACTCAGGTGGATAGACTGAAGGCCGAAGGCTTTTAGGGACCCATCATGCGTCATCATCCAACACTTCGGGTATTATGAGTGATAGCCTTCAGTCTTCAGCCTAAATACCTGAGTTACCTTCAACAAAACTATTTGGGTTAAAGATACGTCCGATTAGTTTTCCCTCCGATTCCACAGAGGATTTCATAAGGGATCGTATTGAGCCAACCCGCAAGATCCTGTGCGGTAATTTCTTTCTGTCCCTGTTTACCTAATAACACGACCTCGTCCCCGACGGCCGGATGTGTGATGTCGGTGACGTCCACCATCATCATATCCATACAGATTTTTCCAATGATGGGAGCTGGTGTTCCTTGGATCAGGACATGCCCCATCCCGGTGAGGTGGCGAGGAAAGCCGTGGGTGTATCCCACCGGCAAAACGGCAATCTGTGATAGGCGTCTTGTGCGAAATAATGCATTATATCCAACGACTTCGCCGGGCTCTAATGTGCGCAGGTGTGCGATATAGGTTTTGGCTTCCATCACTGGTTGAAGTTGGATGGGAGGAGGAGAATCCTCTTGTGCGGGGGGATAGCCATAAAGCATGATGCCCGGTCGAACCATGTTCAGGTGAGAATCTGGATGAAAGAGGATACCTGCGCTATTCGCCATATGGTGAAGGGGAACATGGATGCCTTGTTCTTGAACTTGCTTCATAAATGCTTGGAATTGCTGAAACTGTTGGTTGGTAAGACTCGGGTCCGGGTTATCGGCATCCGCAAAATGTGTTAAGAGACCTTGGATGGTAATGGGAGAAGTTGAAGACGAGAGTGTGGTGAGTAAGGCGAGAGCCTCTTTGGCATTAAATCCTAAGCGATGTAATCCTGTGTCGATTTTGAGATGTATGGGGAATGGCTGTTTATTCAATGGGAGTTGTGTGAGAAGTTGGTGGATGATAGCAGTGCGAGAAACGACAGGAATTAAATCATGGTGAATGATATCTTTGAGATGATCTCCCAAGAGCGGGCCCATGATGATAATGGGGGTATGAATATGATGCTCTCGCAAGAGTAAACCTTCCGCGACGGATGCGACCCCGAACCCAAATACACCTAAAGACGCCAAGGTGTGTGCCACAGAAACGGCGCCATGGCCATACGCATCAGCTTTGATAATCGGAAGAATTTTCGTGGCAGGAGAAATGAATTGACGAATGCGTTGAAAGTTTGCTTTTAAGTTTTCGAGATGAATGCCAACAGTAAGGGGAGCACGGGGAACAGCAGATGTAGGAGATGACGAAGTTGGAGAGACAGTCACAGATAGTTCCTCAGATCGCGAGTATTTCCTCCTCTTTTTTCTTAATGAGTTCATCCACCGTGTGAGTGAATTTATCCGTTAATTTTTGATTTTCAATTTCCAAATGACGAAACTCATCTTCGTTGAGTGTGTGGTCTTTTTGACGGTTTTTAAGTGCCTCATTCCCATCACGACGGCAACTTCGTATATGCACTTTTGTTTCTTCCCCATATTTTTTGCTGAGCTTCACGAGGTCTTTCCGGCGTTCTTCGCTGAGTGGAGGAATGGGAAGGCGTATGAGTTTGCCATCATTTGATGGTGTGAGGCCAAGTTCCGAGCTAATGATGGCACGTTCGATATCTTTAATGTGGGAGACATCCCAGGGTTGAATCGTGATCAATCGGCTTAAGAAAAAACATGACGTGCATCTCGATGTGGCAAGCGAATTATTAGAAGGCCACACCCAAGTCAAAGATGCCTGCACGCGTGCCAAAGGTCCGGATAAAACCGCACTCCACATTTGGCTGGACCAATGGGACCAAGCCCAGAAACAAGATAGCCAAATCGCCATCGCGTTAGACGCACAACTGAGCACACTC
>CAZKRH010000241.1:0-4802 GCA_964555115.1 uncultured Nitrospiraceae bacterium | reverse complement strand
TCCCTTGACCGTGAATTTCAAAAGGTGAAGTTATTCCTAGAAAGGACCAAAGACAAACCTGAGGGATATGGTCATACCTTAGAATTGGTGATGGAAAGTCTAAAAATTGGTGTCTTTGTAGCAGATCAAGCGGGAAACATTCAGATGGTCAATGCCATCGGAGAACGCATGATCGGGATTCCTCGGCAGGACATCATGGACAAACCATTGGGACAGGTATGGAAGGAGTGGGGATTACCATGTCCTCCTTTTTCCAGGTTTCGATATCGAGGGCGAGTGTTTCAGGGATATGAGTTTCCACTAGAACAGTCTGCTCCGTGGTCAGGTGGGACTGTTCGGATGTTGCAAGATCTCACCTCTACCGATCACCAAAAGGAACAGGATGAACGTCAGGATCGTTTAGCTGCCATGGGAGAAATGGTTGGTAGAATTGCCCACGAGATTCGTAATCCCCTCGGAAGCATTGAATTATTTGCTTCATTAATGGGGAATGCAGAGCAGTCTGAGGAAGAACGACAGACCTTAATCCACCATATTTTGCCTGGTCCCATGCCTGGGATGCCGCCGCCCCATCTGCTAATCCCAATCCTGCCTCAAGGTAAAATTTGGCCCATTCGCGCTCCTCCAGAATCCGTCGAAACACCAACGCCCCTTCAAGATTTTGCCCATTTCTCAGAAAGTTCAACCCGGCAATGATTAAGACTCCAGGGGTTAAGGGATGCTCAGGATAGGAAATGAGAAATTGTTCTAAACTCCCTTTAGCCTCATCGAACCATTCCGCTTCTTGATACAACGATCCGATCCGACACAACGCCCAAGGGGCATAGGGACTGGAAAGATATCGTTGACGGGCAGCTCGTAATAGATCAATGGTCTCTAAAAATTTCTTTGAAGAGTCTTTTTCCGTATGAATTAACGTGGCCATGGCAAATTGAACCGCTTCGACTCTCTCATCCCGAGGGTTGTGCTGAATGAACTTTCGAAAACTGACCAAGGCCTCTGCTTCAAATCCTTCCCCTAATGCTTGGCGACCAACTGAAAATTCATAGGATTCCTGCTCTCCTCCTTCTGATTGCCATGGAAATTCACGGCAGGGCGAAGTATGCCCCACCCCAGGGATCAACAGAATCATTATGAACACGAAGACATAGGTCACCACTAGCCTGCCTTTTTTTAATAATCTATCGTCAGCAAATTTCGGACCACACCCTGGCTCACAAGACATCCAGCAAAAATTGAACGTTTTCAATGGAGAAGAAAGAAGAGTTGGGAGGGAATAAGAAGAACGGGTGATCCGAAACCCGTCAGATCCTTGACGGATGAGTCAAAACAATTGGCGATAAGAAAGAGGGGAAATACCGTGAAACCTCTATGCGAAGGGTTCTCACAATACGAAGAAAATTAGGAAGAAGGGCCGGGACTTCGGCTTTAGCTCGTGACTTGGTTTTCCTAATACTTGAGAATATGGCTAGCCACAAAAACCAATGGCTTGTTAGCCTAGAAACGGCAGTTGGGCGCAAAACAGCCGTGTAAGATATTGGCGTGCATGGTGAAATTAAAAAATTCGTGGTCACCTCTTGGGTGATGAGACATTTTTTTATTTTGCCAGATGCGACAAGAGCTTGCGCGGACTTTTGTGATCCAACTGCCGTTTCTAGGATCAGGAAATGACTGAAGATATATTGGGTTTAGGGGGCAACACCTCAACCAAAGACTTCTTTTTTAATTTCTCAATCAAGGTAGTTCGATTGATTTGCAACAGTTGGGCAGCCTTACTTTTGACCCCATTCGTTCGTTCTAAGGCCTCTAATATCAGGCGGTTTTCAAATTCTTCCACTGATTTCCCTAAATCAATTCCATTGACTGGAATGGCGGAGGCCACACAAAACGAGGAGGGGTTTCCAGGACGTCTCACCTTCTCAGGTAAATCCCCCACATCAATTCGTCCCGTCCGTTTTAAAATGGCAAGGCGTTCGATCAAATTGGCCAATTCTCGGACATTCCCTGGCCATTGATATGCCGAAAGAATAGCCATGGCTTCATCGGAACAATCCGACAAAGAAGAATTCCGACGTTCATTGAGTTGATGAATAAAGTGGTGAATGAGCAGTGGGATATCCCCTGTCCGCTGACGAAGGGGCGGCACGATAATGGGAACCACATTGAGGCGATAAAATAAATCTTCGCGGAACCGTTTAGCAGCCACCAATTCTTCTAGATCTTGATTCGTCGCCGCAATCACTCGTGCGTTGGTTTTAAAAGTCTTAGTTCCACCAACTCGTTCAAACGTCCGTTCCTGCAACACCCGTAGTAATTTTACTTGAAGAGGGGGACTCAGGTCTCCAATCTCATCAAGAAAAATAGTTCCTCCTGACGCGAGTTCAAACCGCCCTATCCGAGTGGCAATCGCTCCAGTAAACGCACCTCTTTCATGACCAAATAATTCACTTTCTAATAGGGATTCAGGAATAGCCCCACAATTGACCGGAACCAGAGGTCCTCGTCGACGTGGACTATGATAATGCACGGTTTGAGCAAGAAGTTCCTTTCCCGTTCCACTTTCTCCAAGAAGCAAGACCGTGCCCTCGGAATCGGCCACGCACTCAATAAGACGAAGAACTTCCTTCATGACATCACTATTACTTACCAAATTCCCTAGGCCAAATTGCCCTCTTACCGTACGATGGAGTGCTACATTTTCATCAAGGTTTCGTTTATCACGAAGAGCACTCGCCACGGTGGCACTTAATACCTCACTGGAAAAAGGCTTTTCTAAAAAGTTGTGCGCTCCGGCCTTTGTTGCCTCAACTCCCATTTGGATGGTGCCATACCCTGTCATCACAATGGTGACTGGCTTGGCTTGCAATGGCGCCATTCGCTTCAAAAGTTCCATCCCATTTAATCCCGGCATTTGGACATCGGTCAGCACCACATCCAATGCCCCCTGTTCAATGATTTCTAGAGCTTCATGACCCGAACGGGCTTCAAAAACCTCATACCCTTCTAACTCCAATTGAGCACATAACGCTTCACGCACATCGGCTTCATCTTCTACAATCAGTATGTGCCCCAACTTGGCTTGATGTGTGTCGGTGTTTTTGGTGGAGATCATCTAGAGACTCCTTCGCAATCTTTCCAAGTTCTTCAAGCCTATGCTATCAACATGCCCGCTTGGCCTTATCATCCCTCATCATCTAGGTTCAAATATTTCAAAAAGTTCAACAGAGCATTATTTTGATGATTTCAGCAAAATTTGGTCAGAACTGCAACGGCAAAGAATCAACCCGAATAAACAGGTATTCCTCAATACCAGCCCATTTCAGTTTATTCAGGGATATAGATATACCAGAAATTTCATTTTTTTCACAAACTTTCTAATTTTCAGGTCCCCTAAGCTCAAGATATTCACCTTGGGTCCGAAATATTATCACAATAGGATGCAAGAAAAATCTCTTTTGGCCTTCCATCCCCACATATTTATAAGGATTGGGACTCATCCATGCCTGAAAAATCTGCCCTTCCCCTTTTTATCCTTTTTGATAGCAAAACAGGGTATTTGTATGGACATCTTTTAGCTTCTGGGCCGGAAGATCCATTTTTGAATGAAATGCTAGAATGGTGGTCCATGCATTGCTCAGCTGTTCCCATTGGTTTGGACTATCCGGGCCTGGTGGGAAATGCCCCTTCGCAAAATACGTTGTCATCGAACTAATTAAACCCTCCTTCATATTCACCCTTCCAATCGCTACAAAATTTTTCAACGTTTGCCTAAGACCAAACCATATTATACGCTTTCAAAGGTCCATGGGTCTCTTTGCCTAACCACGGTCATTCAATATACCAAGGAAGACCTGCTTCATTTCCTACTAGCGGGGACAAAATAGACTGAATGATTCCAGTACCCACACTAGGCGTCGCCCCTATCCCTCGTAATGTGAGGACAAAACCAAATTGTTTTCGTGCCTCGACCGATCCCTCTCCACCTAATTCTAAATAAAAAAATCCAAGCGACCAACAGCGACAGGGATTTTGATACATACCAACCGCTTCCCACTCCGATGTGACTCCATTGGTAAAATCGTGATAGATTTTGGTTCCTACGGTCCAATCATTGGATAGACGAATCCCCCCACTAGCTGTTAAGAAATTTATTTTGGCCTGGGGAGCCAGTACTTCATTAAATGATACCGCATTCCAAATATCTCCTCGACGAGGGACCAAACCAGCCCGCGTCCGACGATGTCCAAACCTCCCATACCATTGCCGCCCACTTTGCAGATGGAGATCAGTATTGAATTGTCTAAACTGCCCTGAACTGGGATCAACAAATGAATCAATCGTAATGGATGATTGGCTTCCTGATTGAACCAATGAATCTGGGAGACGAAGCGTGGCCTGACCCAAAATATCAGAAAAGGTTGAGGCCAGACCTGGGTTATCTCCCAAATGATAACTTTGAGCGAAGAACACATCTAACAAAGTCTTTCCACTGCCTCCAGAAGTGTCTTTCACACTCGAATTGACCGAATACGTGAGAAGATGTTTTTTTGGCAAATCGTCAATCCCATCAATTTGAATAAGATCTGCTTGCCGCGTCTGGGGAACATACTCATAAAAAACTTTAGGTTTAATGGTATGACGCAATCTCTTGCCATTCGTTAAGGAAAACCGTTTCACTAAACTGCTGGAGGCTTCCATACCCACCCATACGGTTCCTCGACTTCTTGCATCATTTTGCGACGTCAGTCGACCATGTGAATAGATCACCTCTTTGGCTTTTAGTTGCGGCCGCAATCCCAGAA
>CAZKRH010000240.1:0-4180 GCA_964555115.1 uncultured Nitrospiraceae bacterium | reverse complement strand
CGGCTGAGTTATGAACATGCCGTGGATATTGGCCAAAACATCATTGCCCAATATAACGCGGGCACGTTTGATCGACTGTTTGTCGTCTACAATGAGTTCAAGTCGGTCATGGCACAACGTGTCGTGGTCGAACAATTCCTGCCCATTGAATCGGTGGACACAGACCAATCCGGCCAAACAGAAAGTTCAGCACCCCAAGGGTCCTATCTCTATGAACCGGACGAACATGATTTATTTAATTCATTATTGCCGAAACATTTTGAAATCCAAACCTATCGAGTGTTGTTGGAGTCTGCTGCCGCGGAGCAAGCAGCCAGAATGACAGCCATGGATGGCGCCACGCGTAATGCTGGTGAGCTCATCAAGCAATTGACATTGACCTATAATAAAACGCGGCAAGCTGCGATTACGAAAGAACTCATGGATATTGTCGGGGGAGCAGAGATCCTCAAGTAGGGAATGGGACAGCAACGAACGTGTTGCAACCCTGTATCTCAAGCCCAGGCCTCATTAAACGAAGGAGCATGCTGTGAGCACGGAAACCGGAAAGGTGATCCAAGTCATTGGGCCAGTGGTGGACGTAGAGTTTCCACCAGGAAAACTACCCAATATTTTTAATGCGATCAGAGTTGAAGCAGCGGCCAATGCTGGCACTGGGCAAAATGCCATAGATGTCACCTTGGAAGTGGCCCAACATCTTGGAGAAAACCGGGTGCGGTCAGTGGCCATGTCTTCAACCGATGGTTTGGTGCGAGGCATGTCGGTCACAGATTCCGGAGCACCCATCTCCGTACCCGTAGGAAAAGAAACCTTAGGGAGAGTGCTCAATGTCCTGGGAGAACCCGTGGATGGATTTGGAAAAATCCCCACCGAGAAACGATGGTCGATTCACCGTCCCGCCCCAACCTTAGAAGAACAGGAAACGAAAACAGAAGTATTGGAGACCGGCATAAAGGTTGTCGACTTGTTAGAGCCCTATGCCAAAGGGGGAAAAGTCGGCCTGTTCGGAGGAGCGGGGGTTGGCAAAACGGTCATCATCATGGAACTCATCAACAATATCGCGCTCCATCATGGTGGATATTCAGTGTTTGCCGGTGTGGGAGAACGAACCCGGGAAGGCAATGATCTCTGGCACGAAATGCAAGACTCCAAGGTCATTGATCCCAAAGACTTTTCAAAGTCTAAAGCGGCCTTGGTGTATGGACAGATGAACGAACCCCCGGGAGCAAGGCTCCGAGTGGGGTTAACGGGACTCACCCTTGCCGAATATTTTAGAGATGAAGAACGCCAAGACGTGTTGTTGTTCATAGATAACATCTTCCGGTTTACCCAAGCGGGTTCGGAGGTATCTGCACTGTTAGGCCGGATGCCGTCGGCAGTGGGGTATCAGCCAACCTTGGGAACGGAAATGGGAACGTTGCAAGAACGCATTACCTCCACCAAAAAAGGATCGATTACGTCGGTGCAAGCGATTTACGTGCCGGCCGACGACTTAACTGATCCGGCTCCAGCCACCGCGTTTGCCCATTTGGATGCCACGACGGTATTGTCGCGGCAATTGGCCGAGTTAGGAATTTATCCAGCGGTGGATCCGTTGGATTCCACCTCACGAATTTTAGATCCATATGTGTTGGGTGAAGAACATTATAATGTGGTGCAAAAAGTCCAAAGGACGTTGCAACGCTATAAAGACCTACAGGACATTATCGCCATCTTGGGAATGGATGAATTATCAGAAGAAGACAAACAAGTCGTGGCACGAGCCAGAAAATTACAAAAGTTTCTGTCACAACCCTTCCATGTGGCCGAGGCGTTTACAGGGACTCCGGGAAAATATGTCAAACTCAAGGATACCGTCCGCAGCTTCAAGGAAATTGTGGAAGGGAAACACGATGACCTGCCTGAACAAGCCTTTTATATGGTGGGCTCCATTGAGGAAGTCATAGAGAAAGCGGAGAAACTTGAGGTCAAATAAGTATGGCCACCGCAACTGACAAAAAAATTCTCCTGGAGGTCGTCACCCCCGATCATCTCTTGTTTAGCAAAGAGGTGGATCAAGTCACGGTCCCCGGCTCAGAAGGCGAATTTGGAGTGCTCCCAGGACACTGTCAATTTCTGACCACCCTTCGCATTGGAGAATTAAACTATCGGATCGGCGAACAGATAGAATACATGTCGATCCTGTGGGGATTTGCGGAAGTGACTCCGCACAAAGTCACGATCTTGGCCGAGGTGGCAGAGAAAGCCGAAGATATTGATGAAGAACAGGCCCAAGCGGCGGTAGAAAAAGCCGAAGCTCGATTAGATCGAGGGGGACTCCCCTCAGAAGTCGAAGAAGCGCGAGTCAGTTTAGAAAAGGCCCGACTCCGACAAAAAATTGCAGAACATCGGAAACAAGGTTCTCGCGGGTAATCAACTCCCATTTCTCCCCTGCCCCAATCCGCTTCCATGTCTTATGTAGAAACGCGGACAGAAATACTCGTCACCCCTGGTGAAACCGCCAAACGCCTGGATCATTTTCTCGCGAATCGCGACCCGTTATTTTCCCGCTCCGCGCTCCAACGGTTGATTGTAGAAGGCCATATCACGATTAATGGCCAGACGATAAAACCCAGCCATAAAATCCGTCCGGGTGATCGCATCATTCTCACCGTACCCCGACCGGAACCTTTAGACATCCAAGCCGAACCCATCCCGTTAGACATTGTCTATGAAGATGAATTTCTGTTGGTGGTCAATAAGCCAGCAGGGCTGGTCGTCCACCCCGCTCCAGGACATTGGACGGGAACGATGGTCAATGCCCTCTTACATCATATGCGAGAACATCCCGATTCGCTGTCATCCATTGGCGGTAAAGAACGACCGGGCCTCGTCCATCGTTTGGATAAAGACACCACAGGCATTCTTGTGGTAGCCAAGCAGGATCACGCTCATCGGGGACTGGCGGCACAGTTTAAACTGCACACGATCACGCGGGTGTATGAAGCGCTGGTGTATGGAAAACCCAAACACGGCGAAGGAAAGATTGAGGTGTCCATTGGGCGTGATGCCAAAGATCGAAAAAAATTCTCCACGCGAACCAACCGACCCAAGGAGTCGTTAACGGCCTATCGAGTCGCCGAGCGATTTGGAAAAATCGCCACGCGGATGGAGTTATTCCCAGGCACAGGTCGAACCCATCAATTGCGGGTGCACCTCACTTCCATTGCATTGCCCATTCTTGGGGATTACACCTATGGAGGAAAAAAAGTGATGACGGTAGAGGATCAAACCATTCCACGGGTGATGCTGCACGCCAAAACCTTGGGGTTTCTCCACCCAGTGTTAGAAAAACCCATGGAGTTTCATGCTCCCCTTCCAGCCGACATGGTCGACGTACAAACCTATTTACAACATTTGACAGAGAAACCCCCAGAATAGGATAAGAGTAAGAGGTGAAATTCACCAGGGACGAGGGGGCATTCACAGATAGTAGGAACATGGAACAAGGCCAAGTCATCGACACATTCGGAGAAATCATTGCCGCCTTGGCAACCTTTGCGGGGAAGGTGCCAGCCCAATCCTTTATGGCAATGCCCCAGGGAATTCGCCCGACGCTTGAGGCCGTAGAATCCTACGAAGAGATCGTCTATAAATTTCGTGATGGTGCCGGCCATACCTATAAATCCATTCCACCCCTCTTTGTGGATTCCCTCGAAGCTTTTGAAGCGGGTCGGGTGTATGATGCCGTGCCTCCACTGCTCTTAGCCCTTGAACATCTCGTGCAAATGCACAAAGAAGAAAAAGTAAACTTTACCGCTCCAGAACGAGAACGAATTAGAGAATTTCAGCGGCGAATCAAAAAAATCCTGCCGGATGCGAATAAACCCGAAATCGATATGCCCACTCCCGAGATCTATTAATTTTTATTCAACAGGTCCCCAACACACACGGTATTTTTTAAAGAAAGTGCAAGTTGACAACGGCCCGCAAAATAGATCAAATGACTCTCACGCGCCTGTGGCTCAATGGATAGAGCATCGGTCTTCGGAACCGAGGGTTGGGAGTTCGAGTCTCTCCAGGCGCGCCATTAAATCAACCACTTGCGGTGCATCCTTCCTGACAGGTACCACCTCACTCCCAGTTTTACTCCCAGTTCCAATCCCCAAATTTGCTAAACTGCCCTTTTCCATCGCGGCTT
>CAZKRH010000239.1:0-3173 GCA_964555115.1 uncultured Nitrospiraceae bacterium | reverse complement strand
GGCATCTTTCATCAGAAATTCACGGCCTCGCATCAATCCAAAACGAGGGCGAATTTCATCACGAAATTTTGTTTGAATTTGGTAGCAGTTCAGGGGAAGTTGGCGATAGGAGCGAACTTCTCTTCGAAACAGGTCAGTGATGACTTCTTCGTGAGTGGGACCAAAGCAAAATGCTCGATCATGTCGATCTTGGCAGCGGAGGAGTTCTTTGCCATAAAAATCCCATCGGCCTGTTTCTTGCCAAAGTTCCGCTGGGGATAAAATGGGCATCAGCACTTCTTGCGCGCCAGCTTTGTTCATTTCTTCACGGACAATATTTTCAATTTTTCGTATAACACGGAGCCCAAGGGGGAGGTAGGTGTAAATTCCTGCAGCCACCTTTCGAATAAATCCCGCCCGTAACATGAGACGGTGACTGATAATCTCCGCTTCTCCAGGATCTTCTCGTAATGTGGGAATCAGGACTTGGGACATACGCATAGAAGGAGAACCTCAGTTAATAAGTGTAGCGGACATGGGCATTAGGATTGAATTGAGACTATGAAGCAGTGATAGGGCAGAGGAAGAAGAAAGGGATTTGACGGGAAGATAGACATATCCCTGACTGTACTAATTATTGAAGTAATCGTTCAATGTCATTCCAAAAGGCAAACACCATAATCCCCACTAATAAAACGAGACCAACCTGTTGGGCAAATTCTCGTTGTTTCTCACCAAGGGGCCTTCTTAATATGGCTTCAAAAGCGAAAAATAAGAGGTGTCCACCATCCAAAATCGGGATGGGTAACAGATTCAAAATGCCTAAATTGATGCTGAGAATGGCAACGAGAAAAGCCAGATTGCCCACGCCTTGCTGGGCTGCCTCTCCAGAAACACTGGCAATCATAATAGGGCCGCCAATATTTTTTGGAGATATTTCCCCTGAAAACATTTTGGTAATCCCGATGACCGTCAGTTCCATCCAACCCCAAGTCGCTTCAAGACCCTTAAGGGGGACAGCCCACAAACTGGAAGCCGATATCATCGACCGACCTGGTCCAATGATGCCTATTTTCCCAATCTCAATAGGTTCACCTTCTGAATTGGTGCCTTGGTGGGATTCAGGTGTGACATGGACGACCTGCTGTGTTCCATGTCGTTCAACCACTATAGCCAAGGTCTTGTTAGGATGCTTTTGAACAATTTCTGTCATTTGCCGCCAGGTATGAATATCCACCTCATCGATTTTGGTAATGCGATCGCCTTCCAAAAGGCCTCCTGCTTCAGCTGGTAACCCTTTCACCAAGGATGTGACGATGGCTGGGGTTTCCTCAATACCCAAGGCGTAGACAGGATTTCCCTCTTTGTCTTGTGTGAATACTTCTGGGGTTATGAAAAAGGTTTTAAGTTTTCCCCCTCGGATGACATCGACAGTAAGTTGTTTTCCGTGACTTTCGGCTACGGCGATCAACACATCATTCTGAGTCGAAATATCTCGATTGTTGATTAGGGTGATCCTGTCTCCAACTTGTAATCCACTGGTGGCAGCTGGGGAATTTGGTCGAATGGCGTTCACGGTAGGGCTCAATTCTTGAAAGCTAGGAATTAAGACAGGAATCCCTGTGGCGAGCCAGACGCAAAAAATGAGGTAACTCAGGAGAAAATTGAATGCTGGCCCTGCGGCAACAATGAGGGAACGTTTACTTAAGGACTTATGAACGAAAGAGCATTCTTGATCTTCAGGAGAAATCGTTTCGTTCAGATCCTCCCCAAACATTTTGACATATCCACCTAAGGGGATCGCAGCCACGATATACTCGGTCTCACCTTTTTGCCATCCAAATAACTTGGGTCCAAACCCAATAGAAAACTTCAGGACTCGAACACCAGCCCATCGCGCAATGATAAAATGTCCAAATTCGTGGAAGGTGACCAATACGCCAAGGACAACTAAAAACCACCAGAGTTTTTGGCCAATAAGAAAAATGGATTCCGGTTGGAAGGCAAACAAACTATTCAAAAGAAATTCTCCTTCAACACATTATTTGGTGAGAGTATGGACAAATTCTGAGGCTTTGTGTCTGGCCAATTGGTCGGCCTCGAGGACATCTTCGAGGGCGGTTATGGATGTGACAGGGCAGGCGGCCATGGTCTGTTCGATCACGTGGGGAATTTCAAGAAATTCAATGCCGTTGTGAAGGAAGGCCTCTACCGCAATTTCGTTGGCGGCATTCAAGGTTGCGGGCATGGTTCCACCTTCCTCTAAGGCTCGGAACGCCAAATTTAACGAAGGAAATCGTTCATGATCGGGTTCAAAGAATGTTAATGAACCAATTTTCCCTAATTCGAAGGGAGGCGGTTCTAACGGAACTCGAGTTGGATAATTCATGGCATAAGAAATGGGAGTTCGCATATCGGGAAGGCCAAGTTGGGCTATGACAGACCCGTCGATATATTCCACCAGGGAGTGAATAATACTTTCTCGGTGTATAACGACATCGAGTTGAGCCGGAGGTACCTCAAATAACCATTTGGCTTCAATGACTTCGAGGCCTTTGTTGATTAAGGTGGCTGAATCAATAGTGATTTTTGCGCCCATTTTCCAGTTCGGGTGTTGAAGCGCTTGTTCGCGGGTGGCCTGTTTCATCTCTGTGAGTGACGCTTCCCAAAAGGGGCCTCCCGAAGCGGTGAGAATGATTCGCCGAATATCCTCTCGTCGGTGTCCTTCAATAGATTGAAAAATCGCGCTATGCTCACTATCGATGGGAAAAATGGGATGGCCTTGCAGGCGCGCTTCTTCCTGCATGAGTTGGCCAGCCATGACCATGGGTTCTTTATTAGCCAAGGCCACGCGTCTGCCGGCACGGATGGCGGATAAGGTGGGTACTAAGCCAGCTGCCCCAACAATGGCAGAAATAACCAGATGGCTATCTGGATGGCAGGCGATCTCCTCAATACCTTTAGGGCCTTCAAGGATATCGATGGAGAGATCAGAGGTTTTGTCCCTCAGTCGTTGGGCCGCCTTGGGGTCAGACATGGCAACAATAGATGGCTGAAAGGTTCGAATTTGCTCCTCCAGCTTCTCAACATTGGTACCTGCCACCAATCCAAGAACAGAGAAATCGTGGGGGAACCTCTTCACAATGTCTAGGGTGTTGATACCAATAGATCCGGTAGATCCAAGTATCACAATC
>CAZKRH010000238.1:0-2782 GCA_964555115.1 uncultured Nitrospiraceae bacterium | reverse complement strand
ATGCCTGCTGCTGGCACCGGTCCAAAGCTTGTTCTTCAGTGGCCGCTTCCGCCACGGTGTATCCTTTTTCTGCTAAAATTGCCGCGA
The DNA here is from genome assembly GCA_964555115.1 of uncultured Nitrospiraceae bacterium. GTDB lineage: Bacteria > Nitrospirota > Nitrospiria > Nitrospirales > UBA8639 > CAZKRH01. Next base: position 2,695 of record CAZKRH010000238.1, on the reverse strand, counting down.
GGGTCCCGCGCATGTTTTTTTCATCATTAACGACTAAGATCTTCATTCCTTTCCCATTCATGATCGGGGACCAAAAAAAATTGTATAGTACAGAGCGTGATGCTCCTTGTCACTCTCATAATTCTGAACAGGAGACGCCTGATAGACGGGCAGGCGAATATGAAAGGTCGCCTCATCGGCGGGGTTGTCCGGTGAGGTGATGGTCCCCCCATGGTGTTCGACGATCTCGCGACAGAGGTGAGCCCTAAACCGGTACCTTCAGGTATGTGCACGATACCCATTGCGTCTTTCACGGTATGGGCATTGGCAGAACTCCATCGGATTATTCCATCGCGCCGATAAAATTGGAATTTGAAATTTTTAATCTAGTTATTCCCCGTAGATCTGCTACGCGGGTTTCATTATAGAAAGTATGATAAGTATTCCGCTGAATACCCCGCTGCTTGCGGTGGGGATCTTTTATTAGCAGCGACAAACTCCGTTGGTCTTTATCAAAAGAATTGCCCACCTCAATTATGATGGGATTGTCCACTCCGGATGACCCTGAATCCTTGCAGGTGGGTCAACTCACGGCCAATTTAGGATCGAGAGATGGAAGGCGTCACTCTTCCATGAGAGCCTAGGAATGCAAAAAAGAGGAAAGAGGGATGGGTGTTCTTGATCCACTGTAGAATGTCGGTTATGTTGTCAGCCCTTGGGGATAGAAGGTCAAGGGATTGGGCAACAAAATCGATATCCTTAACCTGTTCGAGTGCCAAGCGATCAATTTTGCCGGCAATGTCAGAAGCGGCCAGTGCCAGGCTTTCTCGGGAATTCGTCAAAAGATCTTGTTGAATGGCATAGAATCCATACGTTCCAATGATGGCTAAGAAGAGCAGAATCCCCATGAGTAATGAGAACAAGAAGGTGAATGGACGATCAAGCAATCTCGGCGCCATCGTGCACTTTTGTTTTGGATTTTGAAAATGGGATACAGGAGCAAAAAAGAAAATTTCCCTAGCATGTTCTGAGACCGCTGTGAATAGTCGAATCGGAGGCATATAGAGCCCTTGCAACCCTATGGTGCCATCTTTTTTTCCTAACATTAGAGGAGAAAATCGTGAAAATACAATCACAGGAATGTGTTGGAAGAGGTGCAAGGATTCGATGGTCGATGAAACATACATTGCCTGGTTTCCTTTGTGTGTTGGTTATTCTGAATCTTGCGGGGTGCCACAGTGTTTCGACACCGCAAGGGGAGGGGGTTTTGTTGGAGGAACAAGTTCGGGTATCATTGGAATCTTCTGGGGATTCCCCAGTGAATCTCTCTGGAATGTGGGAATATCACCAGGGAGAGGTTGTGTACGAATTGTTGTTGGATCGGCATGGGAATGGCCCGTACGACTGGCAGGAAGGACGATTCGAGACCACCGCTTTATCGAACGGTCTGTGGAAAGGAAGATGGGTTCAATTGGGCAATGATCGCGAGGGTGGTTTGGAAGCTCGGCTTGCAAAAGATGGAATGTCGGCTCGCGGACGGTGGTGGTATACGAGAATTGGAAATGATAACGATCCCTTAGAGCCTGGTGGGGAATTTACGTTGAGGCGTATAGTGAATAATGGTGGAAAGTTTCAGGGTCCGTAATCTCAATTGAGCCCTTTGCCGGTTGCCTTTTGATATAGGGAGGCGACATTTTTTAGTTTGGGAGTACCCTTCTGGTAAAGATTGACCATCCGGCGTATGTGTATGATAGTTGTGCCCTGTTTTGTGATGTGTCCAAAGTCCGGTGTACATTATAGGATGTTGCAAGAAATTGCTTATGATTTTGTGCGTTCTGCCGAAAAGTATTACAGAGAGTATTGCTCCTTGACACAGAATGCTGTTGCAATTAGTCTTTCAAGTACGATCTGTAAAAGCCGAAAATTATAATAAAATGAGGCACTTAGACATGAATGTGTTCCCGGAGTTCTTGTTGAGACGAATTGTCCCCTTTTCAATTGGGTTATTCTTTTTGGTGCCGTCGATTGCATTGGCACAGTCTGAGTCTCGGCTAGAGTCTTCAGCCCAATCTCAAAACCATGAAACGGTTTCGGGTGGTGCTGGGCTCCTTTATTTTGGGAGCCAGGAATCGAACACGTCGGTTTTATCACTGAATAGGGCGATTGTTTCCCAAGGTGAGGACACCTTCGCTTTTAGAATAGGAAATGGCTCAGTTTTATTGAATGGGGAACCCACGGTTAGATCTTCTTCTGTTTCCTCGAGTCCTCTTTTTTCTGAATCCCGCCTGGACCAAGAACAACATGCTAAGGATTTAAGGGGTTCATCCTTTAATTCAGTGTCCCAGTCTGAGTGGGCGAGATCTTCTGATTCATCAAATGTGGCGCGCCTGAATCTTCCCCAATTTCCGTTTTCTGAAACCAGGACTGATTCCACTCCAAAGTTATGGCGGTACGGGAAACTCTTCGCGGCTTCCTCCAGCGAAGCGGAAGCCGAACCTGAACTGCTGTATGGAGAAATTCCCCTCATCCTCAATCCTTCTGTTGAACGCAAGATTCGATACTTCCAAACAGTCATTCCTGATCGATTTCAAGAATGGTTAGATCGGTTTCAAAAGTATAAGCCCGTAGTGGAACAAATTTTTGCCGAACTTGGATTGCCCCAAGAATTGGTCTATTTGTCGGTGATTGAAAGTGGGTTTAATCCGAGGGCCTATTC
>CAZKRH010000237.1:0-29263 GCA_964555115.1 uncultured Nitrospiraceae bacterium | reverse complement strand
CACCAAAAAATCAACCACTTACATGCAATCATCTATCCACCTTCCTTGCCTCTAATTCAATCATTTTCCCCATTTCTTCCCCATTTCTTCCATGATTTTCGCAGAACGAGTATTCGAAACAATATTCGACAGGGCATTGATCCGAAGGTGTGTATGGCAATTTCTGGGCATCGAACCCGATCCGTATTTGATCGCTACAACATCGTTTCTGAGGATGATTTGCGAAACGCAGCCCTCAGGCTATCTCAAGGAAGAAATGGGGAAGAAATGGGGAAAATGATTGAATTAGGGGCGCGGAAGGTGGAAGGATGATGGATTCTAACTCATTGATTTATTGGTGCCGGAGGCCGGAATCGAACCGGCACGGTCCTTACGAACCGAGGGATTTTAAGTCCCTTGCGTCTACCAATTCCGCCACTCCGGCACTGCTTGGCAAGACGATCGCCACTCTACCATCACCTCCTTTGTGTGGCAAGATTTTGACCATGTTTTTTTGATGGGTACCGTGGCCTGGCTTCATCCCGTCATACAGGAATTCCCACAAGGGCGATCCAACATAAGAAATAAAAAAAAGGCGGTGATCTTTCGATCACCGCCCCATCATTTTCGCGATGCTTCAATACTATTAATTTTTATGGAGAGCTAAATGTCCTCGCCGATTCAATTGCATACACCGATCGTTAGATCCCATACAAAATGGCCGTTCCTCTCCAAAAGAAATGACTTGAACCTGGGATGACTCCACCCCTAAATCAATCAGGTACGATCGAACCGCTTCCGCCCGTTTTTTTCCTAGCACCAAATTATAATTTTGGGATCCTCTTTGATCACAATGACCCTCTACCATGAGTGAGCGTTCTTGATTTTCCCCTAACCATTCGGCATCGTGTGCTAAAGCTTGGGTCCCTTCCTGGGTAATCCGCCAACTATCATATTCAAAAAACACATCTTGTAACTCCACCCGCACACCATTCTCATCGTAGGCCCCTTCTTGATACATTTGGAAGGGAGCTTCACCTTGGCCGTTATAAAATGGTTGGATGCCGGTGCCCCCTTCGTGCCCTCCTTGGGCATTGGCCTGATACTGGCCATCAGGTCCCCCCCAGGATGACCCTGCCCCCTGTTGAGCCGCACCGCTAAATGCGAAGCGATCAGTCACGCGTTCTTCGGGTATGGCACTTTGTCCTGTAAAAGGATCATAGGAATACCCTTGTCCTTGTTGACCCAACTCTTGCAATCCCGCTAAGGGTCCGTTTTTCCAGTCATGTTCACCAGGACCTTGGCCACCTGCGGAATGACCCTCTCCATTTTCGCTTAATTGGGCCAGTGCTGGATTGTTTGCTCCTGGATGAGAGGACTCTGACTCCGAGGCCCCATTCGGATATTCACCTGGGGCATAGGTCCCGTCCGGCCTCATCCCATTTTCTGAATGTGGCCACGGATTGGAACGATCAATATCTCCTTCAGCATATTGACTGTGTTGGCCTTGTTCCCCAGATTCATCTCCTGTTGAGAATAGATGGGACTTTTCACCGCAGCCTTGACTAACTATCAGTGCCATTCCCACAACTCCCAAAAGGGTGAATGTTGTGCTTGGTTTTCTCATGTGTCCTCCTCCACCAATCAGTTTGCTGATCAGTGCCCCCATGTGTTTATTCAATGCCCTACCATCCCATTCAATTTGTACAAAACCATCTCATTTCTCTCACGTATTTCTGTATTTCTGTGAGGCTTATCGGAAAATAATTAAAAAACTTGATTAGGATCAACTAGTTAGACAAACAAAGGAGAGAGGGGCGTAATGGATACAGAGTGGCAGAATCTTCACGCAACCGAATCAATTAATCAGGTACAAATGAGGGAATCAATCGACCTGAACCAAGAATATTTATCTGTTATATCGAGAAAAAAGGGATTGGGAGAGACAACAGCCCTCTGCTTGGTGTTTGATTCCTTAGGACCACCAAAGTATCAAGGCTCTCTGGGGAAATTGGGCTATTAGAGGGTATAGGTGAAAATGACTGGAGACTTTTTGAGATTGGGCAGGAACACGTTCTCAGGAATGTAACGCCTCAACACTCAAACGGTCAGTCTTTCAAGATGGAAGGACTGACCGTTTACCACTCTCTTGGGTGCATCACTCACCCAGGAATCCTACACACAGGTTTCTTTATTTTTTCAATACCACTCGCTGGTACCATTCCCAAAACCGTGTCACTCCCTCTTTGACGGAGACTGTAGGATCATATCCCAATAAATCCTTCGTTTTGGAAATATCCGCAAACGTATAAGCGATATCGGCATCCAACATTGGGGTTGGAACCAAATTGGCTTTCTTGCCCACTAATTGCTCAATAAACGATACGAACTCCGCTAATAAGACGGGTTCGCCTCTTCCCAAATTCATGATTTCGTATCCCAATGGACGATCAACGGCTCCTAAAATTCCAGCGGCAATATCTTCAACAAACGTCCAATCCCTATGCATTTGTCCAGAATTATACAAAGGAACTTCTTGGTCAAAGAAGATATTGTCTAAGACTTTATACGCCATCATATCTGGACGACCTCGAGGACCATAGACGGTGAAAAATCGTAAATTGGTAAACGGCACCCCATAGAGATGATGATAGGAAAACCCTAACATCTCACTCGCTCGTTTACTGGCTGCATAGGGGGCCAGAGGCCTGTCACAAAAATCGTCTTCTTTAAATGGAATCACCTTCGTGTTGCCATAGACTGATGAAGTGGAGGCAAACACAAAGGCCGGAATATGTTTGGTTCCAGCTTTTGAGCCCTCCCGCTTGATGGCGGCATCTAGTAAATTTAAGGTTCCGGTCACATTGACATCATAATATAAATGAGGATTGTCAATGGAGACACGCACACCAGCCATCGCGGCTAAATGCACCACCGAATCAAATTGATAGGAGGTAAAAATTTCCTTGAGGATTTTGGGATCACGAATATCCCCTTTTATAAAGGTAAATTGATCCGATTTCCCTTTTTGCGCTAATCCCTCTTTGACCTCAGCTAAATTTGCTTCTTTCCTGGCGGGATCATAATAATCATTTAAGTTATCAAGACCGATGACCTGGTCACCGCGAGCCAATAATGCATCCGCCGTATGGCTTCCAATAAATCCTGCTGCTCCTGTGAGAAGAATCACCTTCCCCATACTGTTAAACCCCCTTCAGTATAGGCGTGTTTTTCACGCTTGCAATGACAATCTGGACTGCCCAAACTCTATTTTTCGCTGACCGGTACCCTCAAGAGACACCCATTCTCTTGAAAGGCTTAGGCTCTAAGGCTTGTCATCGGTTCAGAGGCCATATTCCTTAACATGAACATTCTGGGCCTCAAGGGATAGATTGATCTTCTTTTTTGACCCTTAATTCAACTTTTCAAGTAACCGAATACTAAGTATAGTACTTGTAGAAGGCCTTCAAGTCTTGTGTGTTGCCTGGTTTATGATTTACCCCTACCCACACTGAACCTTTTCGGTTGGAAGGGAACAACACATGTACGTCATGGATTGTCGTGAGAGGAGATCATAGCGAACATGGCCAGCGCCACCCCTATCCCTGAGACCACAGAAATTATTGAGGAAGGTACCGGGTTAGGAACAGGAAGCGATTTTGAAGCTGAGGTGATTGTTCATAATTGCGATTGCCACACCTATCAGCAAGTGGTCGATTTGTTTTGTCAAAATATCCCTGGCATGAATTCATCCAAAGCTTTTGAATTAGCTTGGAGAATTGACCACCATGGAAGCGCAGAAGTCTATGCTGGGGAACGAAAAACTGCTGATACGGTTGCTCAAAAATTAGCAGGAGGGGGACTCAGGGTCGAAGTCCGATAGAAACTTCGCCTTGTACTTACCTTCACAAAGTGACGACTTAAAATTTTTCGACAGCCTGACCGTAAGACCTAACCCGCAACCTCTCACACCATTTTTCAACAATCGCCTTATCGGGTTTTTGTTTTTTTGGCAGTGGTCTTGCCACGCTTGACTGTGTGCGTTTTGGCTGTATGTGTTTTTGCCGTATGCGTTTTTCTTGAGGTATGCGGAGCCCTCCAGGATGTTTCCCGTTTTGCGGGCTTCTTTTTTGCCGGAACCGTGGCAATAGCTTTGGTCTTTTTCTTAGGAACGGGGGCTAGGGCTGAGTTTTTCCCAACTTTTAGTGTTCGTAGTTTATCTCCACTATAGACCTTGACCTGGTAGAGCTCTAAAAGCCGACCAATGGCTGTTTCATCACCTTTTCGTGCTAAATCTAAAAGATGTCGTCTTTGATTCATTTCTTCTTCTTCTGTATGTGACGTCACTCGCCGCTCCATTTTTTTTGCCCTTTCCTCAATCAATCATCTTTGCCATCACTACCTACCCAAACTCACGTATTATAGCAAAAATGACAGGAATCTATCTAGTCTTCAATAAAAACAACAATTTACGCATCTTACGCATCACATTCGCATAACATGAATAATATTATAGGGTTACGCCCATATAGGAATACATGCGTACAACCACCATAACAGTTTTTTTTAAATTTAGTGAGTTTGGGATCCAAAATATCATGACCATCCGGCCATTGGGCCCTCAATGGGCCAATGAATCCCTGATGGAAAACAGGCTTAGCATGGAAAATATTTACTGGAAGGTTTCTGGTGAAGAAAGGGAATCATCCCAGGCATCTTGCCTTATTGTTAACTTTTGGAACCAGAAAAGACCTTGGCATCACAGGAAAAATATTTAATTTGTTTTAAGGGAATGATCGTCACTTCCTTAGGAGTATCAATTTCCAGAATTTCCATATCATCACTAATCGTATGTCGAACGGCATCCGAAATCAGTAATTCCTGACTATCCACAAATACGACTTTGACCCAATATTGCACCCTCGACTCCTTTCGTTACAAAACTGCCCGACTCACTCATCTTTTTCTAGATCTTTTAGCAGCAACGGAAGGCCCTCTTTTTGTTGTTTGGCGCCACCCTTTCAAATCTTTTCCTTGTGACTGCCGACCCAATTCTTGAGAGCGATGCGTTGCACTCTCTACCGCATTCATAATGATGGCCCGAAATTTCCCTCTTTCTAATTCATGAACACCCGCTATGGTGGTGCCTCCAGGCGAAGTCACTTGGTCTTTCAAGCTTCCTGGGTGTTCCCCACTTTCTAATACAACTTTGGCCGCGCCCAACACCGTTTGGGTTGATAATAAATGAGCGATGGGTCGGGATAAACCCATTTTGACCCCGCCATCGGTCAGCGCTTCTATCATCATATAGACATAGGCTGGTCCTCCCCCACTTAACCCAGTCACGGTATCCATGAGAGACTCATTCACTTTCACCACTTTTCCCACAGATAGAAAAATACTCTCGGTTTGATCCATATCTTTGGAAGAAACACCTGGCCCTGAGGCTAGAGCGGTAACTCCCTCCGAAACCATGGCAGGCGTATTGGGCATGGCCCGAACGACCGGCGTTTCTTTGGGCAACTGCCCACGGAGTGTATCAATGGTGGTGCCAGCTACCACCGATATCACGAATCGACTTCGTTTGGACGTCAATTTCAGGCCACCAAGGACTTCCTGCAGAACCTGAGGCTTGACTGCAACAACAATAATATCTGCTGTGGAGACAGCTTTTTGATTATCGGAACTCACCCTTATCTTATATTTTGGCTCCATATACTTTAATCGTTTAAGATCAATATCTGTTGCACAGATTTGGGCTGGGGAAACCAATTTCCCTTTAATCATCCCGGAAATTAAGGCCTCTGCCATATTCCCAGCCCCTAAAAAGGTAATCTTTTTACCGGTAAACATAAGTGGCAGTATATCGCGGGGTTAGGAGAGGGTTCAACAGAATGAATTTAGAGGATATCCCAAAAAATCGATGTGGTCCTCCGAATAACGGGTTGATGGTTTTTTTATAAGGGGAGTATATTAAAAGATGTGGTAATTTGATGGATTTGGCTATATTTATGATCAGATGGACTTCGAACTCTGTATTGACTCTGTCTCTTTTCAATCCAAGACTTGATTTATGGTAGAGACCCCTTACTAAATTCAATCTGGGCCAAAGGAGAGAATGATGAGACTTTCAACGACTTTTCTTATTATCGTCCTGGCTCTCGGACTCACCCTCGATGGTTTTGCCCGTCGCTCCCATCTCACTCCCGAACAAAAATCTCAACTCAGCCAAGCCCAAGCCGTACTCCTCAATGTCCTTGCACTTACCGAAGATGGCCGGGCGGACGCAACGTCCATCCAACAAGTCTTAAAGGATCGAATGGAAGAAATTGGTTTTTCGGTCGTCACTGATCGTACCCAAGACTTTGATGTAGAACTGAAAGTCAAATGTGAGGAACGCAAAACGTGGACAGGGACCACCGCTGCTGGAGGAGACGCGGAATTAGCTGATGCCCCTGTTCGGTTATGGAAAGGGCCTGCCTGTCGCATCACCTATTTAATCGGTGGGAAAAACCTTGGTTGGGTCAAAGAAATTCGCACTCCCTTTGAAGACGCGTTTCAAGCTGCGCAGGCCGCCCAAGAACCCAATTCTGGGCTCTACGCCTTAACCCAACTTCAATCGATTTTGAAGCAATACGATTTTCCTGTACTCCTGTCCGCTGAATGGGGCCAAATTAATAGGCTTCTCACGTTATTGGATGCTACCGAAACTCCGAAACTCCGAAAATTGAAAATCCTCTCTCTGTTAAGTGATTTGGAATCGGAGGAAGCCCTTCCACATCTGACAAAACTCCTCCAAGAAAAAGATCTAGGGAAGGAAGCCATCGAGGCCCTGAGTGGAGTGGGGATTGAATCTATTCCCCTTCTTATTGATTTATTCCAGAACTCGAAGCAATCAGACATCAAAGCGGCGGCGGCTAAGGCCTTAGGCAATGTAGCCGGTTCCACGGGGGATCCTAGCACCATTCCCCCTTTGGTAGAGTACCTCAAGGCCGTTCTACCGAATATAAAAACATCCGAAGACATCAATTTTACTGTACTCACACAAGTGGTCTGGTCCCTCGGCAAACTTCGCGATGATATTTCCATGGAGCCCATGGGTCAATTGAACGAGAAAGTCTGGCTCATCTACGATAATTCCAAAGAAATGAGAGATTTACGGGAAGCCTCGAATTGGACCTATAAACAGCTCGACTTAGACGGACATATCAGTTAGTCCTCCATCAAAAAATATCGGAGCAACCAAAATTATTATAATAATCCCTTCACTCCTCAGTGTATTCTGAATTATACTTGGTATTCCTCATTTCATTTCTTGTTTCTGTTGGAGGAGGCTTTTTATGTGGAAATGGACTGTACTGTTGAGCATGGTGATCACCTTCGGGATTGTGGCCGACGTCTCGGCGCGGCGCGTTCACAAGACGCCTGAACAACGTGCACAACTTCAAAAAGTTGAAACTATTTATTTACGCGTACTGGCTCTTACCGAAGATGGACGAGTACCCACAGACGATTTAGTGTCGGTTCTCAAACCACGGCTCGAGGAACTTGGGTATAAGGTCGAGTCTGATAAAAAACAACCCCATGACGTTCAACTGAAAGTCAAATGTGAAGAACGAAAAAAATGGTCTGGCACAACCCGGTCGGGAGGAGATGCCGAGTTGGCCGATTCTCCCGCACGCTTATGGAAAGGACCCGCTTGTTTGTTTTCGTATCTGTTAAACGGAAAAGATCTTGGGTGGTACAAAGAAGTGCGAACGCCCTTTCAAGATCCCATTCAAGCAGCCCAGGCAGCGAAAGCCGATGACTCAGGAGCTTACGCTCTCAGCCAGTTACAAATTCAGTTACAAGACTTTGACTTCCCCATTATGGTGGCGACGGAATGGGGTCAACCAGGCCGATTTCTTCATTTTCTTGGAGAAGCCGATGCCTCTAAATCCCGTAAATTACGCATATTAGATGTGTTATCCAAACAGAAATCACAAGAGGCACTCCCCTTTCTCAAGGAATTGATCAAAGATAAAGATTATGCGGAAAAAGCCATTGTGGCTATGGCCGGACTCGGAAGTTCCACCATTCCAACTTTGTCAGAATTTTTAAAAAATGGTCATAATTCCCAGATCAAGGCCGCGGCTGCCAAGGGGCTGGGAATCGTGGCTGCTTCAACCGGCGACCCGATGACCAATCTCCCCCTCTTGGAATATTTAACGACCTCCCTGCAACACATGAATTCCTCTGAAGACATCGATTTCCCCGTTTTGACTGAAGTCGTCTGGTCAATGACCAAACTACGAAATGACGATTATGTCAAACCCATTGAAGATCTCAATGAAAAAATTTGGTTGATTAGAGATAATTCACCTGAAATGGAGGAACTTCGGGATGCCGCGAATGTCGCAACCAAAATGGTTGATCTAGACTATCAAATTATGTGAGAGGGATAGAGACGTTTTCTTTTTATTTCTTTGCAGGAAACCCTTTTTCACACACCCTGTAACCTAGAAACAGCAGTTGGATCACAAAAATCCGCGCAAGCTCTTGACGCACCTGGCACAATAAAAAAATGTCTCATCACCACCGAGGTGACCACGAATTTTTTGATTGCACCATGCACCCCAATATCTTACACGGCTGTTTTGCGCCCAACTACCGTTTCTAGGTTAATAAACTCGTCACATGATGACAAAAAAGGGTTCCTCACACACTTTCAATATTTTTGCTTTCTTTCTGAGCTCAAAATTTTCCCCATGCTTTTTATTCATCGGGATTCTTTTGTGTTTGAATGTACCCTTGGGGCTGAGCCAACCTCCAGATCAACACGATGAACTCCTCCGGTTAGAATATTCGACCTTATTGTCCGTGGAACAAGAAGATTTTTATGGAGCCGCACTCACGATGGGTAAAGCGGCTCTTTTATCATCTCTGCTTTCCCAAGAAACTCAACCCAACCATTCGATCCAACGCCATCTGATACAAGAAAAGCTCTATCGCACCCGCGAACAGATTTACCGAGCCTATGCCCTCTTCCAACAGAGCGGAGAAACTATTCCAGTACCCTCCGCTGTGTGTATGACACTGACTCAAGGAAATAAGAATGCCAATCAGGCCAACCAGGACTTGGATAAAATTGAAAATCTATCCAAAGGTTTAGAAGAGATCAAGACGGAAATACAGGAATGGGCTCTTATGATCAAAGAACTTCAAATAGACTTTCATTGTTCTGTATCCTAGAAACAGCAGTTGGGCGCAAAACAGCCGTTTCTAGGTTCATAAATTCAGACTTCCAAGGATTTATTAATACCCTCCCCCCAAAACTTTTCTACCCTCACTTCTTAAAAATGACAGGATAGCGAGGACTTATCAGCATCTGCATTTCTTTCTCCATATAAATACCCTGCTAACACCGATACAAGACCAGCCCCTAATTTCTTTTCCATAGCACGTAACCCTCGGGCCCGGGCCATTGTGGATGTCACATGCCCCTCTCGTCCTTTTTCGGCAACCACCCCAATCACCCGTTCGCTCGAAGTTTCTATAATGCGAAACTCTCCACACCATTCTACATACGCAAACAACGGATCAGGCAATTCTAATTGTTTGAGGATTCCTTCTCCCTTAATGACATAATCCGCCTGTTGCATGCCGCCTGTTACATTATCTGGTGGAGTTGAAGATGAGGAACGCGGATCGCCAATAACCCGAAACCCCTCCTGCGTCAGGCCATTGAGCAACGCCACCGTCAAGGTCTCTGCATATTCCCCCTGCAATTCCACTTTGACCAACAGGTGTTCACCAAGAAATTGAGTGAGTTCTTTTCTGAGAGAATCCACGACATAGGGAGCAGGAATCCCTTTTCCACTTTCACGAATGATCCGTAAATCTGAATTTAACTCCAGCCTTTTCGTTAACTGCTTGATGGCTCGGTTGAGATGGGCGATCCGCACTATTTTTTCTGTTGTATGTTCTGATTTGTCGACATCCTCCTGTATCAACCTATCCATATCCCTGATCTGATCCAGTAGTGATTGTTCAGCTTGCACACGATCAATCCCAGCCAAAGCAAAATATTGTCCATTTTTTGGATGTATCCATCGATCTAAAATTCTGGCATTTTCCAAAACTTTGTTTGTCGTGACTTGCGTTTCATGCCGCAACAGTAAATCTCGACTAGACACTTCTTCACCAAGTATCCCTCTCACCCTAAATGACTCAGTATCATGAAATCGGGCTTGGATATCAGCATGAAAAATCTTCGCGACCGCGGCATAGGCTCGCTCTTCTGCTTGAGAGACATTATGGCTTTCCCCCACTCCTAACAAGTATTGTGTAGAAGTAAATTGAGGGTCCCCCCCCATTATCCATAGAGGAGGCTCTCCACCTTTTCCCAATGCACACCCTCCGACTATGACCAAACAGAACGTTACGAGAAAATGAGACCATTTAGACAATTTGCAATCTCCTCGTCTAGTGAACCAAGCGTGCCGTCAAAAATCGAATACTACCAGGAGAAAGAGTTACGTTGGAATGTGTGAATGATGATAGGGATTGACCTTGGCGATTGAAAGGGGTCACACGGACCTCATAGGTTCCAGGCCTCACCCATAATCTCGTTAAATAGATAGCCCCAGGAAGCGTTCGCCACGATCGTTTATCAGCTTCCTCCGTGGCAATGGCAAAAATCCTGAAAAATGCAGAGACGCTTTGGCGTACAAGTTTTTGAGTATGTTTTTTTTTCGCCGTACTTCCAACACCCTTTCCAATGCCTTCAGCGATTGAGAGTTTTAACGCAGCTCGTGCCACAGCTTTGATGGTCGTACGTGTCATTCGATCTGCTAAGTTTTTTTTTGCTGTGGCCGTAATATTGTGAACTAACTGACTCTTCCCCGAATAGGCTTCTCCCTGGCCTATCATCGTGACCTCCATCCTACTAAGCCGTGAAAGCTGTGGAATGAGTTTGGGAAGAGCCACACGGACCACATGCCCGTTCAGACCATACAACGCCGATTGAAGAGGTCGCGCCCCACGTGAATGTCGACGGGTGACCGCTTTTGTTTGGAGCACCAATTTCAACGCGTTGAGGCTTATCGGAAGATCCAAAAACTGATCCTCGATTCGGGGCGCCTGTCCGGTTAATCCTACAATCACGATCTGTGATAAATCCGTGTCATCAACAACATAGGAGGTTGGAAAATTGGAAAATTCTTGTTGATAGTATTGATAATCCTCCTCTAACTGCAAGGCTTTGGCCATTCGCAATAAATCAATTTGTAAAGATTGTGGCACCTCAATCTTTAACCACGAACGAAATCTTTTGTACCCCTCATAGGCATTTTTATAGGATACCAGAGCATTATTGAAATCCCCAAGGGCCTCAAAAAGAATGCCGGAGAAATATCGGGCAAAGGGATCATCATGATAGTCGTCAGAATCTACAGAATCAGCTAACACATTCAATCGATGATCAATTTTTCTTCCCTCAACAGCAGCTCCCTCAAAATTTTCAAGCACAGCATAATTCATGCCCTTTATCACGTGAATCATAATCTGTTCATAGGATGCCCCTTCAAAGGGCCTTTGCGTATCATTCACCAATAAAGAAGTGATTTCATTTCGCACCCGGCGAGTGTACAAATCATCTACCAATTGATCAGCTTCTTCCAACAACGCATTGCTCTCTTGATACCGACCGGCAAGATGCAGTGTCATACCCCGATCCATCAAATACAAGAGACGACTCTTACTTCCATAGTCACCTTGTGCCTGAGCAACCAGTTTGTCAGCATGGTCAAATTTTCCCGCGCCGATGCTCGCCTCAAGGCCACGATAATAATCAGAAGACAGGCTGCAGCCTGTGGCCAGCAACCACCCAAGAATAAGGGTGACACGAAAACATATTTGTAGAAGGGGAAAACGAGTTACAGGAAACGAGGAAAATGCTAGGATCTGAGGAGGGAGAGCCCTATTGTGTCCGAATGATTCATCACCAACTTCCGCCACGAATACACATTGGTCCTAAAAGAGCGTTCGCCGTCGCTCAATGATTTTTTTGATTTTATGTTGGCCAAACCAGGATTTGACGTTATCCTTTAAACTCACGAGTTGTAAATCGACTTGGTAAAAAACAGATTTTACACCATCCACTTCATCTTGAATGGAGGAAATCGAGCCTTTCATGATATAATCGGCCCCAACTTCACGACCCGGTGCCTGCTGTGTTTCTTCCAGAGCATGGATCGCCTGATCACGGCGTTCCTCTCGAATCTCATCCCGTTGGGATTTAGAAGCGACAAATGTCACCTGACCACTATTCGTCATTTCCCGCTCTAAATCTGTAATAAAGGTCCCAACATTAATGTGTTCATGACTTGTATTGACGACAGACCCAACAATGACCACGGGTTGTCGAGCTGTTTTTTGTGAAAATTGTTGTAACCAAGGACGGGTCAACATTTCCTTGATCATTTTCTCCGCAACTTTCTGTGAATCAGTATCATTCCATCGTCCACTAAAATCCGTTTCTAGACCTGAATCCACTCGTGTGACTCGTTTACCAGACCCGCAAGCTTGCAAAGTCAAGATCATCACCACACCCAGAATCAGTAATCGAATAAGCATGCCTGTCTTTCTCGATCCCATGGGTTGCCCTACGTAGCTCTTCAATTCAATGATCCATTCCTATGGTAAAGACGCTTCACGTTGTTTCGTTTCTTCTTGTTCCAACCGATTAAACAATCGCTCGCCATTCTTTCGCACATACTCTCGAACTTCACTTTCAAGTTCCTTCACTTGTTCTAACGCCTCTTGCATATCCTTAAACGAAAGTTTGGCCAAGACATAATACGCATGTTTATCTTCATCTTTGTAGCGACCAACTGGACGCACACCGTTGAGGGTCACCGCCGTAAAGGTCTTCACGGCCCGCTCGATATTTTGTTCCTCAGTGACTTGGTTCACATCACCCGCATTAGTGGAAGCGGCATAATCACGCATGAGATAGGCCGTATACGTCTCAAAATTCTTAGCAAGTTCTGCACGAGCACGATTTTCAGCCGTTTCCCAGGCCAGGGGTTCATTCCGGACCCCCACCACTGAACCCACTCCATAAATTGACTTTTCCCCTTCTTTATTGAGGGCACCTGAACCCTCTTCCACCCAAGCAGGAGGCCCACCACATGCCACCAGACCTAACAACATTAGGCCTACCATCATCAATTGACTGAGTTTGGTCCAATTCCGGATTTTTAGGGTCATCATGATTATGTTCACTTTCCCAAATTTTGGATAATATCCCCCATATGGATCGGAACCGTTAGAGAAAACCTTGAAAAAATGCTAACATGCACCTCCTACCCTGTCAAGAAAACCACCCTGCATCCAAAGACCGTGAGAAGAGGCGATGGCAGAAAGACATGAGTCCAAATTTCAATAACATTTTACTTTTATTGTTTGTATCAAAGGTAGGCAAAGGAGACATCCCGTGGCTGAAGTAAACATTGACGATGGCATAATCAAAATCACCCAATTGGATATTCAAGATAGCAAAGCAGCAAAAATTCTCGAGGAGTACCCAGAAGTTCGATGGTGCGAGATTACAAGAAGGGCCGTCAAAATAGGCCTGGGATATCTCAAAGGCGGAGCCGATTAATCACTTTTCGGTTCTCTTGCAATTTTTCTCCTAATTTCTTAGCCCATTTGCTATTTACATAGAGCTATTTGGTGAATTGAAAGCTGAGATATCCAGCACTATCTTCATGGAATGTCTACAAATCACTAAAGACCTCATGGGTAAATGACGACATGTTTTATTGATAGACTGTCTTCAGAACCATAATCCGGGCCCTAACCAAGCACTATCAGGGTTACACCAATCGTTATGACTGGCATTGATCATATGCTCACCGAAAGGGATTTGGCTCAAATCCATGCTCGGGGAGCCTCCTTGGAACACATAGAACAACAATTGGCCCTCTTTCAGGAAGGAATACCCTTTGCCCAGTTAGATCGGCCATGTACTCTCCATGATGGCATTATCTCCTTCCACCCACAGGACCTTGATCATTTTGTCTCTTTGTTTGAACAGGCCCAATCCGCAGGAAGATTTTCGAAATTCGTGCCAGCCTCTGGGGCAGCCAGTCGAATGTTTAAGGCCTTGCTCCCCTTCCTGAAAGAAGCAAAAGCGCAAGAGACACCTTGCAACCCCAATCACCGTACAACAGATTTTTCCTCTGAACCAGCGATTCAACATTTCTGTAAGAACCTTCAACGATTCGCTTTCTATCCTCACTTGGAATCTGACCTAGGCGACAAAAATCTTCGTATACGCGACCTTATAGGAACAGGAAACCTTCAACCCATTCTTCAATCCCTTCTCACACCAGCTGGTCTCAACTACGCTTCACTCCCCAAAGGACTACTCCCGTTTCATGCGTATCCTGGCGGCCCTCGAACACCCATCGAGGAACATCTGGTTGAAGCCGTAACCTATACCGTGGATCATAAACAGCAAGGCACCCTTCATTTCACAATATCCCCAGAACACTGGAGCCCTATCACTACACATATAGAAAACCTCAATCAACAATTAGATGAACAAGGCATGACCGTCATCATCTCCTGTTCGGAACAACACCCAGCAACAGATACCATGGCCGTCGATGAACACAACCATCCCTTCCGTGATCGACAAGGAACGATACTCTTTCGCCAGTCCGGCCATGGAGCCCTTCTCGACAATCTCAATAGATTTGATGGAGATCTCGTCTTCATTAAAAACATTGATAATGTCGTTCCCGATCGTCTGAAGCCAGATACTGTTGTGTACAAAAAAGCCATGGGCGGCTATTTGGTTTTTCTACAAGAACATATCGCCACATTCCTCACCCAAATAGTCGAAGGACATATCAACCAAGACCAAATGCCCACCATCATCCAGTTTCTCAAGGAACGGTTATCCATTTCGCTTCCAGCCGATTGGGCAAGTCGGTCCACTCACCAACAGCTGTTGTTCATTCAAAAAACGTTACACCGTCCCATACGAGTGTGCGGAATGGTTAGAAATACAGGGGAACCGGGTGGTGGACCATTCTGGGTGACCCATGCTGATGGATCCCAATCCCGGCAAATTGTAGAAACCCCTCAAATCGATCCTGACTCCTCCGCCCAACAACATATTCTCCAGAACGCGACACACTTTAATCCGGTTGACATGGTGTGTGCGATCCGAGACTTTTGTGGACATGCGTTTGACCTTCAACAATTCCGTGATCCACAATCAGGCTTCATTTCACACAAATCTCACGAAGGGCAAGCACTCAAAACTCTCGAACTTCCAGGATTATGGAATGGTGCCATGGCCCATTGGATTACGATTTTCGTAGAGGTTCCCCATTCCACCTTTCATCCCGTCAAAACCCTGTTTGATTTACTCCGCCCCGAGCATCAACCCTTATAGGAATTCCATGAAACCACACAAAACAGCGGCCTCAAAATCCCAAAAAACGGCCACCTCTCCTCTCAAGAAAAAAGGAACGGAGAGGAAAATTCCCCTCACAGGTACGACCACTGGCAAATCTCCCAAGACCATATCGCTAACGGCCTCCTCTCCGCCTACTATTCCCAACAGGCGTCATACCAAACGCCGTACCGTTACGAAAGAACAGGTGGGAAAGTCCTTACAATACCATACCCAGTATTCCCAGGGCGTTTCCTGGGAACAGAGTTCACTCCATGAGAAGTTTCATGCCGTGGCCCTTTCGCTTCGTGAACGAATCATTGATGGCATGTTTTCCACCGAGGCCCGCTACCAACAACACCACGTCAAACGTCTTCATTATTTATCAATGGAATTTTTAATGGGACGGTCTCTTTCTAACAATCTGTCCAATTTAGGCTATACCCAGATCTATCAAGATGCGCTCAAGAATTTCAATTTACACCTTCAAGATCTTTTGGAAAGTGAAGCGGATGCCGCCTTGGGAAATGGTGGATTGGGCCGATTGGCTGCTTGTTTTTTGGATTCATTAGCCACACTGGGCATGCCAGGATATGGCTATGGCATCAATTATGAATTTGGGCTATTTCGCCAGGAAATCGATGATCATGGACAAAAGGAAAAACCTGATAATTGGTTATGGGTGGCCTCCCCCTGGCTGATTGAACGTCGCGAAGAAGCCTGCATGGTCCCACTCTATGGCTATGTGGAAGACGGTGTTGATCTTCAAGGAAACTGCACCCCAATGTGGTTGGGTTGGAAGGCATTAATCGGTATTCCCCATGACTTTCCCATTGTCGGATATGGCGGCCACACGGTGAACATTCTCCGCCTGTTTACCGCAAAACCTTCTAATGAATTTGACATGCAAACGTTCAATGACGGTGACTATGTGAAGGCCATGCAGGAAAAAATATCATCAGAAACCATTTCCAAAGTTCTGTACCCTTCAGATTCAATTGATGCAGGGAAAGAATTGCGTCTCATCCAGGAATACTTTCTCGTGGCCTGTTCCCTCCGCGATATCATGAGACGCTACCTCAAAACACATACTACTCTCGAAGACTTTCCATCCAAAGTGGCCATTCAACTGAACGATACCCACCCAGCCCTGACCGTCGCCGAACTCATGAGACTTCTCATTGATGAACACCAATTACCCTGGGATAAGGCTTGGGATATCACCACCGCCACCCTGGGATACACCAACCATACCCTGCTTCCTGAAGCCTTAGAAAAATGGTCAGTCCCTCTTATGAACACCGTTCTTCCTAGGCATCTTCAAATCATTTTTGAAATTAACCACCAGTTCTTGCAGGTAGTGAAAACCCAATGGCCCAACGACCCCGACCGCCTTAAACGGATGTCCATTATTGAAGAGGGAGACACTCAACATATTCGTATGGCCCATTTGTCTATTGTGGGGAGTCACTCAGTCAACGGAGTCGCTGCCCTTCACTCGGAACTGGTGAAGACACAACTGGTCCCAGATTTTTACGACCTGTGGCCTGAACGATTTAACAACAAAACCAACGGCATCACCCAGCGGCGCTGGCTCCTTCAGGCGAACCCGTTGCTGGCAGACCAGATCAGCTCAAAAATCGGGAACAGTTGGATTACGGACCTCTCCCAACTTATCCAACTCGAACCATGTATTGACAATGTTGCCTTTCGCAAAAAATTTCTTTCCATCAAACAACACAATAAAAAACAACTGGCCAAAATCATCTGGGATACCACTCGAACAAGAGTTCGACCTGATTCATTTTTTATCATTCAGGCCAAACGTATTCATGAATATAAACGACAATTGCTGAATGTCATGCATATCATTCACCAATATTTACGGATTATTGAAGACGGTGAGACTTTACCTGTCCCGCACACATACATTTTTGCTGGAAAAGCCGCACCAGGATACTGGGCTGCCAAACAAATTATTCGGCTCATCTGCCAAGTGGGTCAGGTGATCAATCAGGATGCAAGGGCCAACGACCAACTTCAAGTCATTTTCCTTCCTGATTTTCGAGTGTCGTTAGCCGAAAAAATTTACCCAGCTGCTGATCTGAGCGAACAAATTTCAACCGCAGGGATGGAAGCCTCGGGGACAGGGAATATGAAATTTGCTTTGAATGGGGCCCTGACCATGGGCACGCTGGATGGCGCCAACATTGAAATTATGGAAGAAGTGGGGAGGGAGAATATTTATATTTTTGGGCTCACGGCACAGGAAATTCACGACTTACGATCAGGGAATACCCGCCATGCCTATGAAGCCTACTCCAACAATGAACATGTTCGACGGATGCTGGACACCTTCCAATCTAACCTCTTCTGTCCCAAAGACCCTGGGCTCTTTTCTTGGATTTTTGATGCGATTGTCCACCATGGAGACTATTATTGTCATTTAGCTGACTTTGAATCGTATATAGCCACCCATGACCGAGCAGCCCAAGAGTTTCAAGATCAACATCTTTGGGCCAAAAAAGCCATTCTCAATGTCGCGAGGATTGGAAAATTTTCAAGTGACCGAACGATAGCTGAATACGCGAAAGACATTTGGAATATTCAGGCACCTACTTAAAAATTCATCAGGTCCATTGCTCCCTGTATTTCGCATGCAGATCAAAACGGAATGACCACACCACTCATTGAATCGTATTGAACCGGTTAACCCAGGAGTCACTTTCATGGATGAGAAAATTGAAACTCTCTTAAAAACAGGGAGAGTCATTGAACCAACCGACAAGACCAAGGCCAACGCCTATATTCAGGACTACGAAAAGGAATATCAGCGCTCGATAGAGGACCCCGAAAAGTTTTGGGATGAAGTCGCGAAAGAACTCGATTGGTTTTCCCCATGGAACAAAGTTCTGGAATGGAACTACCCGTGGGCAAAATGGTTTGTGGGAGCCACCTGTAATATTGCCTATAATTGTCTCGATCGCCACGTCAATAGCTGGCGAAAAAATAAGGTGGCGGTCATTTGGGTGGGAGAACATGGCGAAGAACGCATTTTCACCTATGCCGAACTCTACCGCCAGGTGAACAAGTGTGCCAATGCCCTCAAAGCGCTTGGTCTTCAAAAGGAAGACCGCGTCACCATTTATCTCCCCAAAATCCCCGAACAAATTGTCGCCATGTTAGCCTGTGCCCGTATTGGATTAATCCATACGGTGGTATATTCAGGATTTAGCGCACTCGCTCTGGAATCCCGCATAAAAGATGCCGAAGCCAAATTGGTCATTACCGCAGACGTCGGGTATGACCGCGGGAAAAGCATGAATCTCAAATCGGTGGTCGATGAGGCTGTCGCTCAATGCCCGCTTGTTCAAAAAACGATTGTGGTACGCCGCGAACAACCTGGAGTCGCTCTTTCCAACAAAGAAATTGATTGGGAAGAATGGTTAGGAGGACATTCCACAGTCTGTGAAGCGGAACAGCTTGACGCCGAGGCTCCCTTGTATTTTCTCTATACCTCCGGCACGACAGGGAAGCCCAAAGGCGTCGTGCATGTTCACGGGGGCTATATGGTGGGCACATACATCACGATGAAATATGTGTTCGACCTTAAAGATGAAGACGTATACTTTTGTGTGGCCGATCCCGGGTGGGTCACCGGCCATAGTTACATTGTGTATGGCCCCTTGCTCAATGGAGCCACTATTCTCACCGCCGAAGGGAAACCCGACTATCCAGATCCCGGACGCTGGTGGGATCTTATTGCCAAATATGGCGTATCGATTTTCTATACCACTCCTACCGCAATACGGTTACTCATGAAATTTGGTGAGGAGTGGCCAGCAAAATATGACTTATCCACATTACGGATTCTCGGTTCCGTTGGAGAACCCATCAATCCCGAGGCCTGGGAATGGTTTCATCGAGTCACCGGAGGAGATAAGCCCATCATGGATACGTGGTGGCAAACGGAAACGGGCATGATCATGGTAACTCCCCTCCCCTCCGTGCCCTTGAAGCCCGGGTCAGCCACCCGTCCATTTTTTGGAATTGAAGCTGATGTGGTTGATCGACAGGGAAACAGCATTGGAACAGGAGGAGGATTTGCGGTCATCAAAAAGCCCTGGCCTGCCATGATGCGAACCATCCACAAAGAACCCGAACGATACGAGGCCTATTGGAATACCATTCCCAATTGTTACACCGCCGGGGATGTATGCCATAAGGACGAAGACGGGTATTTTTGGTTTATGGGTCGAGCCGATGATGTAGTCAAAGTTGCAGGCAATCGGATTGGTACCGCTGAAGTCGAAAGCGCCTTAGTCAGCCACGAAGATGTGGTCGAGGCTGCGGTGATTGGTAAGCCTCATAAAACGGCAGGAGAAATGATCAAAGCCTTTGTGATTCTCAAACAAGGCCAAACAGATAGCCCGGAACTCATCAAAAAACTGCAAGACCACGTGCTGGTGGTCCTGGGGAAAATTGCGGTACCTCGAGAGATCGACGTGGTGACGTCCTTACCAAAAACTCGATCAGGGAAAATCATGCGACGGGTGTTAAAAGCCAAAGAACTCGGACAAGACCCTGGGGATATTTCAACGTTAGATGAATGAGTAGGCTAAAATGAGAGGCAAGCGAGTAAGGCTGAATACGGTTTGGAATACCAGGAGGTTTATTACCAAAAACAGATTAGAGCAACCCGCGTTTTTGTAGATAATCACGGTCAATCACCGGCGTATCCTTTTTCGGTAATTGACCACTGTGTTGAAGTAAGCGTTCCACGTACTTTCCTATTAAGTCCGTTTCAAGATTCACACTATCCCCCACCTGTTTCAGCCCAATGGTGGTCACTGTGGCCGTATGAGGAATAATGGCCACGGTGAATCCTTTATCGGAGATGCCATTGATGGTGAGACTAATGCCATCCACCGTGATTGATCCTTTGGCTATACAATACTTCAGAATGTCTTCTTCTGCCTCAATGGTGAGATTGAGCGTGTTGTGATCTTGGTGACGTTCACGAACCACACCAATCCCATCAACATGGCCCGAGACTAAATGACCTCCAACCCGTTCGTGGAACATCAGGGCACGTTCGAGGTTGACCGCCCCCCCGACAGCTAACGCTCCTAGATTCGTCACTTGGAGAGTTTCCGTGGACACATCCACAAAAAATTCTTGTTCCGTGAACGATACGACGGTCAAACAGACTCCCGCGACACTAATACTATCACCAACATCTAGATCATCCAGCACGGCATGAGCCATGACCGACAATCGAGCACCGGCGAGACCACGCTCTAACTTATTGATGACCCCCATTTCTTCAACGAGACCACTAAACATCGTTGTTATCGTCTCCTTTCATAAACGTGCTGTAGCAGACCCAGATAAACACCACAATGAGCACCACCACACCCAAGCCAGCAACAATCCCAATTACCACATCACTCGTTGTCATGGCTGTTTCTTCAGTCATGGTATTTTGTGTCCCTTCCCTTTATGTCAATTTTCGAACTGCAATGGCCACGAAGCATTCATCCCATTAACCCGGATTGGGACTAACCACCTCATGAGGTGACACCTGCCTGGTCACTACCCAAAACAAAACCGCGGCAACGACTTGCAGAATAGCAATCACCGCAAACGCCCAAGTATAACTAATCATCGCCACTAAAACACCAGCTAACATAGGGCCACCAGCATGCCCCATATCCATAATGGTCCCGCGAAGCCCCATACCCGCGCCCAAGTTTTTTCCCTGCGACAAATCCGCAATATATGCGGCGGAAGAAGAAGTCACCACGGCCTCTCCAAATCCAAATCCCACCGAGAAAAGGATCAGAACGGCAAACTGAGTAAAATGGGGAATAGCACATATCGTTCCTCCGCACATGAGCAATCCCAGAATAATTAAGGGACGACGGCCCCATTGGTCAGACACCTTCCCCATAAACGGTTTGCAAAAAAACGAAACCAGGCCTTGTACACTAAAAAGAATTCCTCCTTCCGTCAGGGACAGCCCAATCGAGAGTGCATACAATGGCAAAAATGCCATCAATGTTCCATTGGCCATCATTTTGGCCGCTTCGGATCCACTAATAGCAAGGATAAGTCTATTGTGGAGAACACCTTTTACACTCACCCGAAACTCTTCCATGACTTCTGCAAAGAGAGGTTTCTGTGAAAGCACTTCTTGGGAAGAACGAAAAATGGGGACAAAGAGGATCAACGCCAATACCCCCACCACCCCTGCTATATTAAATGTGTAGGCAAAACCCCAATGATCAAATAGCCACCCCCCGAGGGCTGGGGCCAAAAAGAACCCGCCTTGAGCCGCTGAGGTATACCAACCTAAGGATTCACCACGCTGTTTGGGGTACATGGTGACCACTAACGCCAATACCAACGGTGTATACACTGCCGTGGCTAATCCATGAACAAGACGAACCACACCCAACACTTCCAAATTGGTAATCCACGGATACACAAAAGGGGGAAACGCGAAGGCAAGCACGCCCACCAACATTAACTTTTTTCGGTTCACAATATCTGACAACACCCCCATCGGAAGTTTGAGAAATACTCCAGTGAGGGTTGAGGCAGCCACAATGACTCCCACAGCCATGGGGCCTGCTCCCAAGGATTCGGCGAAGGGAGCCAGAGTAGGAGTTCTCACAAGGTTGTAACTGACAAAAGACAGAAACCCCACTCCACACAATAAAATAAAATCTCGGAAATGTTCATTGCGCATAGTTAAACTTTCACTTCATTGCAAAAATTATTTACGGATTGGACTTCTGTAGACACGAAATTTTTCACGAGGGGTTTTTCTTTTGAACGTAAATCCTGGGCAATTGAAGGTCCACTCTCATGTTGTCTCCAACACACCCATCAATGTGATCTCCTAGAAAAGCCCCCTCCTTCTCCAACAACGCCAACCCCGACGGATCCCTATCCTGTTAGGACGAATCTCACATACATGACTATTGGGCCGCCTTTCTATTTTCAGGGCACCTCTAAAAACCGTCCTTTTCCGTGATTGTGGCGTCAGCCTCGTGCTCAAATCCTCATGTATTCCCCTATACACTGCGGTTTTCCGCGCGCCACTTCCTTACACTCACAAAAAAATCCTGGTTTTTAGAGGTGCCCTTCAATCTTTGTGGTATGGTTCTCTTCCTGGAATTCCGATAACACAGGTACTGTCTTCTTAGGTAGATATCACACTATGAATTCTCGAATCACCGAAGAGTTTGTGCTTCTTGTCAGTATTCTCAAATGGTTTGTCCTTGCAACAGGGGTCGGAATCTTGGTTGCCTGTTCCACTGCCCTTTTCCTCACCATTCTTGAACAAGCAGGACAACTGATCGGGCAATATCCCCTGACCGTGCTTCTTCTACCTGTAGGCTTGGCTTTTTCTGCATGGATTACGACCTCGATCGCTCCAGAAGCCGAAGGCCATGGGACGGAACGAGTGATTCGGGCCCTGCATACAAAGCAAGGCATCATACCCTTTAAAGTCGTCCCCGCAAAACTCGTGGCAACAATCATCACCATTTCCGTGGGAGGGTCGGCCGGGAATGTTGGGCCTTGCGCACAAATTGGCGCGGCGCTCTCTTCTCAGGTCGCTCAAGCTTTTCGACTCAATGACGATGACAGAAAAAAGCTCGTCATCTGTGGATTAAGTGCAGGGTTTGCCTCTGTGTTTGGCACCCCAATCGCTGGGGCATTATTTGGCGCCGAAGTGCTCTTCGTGGGGCGTTTTCTCTATAGCGTATTTTTTCCGTCAGTTATCGCCTCCCTCACAGGATTTTATGTTTCAACGCAACTCCAAGTTGATCACATGCAATTTCCTTCTATCGTCCCTCCCTCTTTAGACCCCCACTCTTTTTTTCTCGTGACCTTGGCAGGCCTTGGGTTTGGATTGTGTGCCCTTCTGTTTATTGAAGTCTTACATAGTACCAATCGATTGGTGAGATGGTCCGGCCTCAAAGGCCCCCTCAAAGGAACCATAGGAGGGGCCCTGTTAGCAGGACTGGGTCTCATGTTCTCTTTCGAATTTCTTGGAACAGGATATCCCTCTATTCAACAAGCGCTCCAAGGTGAACACCTTCTCTGGTATGCCTTTCTTTTTAAAATACTCGCCACAAGCATTACCCTGAACTTTGGGGGAAGTGGAGGAATTATCCTTCCTCTGTGTTTTGTGGGAGCAACTGGAGGATCACTTCTGGGTTCTCTGGTCGGACTCGATCAAGGAACCTTTGCGGCTCTGGGCATGGTAGGCCTCCTGGCAGGTGCGGCCAATATTCCTCTGACGGGAATCATTTTAGCCATGGAAGTGTTCGGATCCGACATTGCCCCCTTTGCGATTATTGTGTGTATCGTCAGCTACCTCATGACAGGTCATCGAAGTGTGATTCCCACTCAATTACTCGAAACGACAAAATCCTCCTCTATTCACATGGACCTGGGTAAAGAAATTCACTCCTCCACTCCCATCGTTCGACTAAAAGATCAAACCTTAACCAAAACGGCTCTAGCTCTTTTTCAACGAAAACACCGAACAAAAAAATAGTCGTAAATCCCCGGACTCCTTCCAACTCCCGTTCCCCCACCTAAGTCTTACATGCTCTTCCTTCGTTTTTTTTCTACAAGAAATATGGGCATGTTCTAGCTTAAGCAATACTACATATTGTAGGTACAAAAAAATATTCTACTATATGAAATAAATGTAAAAAATTCACCTCCGATTATCCACATTCCGTCCCCAATTTATCACACTTTATTCTTGACAAATTTTTTCGTATCTGGCCAAGTAGTGTTCCATTCAATATCTCGATACCTTCTATGCAGATGTTACCAAACAAATTATTCACTCGTCATTCTCAACTTATCCAGTCAGTCTCCTTCTACCATGAATTCCGTGGATCCTCACCTCAATAGGATCTCGGCCCATGCTAATGGTAAGCAATTGCCTTTCTAGCACTTGAGTTCATGGGAAGTCTGGAACGGACCAGGGAGGGTCCAAGCATGGGAAACCAGAACGGCACTAAAAACCGCACATGGTCAATTGTCTTGGCTGGAGGGGATGGAACTCGCCTCACGCCTCTCATTCAACGATGGTTAGGCACGGCTCGTCCCAAACAATATTGCGCCTTTGTGGGGACTCGTTCAATGTTTCAACATACGCTTGCCCGAGCGGAGCAACTCGCCAACCCAGACTGTACCGTCACGGTCATTGGAAAATCGCATAGGGAATTTGCTTTAAGCCAATTAGAACATCATTCATCAGGAACAGTCCTTCTACAACCACTTAATCGAGATACCGCCCCAGGTATTTTTTTACCGTTAACGTATATTCGGGCGCGGGACCCCAAAGCCACGGTTGTGATTTATCCTTCAGACCATTTCATTTACCCAGAAGGTCCATTTATTGACACCGTCGAACATGCCATTGCAACCACCTCTCAAATTCCGAAACACCTCCTCCTCTTAGGAATTCCTCCTGACAACCTAGAACTGCAATACGGTTGGATCCGTCCAGGAGAAACGCTGTGCAACATGAATGGATATCAAATTCGTCAAGTTCAGGCGTTTTTAGAGAAACCCAGCCTCGTTCAAGCTTCCACCGCTCGAGCCGCTGGGGCATTATGGAATACGTTTGTCATGGCGGGAAAAGTCGAAACACTTTGGGAGCTCGGGTGGCAATTTCTTCCCAAAATGATGACCCTATTTGAACGTTTGAGTCGGACCATCGGGACTTCCAAAGAGGGAGCCATGTTGGACGCGATTTACCAAGATATGCCTGTCCAAAATTTTTCCAGTGATTTACTCCAGAAAGCCACGGATCGCATGGCGGTGATCAAGGTCTCCAATGTGTTATGGAGTGATTGGGGTCATCCCCAGCGAGTGGTGTCCACTCTTCGACAAATTGGAAAATCTCCCGCCTTTCCCACCGAATTGGTGGAAGCCTAAATTCATCATGGGTGTTCAAACCAACATTCATTCCTAAGACGTGGTTCAAATGATCACAACTTTTCTCACGAGTTTCGACTGTTTGAAGAAAAATAAGAGCCCAAGGCAGGAAAACTCAACCGAACATCATGAAGAGAAATTTCTAGGAGAGGAGGATTAACGGGAAGCTAAAGCTTGACGTTCATCAGAAAAAATAGGGACCATGTTTGATATTTTCAGTTCCTCTAACATGGTTTTTACATGCCCTCGGGGTTGTACCCAACTCATTTGTCGGTGCATACCCGTAAATTGAACATAGGACAACACGAGAAAACCTAATCCAGCACTATCGATAAAAGAGAGACCTTCTAAGTTAATAATTAAATGCTCTTCCTCGGTCAGTAAGCATTGATTCATTACCGCCTTAAAGTCCCATCGAGCCCCTAAATCCAAGCGACCGTGCAAGTCAAGAACCGTCGCATTTTTTTCAGCCCGAACAACCACTTCCATAGACATGACCTTCCCTATTGTTGTATCGGTAACTTTGAGAGTTGCCTTAATGAGACCATCATCTCCATTCTTGCTATACTCACACTCAGAAAACGATGAGATGACTTTTACTGCCGTTCCTAGATATCAGGAACACCCACAACCAGTGGACATTACCTTGACGGCTTCTGTCACAGTGTATCACACTTCCCCAATTTTGAAAGTGAATCTTTTGAGAGTATGGTACTCATTCTATGCCTCCTGCCATTCATCCAGTTGATTTAGTCGATGTTCTTCGACAGAAAAACCTGACACCCGCCATTATTTTTCTGACTTCTCGTCGTGCGTGCGACGAAGCCATTGATAGTTTTGCGTATCGGCCTGTCCCCATCCCCAAGGAACGAACAGAAGCCATTACCAAAGTCTTTGAAAATTTATTCTCTCAGTACCCAAGTATTACGGATCATCCTCTCCTCCCCTTGGTTCAACAATACGGAGTAGCGGCTCATCACGCAGGACATCTTCCCTCCTGGAAAATTGCCATTGAAGAACTGATGCGGGGTGGGTGTTTGGATGCAGTCTTTGCCACCACCACGCTAGCCGCTGGAGTGGACTTTCCCGCTCGAACCGTGGTGATTTCTCAATCAAGCGTAAGAAAAGCAAAAGATTTTACTGATTTAACAGTGGGAGAAATCCAGCAATTGGCTGGCAGAGGGGGACGGCGGGGAAAAGACCTTGTAGGATTTGTGGTGCTGACCCCGTCACCCTTTATGGATCTCCACGTCCTGACCCGAGGGCTAACCGGGTACCCGGAACCCATTGATAGTCAATTTGTGATTTCGTATCCGATGGTCCTGAACCTCTTAAAAGCTCATACCGTCGACCATATTCAACCGATCTTGGAAAAAAGTTTTGCTCAATATCAATTTAATCAGCGAGCTGAAAGTCTTGAAGAAAAATTAGACCAGGTCCACACCCAATTCCTTCCCTATGGTCCTCGAGAATGTTCAGATTGGATTTCGCAATGGCAGTTGTTTGACCTGGCCCAACGAAAACGACAGTCCCGTGGTTCTGCCACAAAGAAGGACTCCCCTGAAATCACCTCCCAATTGCCGTTTCTCACACCAGGTCGAGTGGTGGGACTCCATAAAGGACGAGGAGTCATTCTTCGTTTCTACCGGAGTCGTGGACACCATCTTCCTATGGTCACCCTGATAAAAAATCACGGAAAATTTGTGGAAACCTCTGTAGCTTCCCTCACACAGATTTTTGATTATCAGATTGATTTCACGGAAATGCCTCGATACCCGTGGGGCACTCCCAAGAGTTTGGAGGCCCTCGTTCAGGACCTAGCCAATCTCCCCTCTCGATTGCGAACCTTGCCCATTCGCATTGAACCATCCAATGAAGACAACCCCCTTGTCACTGAAACCCTTCGTGGTGAATTCCCTTGCCCAGGCTGTCCTTCAAGACCAGCTTGCCGAAAAGATCACCTTCACGCCCTTGGTCTTCGTCAAGAAAACCATCGCTTAACCAAAACCATTCACGCGCTTCGTTCAGAACTCTGGCATCGCTTTCAAGAAAATGTCGACGTCTTACAAAAATTTGGATACCTGACACCTTCTTCCCAACTGACCTTTGAAGGAGACTGGGCTCGGCTCATCCGGATCAATCATTCCTTACTCATTACAGAACTCATTCGCATGGAAGCGTTTACAGGAATCGCCCCAAGTCTCCTCACCGGGATTCTCGCCAGCATTGCTCTTGATGATGACCGACCTGGGGCCTTTCCCCGACGTCGGACAGAACTTGCCACGGTCATGAGCCAGGTTCGCGCCATCGCAGAATCCTTAGCCCCGTACGAAGAACCACCATTATTACGAATGGATATCGCTGCCTTGGCAGATCGATGGGTCAGTCAACCCACCCTCCCGTGGAAGGATTTTGTTCACATGACGAGCATGGCCGAAGGGGATGTGTACCGTCTATTAGCCAGAACCATAGAATACCTTTCGCAAATCACCACCTTGAAAAGTACGCACCCTGGTTTGGCTGATATTGCCGATCACGCCATTGAGCTGATTCGTCGTGACGTGTTGGAAGAATTACCCTAACCTAAAACAGAGACACCTCGATGACCCTTGAAGATTTTGACAACCTGTTACGCGAACTCTCTGCGAGTCAACTGCATCGAATTGCAAAGGGAAGAATTCCTCGGCATTTTCGAATGGGCAAACAACGATTGCTGCTCACCCTGCTCAACCTGTCCTCAATCGACCATCAAGCCATTCGAGCGGAGATTCAACAACAGGCTCATACCCAGCCACAGCAAACGAGACCCTCAAGACCTCCTCGACCTGGAAAAGAATCTCGCACGGATCAAAGCATAGCACCATCAGAAAACCCCAATCCTCATAGCCCATCTTCTATAGAACCCATGACGACCTTAGAGGAGTTATGGGAAGGGATTGGTGTCCCTCCGTTTAAACCCATTCTTCCGGATCCTTGGCAAGAGGAAGCCATCTCCCGATTAGAGGACTCCGATGTGATCGTCAGTGTTCCTACTGGGAGTGGGAAAACCTACGTGGCGATCCAAGCCATTCGACAGGCCATCGCCACTGATCGAACCGTCATTTACACCTCCCCCCTCAAGGCGTTATCCAATACCAAACTCACAGAACTTTCCAATATTTTTGGATCCGATCAAGTGGGAATACTCACAGGAGATCGCCGAGACAATCCCCATGCCCCCATTCTCATCATGACAACGGAAATCTTGAGAAATTTACTGTATGACGCGGCATGCGGAGAAATCGATATGCGATTGGATACACTGGGACTGGTGATCATGGATGAATCGCAATACTTAGCTGATCCGGAACGAGGGGTTGTGTGGGAAGAAACCATTATTTTTTGTCCATCTCAAGCGAAGCTGCTGCTGCTCTCCGCATCGATTGGAAACCCTGATGAAATCGCCGACTGGATGAGCCACATTCGCCCCATTCCCTGTCACCTAGTTCAACATCGGAATCGATCCGTTCCACTCAGGGGGGTCTATTTACATCCTTCTCGCCGTTTCACCCCCTTATTTACCTCTCAAAATATTTCCTCAAAATCAGGAAAATCTATTCATCCTGAAACAAAAAAACTCTTCGCCCTGTATGAAAATGATACTCTTGGTAGGCGACATCAGCGTTAGGAGCCTGTCCGACATGAGGGATCTACTGCGATTGCACTTGATTTGTCCAGATTTTCCGATCATTTTCGTTAATTAGTCACCACTATTCGCCTCAAACGATCGAAAAATCTGCCTCAAACCAGCACACTCTCGCGACGATCCCTTATATCAGACAGGCTCCTAGCTACTGGGGGGCCTTGGTGAAGACCAAA
>CAZKRH010000236.1:0-6536 GCA_964555115.1 uncultured Nitrospiraceae bacterium | reverse complement strand
GTGCCAGCAGCAGGCATTTGATGTGGTGCTCATGGACGTCCGGATGCCTGGATTAAATGGCGTAGAAACCTTTCGAAAAATCCGACGGTATCAAGACGGCACCAAAGTGATTCTGATGAGCGCCTACCATGTCGATGACTTAAAACGCACGGCTCTGGAGGAAGGCGCAGTAGCCTTTCTGCCAAAACCGTTAAACGTGCAGCGCATCATGGATCTGATCCAAGACGTCAATAAAACAGCCATTCTCGTGATCCAAAACGATCAAGACGAAGGCGAGGGCCTTCAGGCCAAACTTCGAGATGGAGGGTGCCAAGTGACCGTGGCGTCAACTCCTCAGGATGCACTCGAATTGATGGAACAAATCCGATTCAATATTGTCTTGATCGAAGACGTCTTCCCCGCCATGACGGGCTTGGAGCTGTATCTCGCCATCAAACAAATCACACCCACCACGTTAGCCATCATGCTGTCTGGGCAGAATGAAAAATTAGTAAAAATCGCCCTCCAGGGAATCCAACAGACCGCATATACCATTCTTCAGAAGCCGATAGATCAGGACCATTTATTGGATCTCTTCACCGGCATGTCCGCACCTCAAGCTTCCAAGACCATCAATAAATTACAACCTTCCTAGAGGCGACTCGGAAAGAACAACACGGTGGTATCCACCCGATCACGAAATATCCGCATCCTTGTCACGGAAGACCATGCTGGTCAATTGAAAACCACCATGGAACTCTTGCGGAAGGAAAAATATGACGTGGTGGGATGCCGAACCGCAGCGGACACCATCGCGCAGGCTCAGAAGCAGCAGTTTGACATTGCCGTGATCGACCTTCAATTACCTGACCAACAAGGCATTTCAGTGATTGAACAATTACGGGCCAACAATCGCACCTTACAAATTATTATTAATACCGGTTTTAGCTCATTGGATACGGCCAAGGATGCGATTAACCTTGGCGTGGCAGCATACATTGAAAAAGGCAGTGACCCGAAAGAACTGCTGCACCAGATCGACCGAGCCATGCTCAATCATCTTGATCAATATGCCGGAGAATTAGAGCAAGCCGTGGCCGAACGTACCGCATCCTTGCAAGATCGGGAAGAACAATTTCGTCAACTCACCGAACATATCCATGAGGTATTTTGGCTCAGCACACCCGACCGTCGCGACATCGTATTTGTGAGTAC
This sequence comes from uncultured Nitrospiraceae bacterium, assembly GCA_964555115.1. Lineage (GTDB taxonomy): Bacteria > Nitrospirota > Nitrospiria > Nitrospirales > UBA8639 > CAZKRH01. The sequence goes on along the minus strand of CAZKRH010000236.1, from coordinate 5,342 downwards.
CGCGTTTGAAGCCATTTGGGGGCGAAGTTGCCAAAGTGTATATGACAACCCGGTCACCTTTCGGGATTCGATACATCCCGAGGACCGATCTCAGGTCCTCCAATCCTTCACGGGCAACATATTAGAGGAAGGGATTCAGGAATATCGAATTCTCCGACCTGACAACAGTATCCGGTGGATCAGAGAACGTATCTTTCCCGTCAGGAACACGGACGGACAGGTGTACCGGATAGCAGGACTGTGGGAAGATACGACAGACCAAAAACACGCGGAAGCTGCCTTACGCGATACCGAAGACCAACTCCATCAGTCGCAAAAATGGAAGCGATCGGCACGTTGGCCGGTGGAATCGCCCACGACTTTAACAATATTTTGGCAGCCATTCTCGGATATTCCGAACTGGCGATTCTTCGATGCACGGATGGAGGGAAAATCTCGTCCTATCTGCATGAAATTCAACTGGCGGGAAAACGAGCCAAGCACCTAGTCCAACAAATTCTGGCCTTTAGCCGACAACAAGAACCTGAACGGAAACCTGTTCAACTCCGAACGCTCATCGAAGAAGGCCTGCAACTACTCCGTGCCTCCCTGCCCGCCACCATTACGATGGTCAAGGATCTCCAGACCGATCACACGATATTGGCCGACCCAACTCAAATCCATCAAATTCTGTTCAACCTCTGCACCAATTCCGAACATGCCATGCGCGAGCACGGGGGAACATTAACCGTGACCCTCACCGCCATCAAGGTGACTGCAGGTCTGGCTGACCAACATCAGGATCTTCACATCGGTCCCTATCTCCGGTTAACCATCCACGATACCGGCCACGGCATCGCTCCTACCATTATGCCAAAAATCTTCGACCCCTATTTTACGACCAAAAAAGTGGGTGAAGGCACGGGGCTTGGGCTCGCGGTCATTCATGGGCTAGTGAACAGTCATGGCGGAACGATCGCCGTCTCCAGCCAAGAAGGGGAAAGCACCGCCGTAGAAGTATTTTTCCCCCAAGTCTTTGAACATACTACGCCACCGCCCCTTCCTGCCAATCCTCTGATTGGAGGAACTGAGACCATTTTGTTTATCGATGATGAAGAACCATTGGTCCAACTTGGAGAAGAATGGCTGATCCGATTAGGCTATACCCCTATCATTCGAACCAATGGTATGGAAGCCTTAGCCCTGTTCCGCGCGGACCCGATGCAGTTCGATCTGGTTGTCACCGATCAAACCATGCCCACAATATCAGGAGAACTGCTATCCCGTGAACTCTTGCAACTCCGGCCCGACCTCCCCATAATTTTATGCACGGGCTTTAGTCACACCATGTCACCGGAAAAAGCCAAGGCCCTAGGCATCCGTGGTTTCATGATGAAACCATTGACCTACGAGGACTTCGCATACACCATCCGACAGATGCTTGATGGACAATCATCGAACACCAAGACTGACCCTGAACATCGACAGGTGCAGCAAGTTTCCCGGATCATGAGAAAAGACCCACAATAATGGAAGAACCCCGCGCACGATAACATTTTCTTCTGAATCAGAATTACAACTATCGAAACCCACCGGACCAAACTCATGAAACGGTTGGACATTCATGATGTGGCCGGCTGGGTCCGTTACGCCATACGTCGAGACTTGATCCCACCAGAGACATAAGAGCCAGGCCCACTTCTTCAACCTATAGTGAATCCAATTAAGATCCAAAAATTCGAAATCCGAATATCGAAATCCGAAATTAACCCAAAATCCTAAATTCGAAACTTTCCATTTGGCTATGGTAATTTGTTTCGGATTTCGAGATTCGAGATTCGAGATTCGGATTTATGCCGTCAGCAGAGTGAACGGAAGGTAATTGAAATAGCTATAGAAACCGCAGATTGTGAGCGGGGACCCATCCGAGAAGTTTCGCGGATAGAGGCGGAAGGCGTGAAACGAACGACGAGCAACCAACCACAAACCAATACACATCAAGGCTTGGGACTTTTCGCGGCGCACCGAAATCCGGTCGAGTGATTACGATCATAGGGATCACTGGCTACACGGGTAAAGACCCGGACCTGTGGCGTTTCAACCTGCCATCCTGAACTTCGTATGACCTTCCGCTTACCATGGGCAGGTCCCTGAGGATTACTTCGAGGACTCCGTTGATAATAGGTCGCATCATACCAATCGGCCACCCATTCCCAAACATTTCCAGCCATATCATACAGGCCATAGGGACTTTTTCCAGGCTCATACATCCCAACGGGAACAAGGGTTTTTTCACCTCGCCATCTCTGATTAAAATTCAGGTGCTTATGGGTCGGTTCAACATCGCCCCAAGGAAATCGGCGATCATCCGTCCCTTTTCCCGCTTTCTCCCATTCCGCTTCCGTCGGTAATCGCTTCCCAGCCCATTCACAATAGGCCTTCGCATCAAACCAATCGACGTTGATCACCGGCAAAGGGGCGATGGACTCGGGCATCAGGCCACCTTGCCATAACTCTTTGGTGGCATCACTCGCGTGTTTGGGCGCACGATGGCTTGTCTCCCGAATAAATTCCAAATAGCGTCCATGGGTCACTTCATATTTATCAATAAAATAAGCCGGAAGATCTACTTCATGGTTGGGATATTCATCACGTCCCCCATCGCGTGCCCATGTCGGGACGCCCATCAAAAATGGACCGGCAGGGATGAACATCATTGGCGCCCCATCTTTCCCAATTGTTTCCGAAGATAGCGAAGCCGCCGTCGCCGCCTGAAGAGGTGGACCAAACCATACCGTGTCCGAGACATATCCCCACAACACAATCGCCGGCAGTAGACTACATATCCGCCACAACATGACTCTACCTCACTTCCTTTTTATCTTTATCAATCATAGCCATTTCAATTAGCTTCCATTCTCGCTGCTGATAGCAACCACACAACAGCCGAAACTCGAATATCGAAATTCGAAACATTGAAAAATTCGAATTTAGGATTTCTGATTTGTTTCGAAATTCGATATTCGGATTTCGAGTCTATGGAACATATTAAGAATAACTAAAAGTACATCTCAGGTTCCAAACACCCACTTCCGGCCGGCCAACCTCTCAACTCTCACCCATCAGTAGGTTGTACTCTCGAAAGTTTGAAGGAATCAACCTCGATCAATTTAAGTGGAACAGGCCCATTTCCGATAAAGACTGATAAAGACCAAAAGCAGGAGGGTGGGCAGGAGGCCCAACTCTCGTGATCCACACACGCTATGGGAGGGCAGGTATGATGTGGCACAATCATTTTGGCAACAAACCGGCCTCTTCGGCGGCAACAGTACAGCACCGTGAATCAAAACTCACCATAGACTTCGGTTCATGGCGCCTTGTTGTATGGCCCCCCACACACATCCTTCAACACCGCACACCCCCCAAAAAAGACCCACGGTCATTTTGGAAAAAACCGACCAAGCCCCCAGTTGGGTATCCATTTCTCCGGTAAACACACACGACCGATACAACAATGCGACACGCTCTACCTCAAGATAAACTCCCCTCCCTGTTTGGTTCAACACCTCACAACAACCCGAGTAGATCCGCCCCATTCAACCTAAAAACTTTCGTTTCTAGGTTCGAGAGCGGACCCGTCTCAGAACGGAGGTCATCATGAAAACCTGGTTCATTCTTTCAATCCCATGGGTCAGTCTGTGGTTCGTGCTCCTGGCCCCACCCCTCTTGCCCGCAGCAGTGCTTCCTCCAGAACCGGACGAACAGCATCTCATTGACGAAGATGTGAATATCATTACCGGGTTGTACATTCGAGAATATTCTCTCCACAACGATGGGATTGTTGACTTCAAAACCGCGCGACAGATTATCATTTCTGAATATAACGAGTACTGGAACTCTGTGGTCGAGACACCAGAATTCCCGCTCTTCTATTGGCATGATGCGAATCAAGATGGGCACTTCGACCAATGGGTCGATCAGCAGGGGAAGGGCTGCTTATGTGACATCAAACCCTACGACATCAATACACCGCAATCTGAGATGCCGAAAGGGGGCTCGCAGTGAGGAGCAGAAAAGACTCCTTGGGTTTTACTCCTCCCTCCTTACGCCTTACGATCTTCTCACCAATCCCCAGAGTCTCACTTTTCCAAATCAATAGCCAGGGAGGCGTAAGGGTGATCGGCTCACACAAAAACAACAGCAGGCGCATCAGCGACACCCTCAATTGGGCAGGCGCCTGTTGGAAAAAGGTTTACTTTTCCCGGGCCAAGTCTTGAGGCGATTTCCCAGCACCATGAACGGATAAACGGTACCGGGTACCCGCACCGACTCAGAGCTGACACGACCCCGTCCCTCCCTTCATCAGGTAGTGAGGCCTTGGCCAAGGCCTCTCCGATCGCCTAGACGAAACAAAACTGTGCCTATTCTCACCACACCTCCAGCACCCATACGTTTTATGCCCTCAGGGTAACTATATTCGTCTTAAAGACTCCAACGGGCCTTACCGATAGACAAGTTAGAGAAAAAGGGAGAATTCTCCTACAATCATAACTCCACCAACACGCTATGCTTTTCCCTAAAAACCGCAGTTGGGTGCAAAAAAGACCTTTATGTATTAAGGGATAAAGACTGCTTCCTCATGAACCCCACACTGACATCCTGGGCTTCAGAGCACAGGGCATTCCCTCAGCCTTGCCCGGCGCTCCCTGCTCCCGTCCGCATCCTGCTCGTTGAGGATGATGAAGATGATCACATTCTGATCCGGGACCTCTTAGAAGAAATGGGAACCCCAACCTGCGCTCTCGAATGGGCGAGAACCTTTGAGGCCGGGCTCCAATTGATCCACGAACACCGCCATGATCTGTATATCCTCGACTACCGGCTCGGCGCACATACCGGGATTGAACTACTGCGGGCTGGCATGGCGAGTGATCCCTATATCACGGTTTTGCTTCTGCCCGGATCGGGTGGAGAGTTAGTGGCAGCAGAAGCCTTGCGTTTAGGGGCCGCTGATTATATGCCAAAGAGTTTGATGTCCTGCTGTTGGTGTTCCGCGAGCGATCGACGCAATTGAGTTTTTTCCAGCGCGTTGATGATCGCTGGACGAAGGCTTTTCGTGGACATCAAACTCTTCGGCATATAATCAGCGGCCCCTAAACGCAGGGCTTCTGCTGCCACTAACTCTCCACCCGATCCGGTCAGAAGCAAAATGGTGATATTGGGATCACTCGCCTTGCCAGCCCGCAGTAGGTCAATCCCGGTATGCGTGCCGAGACGGTAGTCGAAGACATACAGATCATGGCGGTGCTCATGGATCAACTGGAGCCCGGCCTCATAGGTCCTCGCCCATTCGAGAAAGCAGG
>CAZKRH010000235.1:0-7264 GCA_964555115.1 uncultured Nitrospiraceae bacterium | reverse complement strand
TTTTGGTTATTTGCCACCGCGATTGTGTTGGAAATGAAAAAGGCGGAATAGGGCGTGTTTATAAAATCAGGGAACGGAATATTTTTCGGCTCACACGAGGACAACGAGGATGAGTAAAAATATGTTAACCGGAGCGGGCTTGGGCATCGCAGTGCTCCTCTTTTTTGCTGTGAATGTGTTTAGTAACGTCGCGTTGAAATCAGCCAGGCTCGATCTGACCGAGCAACAGCTGTATACCCTATCCGAAGGAACCAAAAAGATCCTAGAAAGTCTTGAGGAGCCGCTGACGCTTCGATTTTATTATTCCAAAAAATTGGCGACCAGTCTCCCAGGGCTCAATAGTTATGGACAACGAGTCCAAGAGTTACTCGAAGAATTTGAACAACGGGCCCAAGGAAACCTCACCCTCCATGTGGTGGATCCCGAACCCTTTTCCGAAGAAGAAGATCGAGCCGTAGGGTATGGGTTGCAGGGGGTGCCGTTGGACAGTAACAACACCCAGTTTTATTTTGGCTTAGCAGGTGCCAGCTCGACGGACGAGACCGAAACCATCCCCTTCTTCCAACTCGAACGCGAAGAATTTCTGGAATATGATCTGGCCAAATTAGTCTATCAACTGGCGAACCCTAAACAAAAAGTCGTGGGCCTCATCAATTCCCTTCCCATGGATGGCGGCCCAACCAATCCTTTTATGCAAGGGCGTGGAGGACAACCATGGCTCATCATGGATCAGATTCGCCAACTGTTCACCGTTCGGAATCTTGAAAAGGAGGCGACGTCCATTCCGGAAGAGGTCGATGTCCTCATGATCGTGCATCCCAAACAACTGAGCGATCCGACTTTGTACGCCATCGATCAATTTGTCCTTCGGGGCGGACGGGCCCTGGTGTTTGTGGACCCTCATTCCGAAGCAGATGGGGGTGGAGGCAATCCCATGAATCCCATGGGTGGCCAGGCCCCGAAAAATTCAGATCTGAAAAAATTGTTTGAGGCGTGGGGGATTCAGTTGGTGCCGGGAAAAGTAGTTGGCGATCTGCCGGTGGCCAAAAAAGTGAATTTCCGAAAGCAGTCGCGCATGATGGTGGCGGATTATCCGATTTGGATAGATCTCCCACCGAGTTATTTAAATAACGAAGACATTGTTACCGCTCAATTGTCGAATCTGACCATGGCCAGTGCGGGGGCCATTCAGAAAAAAGAGGGGAGCGAAACCACCGTGGTTCCTTTGGTGGAGACGGATGATAAGGCCATGCTCATTGACGCGTTCCGCATTCAGTTTATGCCCGACGTGGAAAGCTTGCTCAAAGGGTATCTGCCGGCGAATGAAAAATTTACTTTGGCGGCACGCGTGACAGGTACGGTGAAATCCGCTTTCCCAAATGGAAAGCCACTAGTGAAAGAGGAAGACGCGGACACCGACGGTGCATCTAACGATCCGTCTGAAACGCCTCATCTTGCAGAATCCGTTGAACCGATCAATGTGATCGTGGTGGCCGATACGGATATGTTACAGGACCGTTTTTGGGTTCAAGTGCAATCGTTTTTGGGGCAGCGCTTTGGCATACCAAACGCGGCGAATGGCAGTTTTGTCACGAATGCGTTGGATAATCTCACTGGGAGTAATGATCTGATTAGCATCCGAAACCGTGGGAGTTTTTCCCGTCCCTTTACGTTGGTCAAAGCCATTCAACAGGAAGCCGAACAACAGTATCGACAAAAAGAACAATTGCTCCAAGAACGGTTGCGATCCACCGAACGAAAAATTCAAAAACTCCAAAGTGACAAGCAAGATAAGACCGCATTGATTTTGAGTCCTGAACAACAAAAAGAAATTGAACGATTTCGGCAAGAACTTCTGTCCACTCGGAAGGAATTACGTAGTGTGCAACATGAATTGCAAAAAAATATCGAGGGACTGGAAGGAACGCTGAAGTTTGTGAATATTGGCCTGATGCCCCTTGTGATTGCTGTCGGTGGGGTCTTTTTCGGGTTGGGCCGCGCTCGCCGTCAGAAAAAAGCCAAAACCAGTTAATGGATCGGTCGGACAGGTCCAGGGTTTTGGTATGAACTCAAATCCAAAAGTGAGTATGTGGAATCTATGAAATCAAAAACGATCATGGGATTGGCTCTGGTGACCGTAGCCTTAATCGTAGGGGCTTGGTTCCTGAGCCAACCGAAAGAGAAGAAAACCACAGGTGAAGGGGAACGCGCGTTTCCCGAACTGATGGATCAAGTGAATACGGCGTCGGAAATTGTGGTATCGGCTTACAATGGGTCAGTAACCATTGTCCGAGACCAAGATGTGTGGAAAGTGAAAAATAAAGACCACTATCGGGCTGATATGGAAAAAGTGAGAAAGACTCTTATCGGATTAGCCGAACTGAAATTGGTCGAGCCCAAAACCAAAACGCCAGAGTTATATGAAAAGTTGGGATTGCAGGATATCGAAACGGAAGGATCGACGGCGACCAATCTTCGTGTGAGTGGAGACGGTGGAACAATTTTGGCAGAGGTCATTATTGGGAAACGAAAACCGTCCAAGGGGCAACCCGGCCAAGAAGAGATGTATCTTCGCAAACCCGGTGAACCTCAAACCTGGCTGGCGATGGGAACCATTCAGTTAGAGCAACTACCGGATGAATGGCTAGATAAAACCATTGTGGACCTGAAGCCCAAACGAATTCAACGGGTGATGGTCACTCATCCGGATGGAAATCTGGTCACCTATGTGAAAAGCCAGCCAGAAGGTAGAGATTTCACTATTCAAGACATGCCAGCTACGATGAAAGTGAAATCACAATTTGCCGTGAATAATGTGGGATCGACGATAGCAAATTTATCACTCGAGGATATGAAGCTGGCGACTGAAGAGACAGTGGAAATGACCAATGCGGTCCAGGTGGTCCTCGAAACATTCGATGGCTTACGCGTGACGGCATTCCTGCAAAAAAAAGGTGACAAAACCTGGGTGATCCTGACTGCTGAATTCGATCAAGAATTAATTCAAGATTCCACCCCGGAAGAACCAGCCAAAACCGAAGAAGAAAAAGACGGAGAGAAAAAAGAGGACGGGACGGAGGCGAAAGACACACCAGAAACACAATCTGTTCCTCAAAAAGATCCATCATTAAAATCGGTAGAAGAGGTGCAGAAAGAAGTCGAAGAACTCAACGATCGAGTACAGGGATGGGTGTATGCCATTCCGCAGTTCAGGGCGGATACTATTACGAAGAAGTTAGAAGATCAGATCGAAAAGGAATCTTAGGACCAAGTTATTTTCTCTCAGGTCCTAAGCTCGGGGCTGGTTCTGACGATTCGGATGAGTCCTCAAGGGAAGGAGTCTCGATCGACAATTCTTTAAGGAGTTCTTGATATACCTCCATCAGGCGACCATCTTCTAAACGATACGCCAAAGAGATGAGAATGAGCCCAAAGAGAAGAACCAGTACACCCAAAAAAAACACCCCCACCCCCATCATCAGTCCCCCCACAGTCGCAAATCCACCGTCCATCGCGAAAAACACAACAAAGGTAAAGGTCCCAAACACCACCAAACCCAGCCAGGTCAACGTAATGAGTGCGGATGACCATGGCATGCGTTTCACCAAGGTGAATTGCAAAGCCTGATCGTCAGCCACAAAACCAATCGTGCCCTTTAAGGGCCAAGCGGTGCGAAAGCGCATGGTAAAGAGTTGATAATGGGGGCGGAGAATAATGGCCTGTTGATCGTCTAGTAAGCGAGCCACACCATGGGGCAAGGTGAGATACCCCTGCGGATCAAAGAATTTTTTGAGCTTGGAATGTAAAGGGGCATACTGTGTTTTCCGCCGGGCTACCCCGCACCCGTATTGGGCCGACAATTCCTTCACACTGGTAAATTGGTACCAATCCCCAAAAATCAGGAGCAGAACAAGAAAGACTCCAAAGGCTGTAGCCATAAACATAATGGGTACCATATCACAAGAGGGAAACGCGCAAAAAGCCAACAAAATCAGCATTGACTTCCCCCCCATCGCTTCGTTAGTATCCGCCTGCGGGGTGGAGCAGCCTGGTAGCTCGTTGGGCTCATAACCCAAAGGTCGGGGGTTCAAATCCCTCCCCCGCAACCAATTAAAAGATAACGAACTCAACAATATACAGGCCCTGCCGATCCCTCGGCAGGGCCTGTTTGTTTATAAAATGATGAATAACCTTTCTCGGGATTGAGGAAGTGAGATAGTGGAGCAGCTAACTGTGAATCAGCTGCTCTGTCCATTTTTTATCTTATTTCTTCCATCCATTCCTCTACATTTAAATACCTTAATGGTGGTGATCATGACGAATGCAAGACCCACAGGTTACCCATACCGAATTTTGAGTAGGAGGATCCAGCCGGCCAGGAACAAGGTCACGGCATTCGCGAGGGCCAAGGGCCAATCGTGGTTGAGCAAGGCATACACACACCATAGCAACACGCCTGTGGTTAACACGGAATACATACCCAAGGAAATATCTTTGGTATGCTTTGTTTTGAGAATCTTTATCGCCTGCGGAAGGAACGCCGAGGTGGTACATGCCCCAGCCACATATCCCATAATCGTTATGACATCCATTTCATCGTTCTCCCGTTCCTAAGATATTTTCGCTCTCTCGTTCAATCAACCACATCTGGCCTAAGTTGACAATGCCTATCTGATTGGTGTCCTTGATGTTTTATGGTCACTCGCACATCAATGGTCATTGTCGGCATCGATTTGGCTGGTTCCCCTCGGCGTCCTACTGGTGTGTGTATCTTGAAAGGCCTGAAGGCCTCTGCTCATGTGGCCTATGATGATGAAGAGATCCTTCGTGCCGTCGATCATGCGAAACCTGACCTGATTCCGATTGACGCGCCCTTGAGTTTGCCAAAGGGCCGGAAGACCATTCACGATCGGGCGGGAGAGCATCTTCGTGCCTGCGATCGGGAACTGCAGCGTCGTCGCATCAAGTTTTTCCCCATCACGCTTGGCCCCATGCGTATGTTAACTGAACGCGGGTTGGCGCTGAAAACAAAGTTCGAGAAGATGGGGTATCGAGTCGTGGAATGCTACCCTGGTGCTGCGCAAGATATTTGGGCCATTCCCCGTCAGCACCGTGACCTAAAAGGTTTGTCACGAGGCCTTACGGATCTGGGCATTAAAGGATTGACGGAGGACCTGACCAGTGATGAACTGGATGCGGTCACCGCCGCTCTAGTGGGTCGGTGGTACCTAAAAGGTAAAGGGGAAATGTTGGGTGGTGAGCAGGGTATCCTCATTCCGCGCTCACCGCGTCCCTAGGTTTTTCAGTCTCTTTTTGATCTCGTCCTGGCTTTGAAATGGGAAACGATTCCACGGGCCACTTTCCAGAACGTCCAACTTGCACAACATTTCTCAGTCGTGATCGGGATCCTTCTCCTCCGGCTCAAATTGAAACATGGCGCATAGTACATTTCCTCACCTCCGATGAGGGCCGTCTTGAGGCGTGTCCTGTGTTTGTGCGCCATACACCCCGGTCCATTTTCTCTTTTTGCAACATAAAGAAGAAATGGTCTTTGTCACTGAGAGCAACAGCCAAGCATACGTGTCTGCCGGGCGCTCAGTTGGTTACATATTTTATCCTGGTTAACACCTGCCTTTTTTAGCTTGGCCGGGAGGACAAAATTTCCCACCATTTTGAACTTCAACTTCAACGCCAGGAATTTTCACTTTGGCCCCTGTGACTTTGACTGATGGGCCCGTGACCTCGCAACCTGTTATCCAAACCATCATGGCGCAAATCATTAGTAAGCCGAAAGTTTTCATGCTTTCCTCCTCGATTCATTCATTAGTATTTCTTGGCATCCTTCGCTTCCTATAGCCGTTCATTTACTTTTCGGTTTTTTCACAGAATTCTGCACCATTTCTCATTGCTTTATCTTAGGTAAAGGAGCTTGACTCTAACGAGCAAGAAACGAATGTATTGGAAAAAACGATGAACGGCTTGCGGTGGGAAAACCAGGCCACCTGGTCAATACTTTTCTTTTCGGCGTGGTTAAAGTTTTTGGTCCAGAAAACGGAAGGATAAAACGAAATGAATACGAAGGGTCACGAATCAGGTCCACCCGGGTTAGGTAGTTTTTTTATTTCAGGAATTCAAAATTTACAGAGAGGTGTTTGCCAGGCATTGTCAACCGAATTCAAATTTGGCTCCCTCGACGGGCGGTTTCGTCCGTGATTATCCTTGGCTTATCTGTGGCTTTCTGCGAGTTGTGATCTCCGGTTCTGCTGGACGAGCTTCCGATCAAAAAATTCGTAGATTCTGTCTGCACTATAATTGAAGCCCAAGGGGGTCATGGACAGAAATGCGGGTCCATGATCGTATTGCAGGCTAATGCGCTCGGGTTTCCCGGTGGCAACCCAAAACGCCTCACGGGAAATTTTCGGCACGCATCGGTCCTTGCCGGCTTCAATGATGAGGATCCGTTCTGGGTTGTAACGCCCGGCCCAGTTGACCGGGTCGCCGTGGGCAAGAATTTCGCGTAAGAAATTTCGGTATTGATCCCTGGACCAACCAAACTTGGTCATCGCGTGTTTCCGGACCTTGCCAATTCGGAAACCACACGTGGCAAAGATTTCCCAGGGATAGGCACCACCCATCATAAACACTGCCGTCTCTACACGGGGTTCGTTGGCCACGATATTGGCGGCCATGAGGGCGCCTATGCTGAAGCCAATGATGCCAATCCGTGAGGCATCGATCTCGGGTTGCGTTTCGACCCAGTCCAGCAAACGGCGCAGATCGATGATCGTTGTTTCGAAGCGTTGCACTGATGCTCTCGCCTCTGCCATAAATTCATTTTCTGTTCGTGTTGACCAAAATCTCCGCCAGTCGAATAGAGGTTTTTCTCCTTGAACCCAGATGATGTGGGCGTCACCTTGCGCATGATCCGCATAGCCCAGCGAAATTTTTTCCGAAGGGTATTTGTGTATGCCCCAAATCGGTAACACGATGACTAATGGCTTTTTCCCGTGGGTGCGGCTTTTGAAGTAATAGGCCTCGACCTGGTTGTCCACCTGGCCATTGCTGCCAGCCGAGGCAAAGGCTAGATCGCGAACATCATAGTGTTCGTGATTTATGTCCGTGACGCCGACCGTCACGTCGGGCACGGCTTGGCTAATGTAGCTGTAATGGGGATTATCTCCTTTTGGTTTTTGGTAGACATAATTGGGATTACTCCCGGTTACATAGGTGGTGTGAATTCGGTTGTTACAGGCACCAAGATAGG
>CAZKRH010000234.1:0-14139 GCA_964555115.1 uncultured Nitrospiraceae bacterium | reverse complement strand
ACTCGAACGGCTACGGAAATCTTTGATCGTTTGCCCATTGAGGCTCCCGTGAATATGTGGGGTGAAGAATTTTATTGCAACGTTCCTGGGGTAAAAGATTATCGTGAAACAGCCACGACACAGGTCAAGGTGGGGGATATCGCTTTTTGGGGTGTTGGCCAAATGTTGGCTATTTTCTTTGGGCGGACCCCCATGTCCTTAGGTGATGATCCAGTGCCTGCTGATCGAGTCAATATTGTAGGCAGAATTATTGGGGATCCTAAACAACTCTGTCAGGTCATGGGAGCGACGACCATAAGGGTAGAGGCAATCAACACTGAGCCTGTATGAAAATTTCGAAAGAACGTATTCATCATATCGCCGTTTCGGTGGTAGAGCGACTGCACAAGGATGGGAAATTGACGGTTGCCGGACCACAAGAACGGGTCGTGACGAATTTGCACAAGGTCATGACTGACGAACTGTCGGTTGAAGATCGTCTCAATCAAGAAGTTCGGACCTTACTCAAACAATTTGATGCTGAATTTGAAAAAGGTAAGGCGGATTATCAAAAAATGTTCATCATGGTCAAAAAAAAATTAATTCGGGAACGTCATCTCATTCTTTAAACTCCCATCCTATTCATTATCTTTGCTCCAAAGAAAACGTGTAGGTCAATGTCCTTAATCCTTTCCGATGAAAAACAGACACATTTGTCTCACGTGATATTGGATTTTTTAAAGCAGGCCCCGGAAGTGACTCTTGCAGGAGACGCAACCCAAGTCCTTCGAGATATAAAAAAAATATTAGCGAGTGAGATGGCCATGGAAGAAGAAATTGTGAAAGGTGTGAAAGCCCGTTTGCAGTCATATTCTCGAAAAATTCCAGAAGGATCAACGGAATGGGATGTTCTGTTTCACAAGACCTATGCGGAGGAACTTCGAAAGCGGAATTTGGGTTCTTAGGGGAACCCTTCCTCTCTTTATGTCCTTCCTGCTACCTTCTCATTCATTTTCCTAGACACAGAAAAGCCTATTGTCTAGGCAATGTTAAAAAGGCTTCGAATTAACTTTACGGGTACTCTCTTCATGGTTTGTTCCTGTAATCATCACTACTGGATCATTCCTGGATCTCCTGGGAACGTGCATGGTATGGTTTGGTTATGTGGAATTTTCCGTTGAATATGTTCAAGGACATCGCGTTGGTGAAATGCCCCTTTTCATAATTAGCATGTTGGTGTCCTCAGTCATCATGGGAGGAGCTCTCCAGATGGTATGGGGAGCTGACGATCCATCAATCCGACTTATAGTTGAGGATATTTTGAGTAAGCCGGGAAAACCTGTTCAACTGACAGCACATCTCCTTCGGGGGAGAAACGGGGACCCAGGGGGCGTGGAGGGTGAAGAAATTGCGTTCTTTGTTTTTGGTAAAGAGGCTGGGACCGCAGTGACTGCCAAAAATGGAACAGCTCTAATTGAATTTTCCACCCCCATGCGAGGGAATCACCCCATTAAAGCTGTTCATCTGCCGAGTAAAGCCATTCCCAAAGTTGAAGGGTTTGGAAATTTGGCTTCATGGGAACGTCGCCGGCCAGTTCTTTTTATTGATGTGAAAACGTTGTTGGACGGTCAGGGGCAGGAAGTTACTATGGAACTGACTAGGAAAAATTGGCCAACACCCCGTGAGGGGGCCATTAAGGAACTTCAAAAAGTTGGTGAGTTTTATTACAACGTCATCTATATTATTTGGAACCACGACGTACCAAAAGAGAGCCTTCGAGATTGGCTTCGGATGCATGAGTTTCCCGTGGGATTGACTCTAGTTCTTGAGCCTGGAGTCACAGGGCTAGCAGGATTTATTGAAGGTTTACAAGAAAAGGGTTGGAACAATATTGAGGCTGGTATTGGTTCAACCTCAGAATTTGCGGAGGTATTAGTGAAACATCGAATCCTCGCGGTGATTCTCCCTAAAACCGAAGGAGCAAAATTTCCTAGACGAGCCAAAGTTATTTCCCATTGGAAGTATGTTCGAAAACACTTATAAATAAGAAACCATCTTACGACCTATGAGTTACTGAGCTTGAAAAACCAATATGGTGCCCTCAGCATCTTAGGAATTTGAATGAAAACCCAACGAAAAAAAGTTCACTTTACGTGTCAAACGTGTGGCCATCAATCTCCCAAGTGGGTGGGGCGTTGCCCTGATTGTGGACTTTGGAATTCGTTAAAGGAGGAAGCCCAACTCAGTGGCGTATCATCCCGTCGCGCCCAAGTGCCTGGTGGGCCAGCAACGGCGGTGAGTATCAATGATATTACGGTGAGTGATGAAATTCGTTTGCAAACAGGAATTTCTGAATTTGATCGAGTCTTAGGTGGAGGGGTGGTTCCCGGTTCTCTTATTTTGGTCGGAGGTGACCCTGGCATTGGCAAAACCACTCTGTTACTTCAAGCCCTACCTCGGCTTGCCAAAGAGACTGGGGTTCTTCTCTATGTTTCAGGAGAAGAATCGAACCAACAAATCAAAATGCGGTGTGACCGCCTTGGGGTTAAAGGTGATAATTTTTATATCCTCGCAGAAACCCAGCTAGAGGAATTGTTAAAGACTGCGCATCGTATGTCTCCCATGGCTATCGTAGTGGATTCCATTCAAACGGTATTTACTGATCAAGTATCTTCCGCTCCAGGAAGTGTGAGTCAGGTTCAAGAGGTTGCCTGTCAACTGATGTGGTATGCCAAGCGCAGTGGGGTACCCGTGTTTCTTATTGGACATGTGACCAAGGAAGGGGCGATTGCCGGTCCCAGGCTTCTAGAACATATTGTGGATACCGTGTTGTATTTTGAGGGGGAAAAAGGGCAATCCTATCGTATCTTGCGGGCGGTCAAAAATCGGTTTGGCGCTACGAATGAAATTGGTGTGTTTGAAATGAAGGATTCGGGCCTGGAAGAAGTCGCCAATCCCTCAGAATTATTTTTAGCGGGGCGTCCTCCCCAAGGGACGGGCTCGGTTGTGGTATCCAGTTTAGAGGGGTCTCGTCCTATATTTGTGGAACTTCAAGCGTTGGTCACCACGACCGGATATGCTATGCCCAAGAGGATGGCGAATGGCGTGGATTTAAGCCGGGTTTCCCTCTTGTTAGCTGTCATGGAAAAACGATTGGGCTTACATCTGTCTGGCCAGGATGTGTATGTAAATGTAGTAGGAGGGTTGCATATTGAGGAGCCAACTATTGATTTAGGTATTGTGATGGCGGTTGGCTCGAGTCTTCGGAATGTCCCCATCAATGCCAGAACATTGGTGTTAGGGGAGGTGGGATTAGGTGGAGAAGTACGTCCTGTGAGTCACTTAGAACTGCGTGTGCGAGAAGCCGTTAAATTAGGATTTACCCGTTGTATCCTTCCTGAACGAAACCTTGAAAAATTTAAACCCTTGAAGGGTTTAGAAGTCATCGGCGTCCAAGAAGTGGCTGATGTCTTTGAGCAGGTTATGGTTGGTGTATAGATTTCCACGGTTTTATCCTCCTTTCTCTCTTTTAAAAGAGGTTGCCTGGTTTTTTTTCTTGGGAATTCTTCTAGGGAATGTTGGATGTGTTGCTCCTCCTGCGGTTCCGGACTCTCCAATACGGAAAACCACGGGTCATCAATTACTTGAAAAATTAGATCAAAAAGAACAAGCGATTACTTCTCTGAAGGCTTTGTTTCGAGCTAATTTACAGGGGGAAGGGTTTCCCATTTCTTACCGGGTGGATGGGGTATTTTTGTATAAACGTCCCCATACCATTCGACTCAAAGGGTTTACCCGTTTTGGGGGAATTCTTTTTAACTTTTTATTGAATGGGGATCGGTATCGCTTGGTCCTCCCGAATGAAAAACAAGTGTTTGTCGGAGATGTGGGTGATCTCCACCCATCAAATGCCGTCAATTTACCCGTTCAGTTAAGTTTGCGGGCTATGGAAATAGTATTGGGGAAAGTTCGCGGGGCTCCAGAGGATTCTGTGACCTTTGTGGAAGATGGGAACCGATATCGTTTTGATGTCCATGAAGTATCTCACGGCCAAAATCTTCAGGGCCTACCCCTACTCACCAAACGGGTCTGGGTAGATGGCCAACATTTGCAAGTCAATCAGGTTGAGTATCTATCTATCCAGGGTGAAAAGACCTTAGCCATTCATGCCAAAGACTTTCGGCGAGTGAAGGATGCCTCTCCAATTGAACACACGACGATTATCTTGCCGTATCAGGTTCAAGCGGAAAATTTTCGTGAACAAGGGTCTGTGGCGCTGGAATTTCAAGAAATTGTGGCCAATGTTCAGCTGGATCCGAAAGAATTTGGCTTGGCCTCGTTTTAATCGGTAAAATGTATCAATAACAAGGACTGTTTCGTGCGGATTTTGGCTGTAGACACCGCGACAAGTTCACAAGGGGTAGCGATCCTTCAAGATAATCGGGTAGTCGCCCACTCCCAGACCTTGTCTCAGGCAATTCCTCCTTCTCGAAATTTATTACCCACCATTCACGAGATGTTAGGGGCAAACAGTCTGACAATTGTGCAGATTGAAGGTTTCGCTGTTTCAATTGGACCCGGTTCGTTTACCGGGCTTCGCGTTGGCTTAGCCACTTTACTGGGCTTGAGAATGAAGTTGGGAATTCCTGTCATTGGGGTTCCCACCTTAGAGGCGATGGCTCACCCTTATCATGATTCTACCTATCGCGTGTGTCCCATCCTGAAAGCAGGTAAAGGGGCAGTCTACTGGGCTCAGTTTCATTGCCCAAATGGGGAAATGGTTCGGTTGTCGGAGGATCGAGTTGGATCAGTTGTCGAATGTATGGAGAGTATTGGGGAACCTACTGTAATGTTTGGAGAGGGGTGGTTCGCACACAAGAAACAATTTGAGTTAACATTGGGGACACTTTGCTTGAAAGAGACATCTGGTGAGATATTTACGCTAGCAGTGAATGTAGGGATCTTGGCAATGAGGCAATATCAAGTGAATCCAAAGCCTCCACACCGTATTGTTCCCCGTTATATTCATCCCTCATATGCCCAACAACGGAAAGAGAATTCTCACACCATTGAGGATGTTCAGCATGTTTACCAAAAATATTGACAATCAACTTGTCATTGAGCCGGCTCGGCTTGATGACCTACGTGCAATTGTGGAAATAGAACAAATGTCCTTTTCTGAACCCTGGACCGAAAAGATGTTTGAGGCAGATCTGACAGGGAATCAATTTGGGTATATATTTGTGGCTCGTCCCTCATCTGGGGAATGGGAAAATGGGACCTTGGTTGGGTATATTTGTTTCTGGTGTGTGTTTGAGGAGCTTCGAATCTTGAATTTGGCTGTTCATCATAATTTTCGACGCGCCAATATTGCCAATCAACTGGTTCAATTTTCCTTGAGTTTTGGAAGCTCTGAGGGGGCAGTTAAAGGGTTACTTGAAGTACGCGCCTCAAATCTACCGGCTGTGAGTCTCTATCAGGGGCAGGGGTTTCTTGAGTATGGTCGAAGGAAGGATTATTATACGAATCCAAGGGAGGATGCGATTCTCATGGAACTGGGGGCTCTCCCATAACAATTTTCGTCATTTATACCAAGGGGGTTGAATACGGCATATTTCATCCCGCAATATTCCTGAAAATAGGTAGAATCTGAAAGGAGGATGCTCATGAGTACAGATGAACAAATCGCTGAACATTTGAATGCTTCCAACTCAGAATTTCGGGAACTGATGGAAGCTCATCATCGGTTAGATCAAGAATTACAAGAACTTCTCAAAAATCATGTGCTTACCCCTCAGGAAGAGGGTTTTAAAAAACAAATTCAAGTCGAAAAGTTAAGCAAAAAAGATCGTATGGCGGAACTCATTCGAGAACACCGCCATTCCCAACAAACGGCTCAGCAAACATAATTGCACGAGAGCAAGCAGTACAAAAAAATTGCTCGGCCGTTAGTTCAGTACGATTACTCTCCTTATGATTTCTATTACTCATCCCCTTAATCGTCATATTGGGGAAGTTAAGCGCCGCCTCATTATTATTGGAGTGACCATTCTGGTCGCTTTTATTATTGCCTTTACCTTCTCCGCCGGATTGATTGAATGGTTTAAGCGTCCTCTTGCCGATGATCTAATATTTTACGGGCCTGCCGAGGCCTTATTTGCCTCCATTAAAATTTCATTTTTAGCCGGAATTATAGTGAGTTTTCCGGTTATCATTCATCAATTTTGGTGTTTCATTCGTCCAGCGCTTCTGCACCGCGAACAGCGTTGGGCCATCCCCTTGTTCCTCTTGGCTCTAGGGTTTTTTATTCTCGGACTCATTTTTTGTAATCTGGTCATTCTTCCCCTGGTTATCAATTTTTTCGTCACGTTTGGCTTGGAGCGAGACTTAACCCCGGAATTAGCCGTGGGAACCTATGTTGATTTTAATGTTCGGTTCCTCATCGCATTTGGATTTGCCTTTGAACTTCCTCTGGTGATGACCTTGCTCACTCGAGCTGGAATGATTCAATCACAGAAATTCATTCAGTTTCGAAGACATGCGGCCCTGCTGGCTCTCATAATATCAGCAGTGATTACACCTGATGCGACTCTTTTTACCCTCATGCTCATGGCTGTTCCGCTTATTGTCCTGTATGAAATAGGCATTCTGGGTACCAAGGTTTTTGGAATACCCAAGAAACCCAAAAAAGAGGATGAGGAAAAGGTGGATGATCCTCAGGTTTCTAATGAAACCGCTAAAGAAGACTGATACTTTATGCAAAAATGGAAATTCATCGATAGGGTACTAGTTGGGATGGTGGGTATGTGTCTTCTTCTATTTGTGAACATGGGAATAGTCTTTGCCAATCCAGGCGGTTCGGTGATGCAACAAACGCAGGGACATGGCCAAGAATTTTGGATGGAAAGTTCTCCCAGCATTCAAGCCATGGCGGTTTCTCAAGAAGGAGATGTCTTTGCAGGATCTTTTGGAATGGGGATATTTCGAAGTACAAACCGCGGTGAAACCTGGACTTCTGTGAATAAAGGGTTAACGGATACGTTTATTCTGACTTTGGTTATTGATCACGAGCAAACGATGTATGTGGGAACTGTCCGTGGGGGAATTTTTAAAAGTTCTGATAAGGGAAATCATTGGATCTCCATGAATGACGGACTCAAACAGGTGGAGATTAAGTCCCTTCTAGCCCATAAAACAGGCATTTATGCTGGGACGGGGAAAGGTGTCTATAAATGGAACACCAATCAGGAAAAATGGGTGGTGGTGGCCAAAGGACTGGAGCAAGTTCTTGTCTCCTCATTGGTATTTATGAAGGATCACATGCTTTTGGCTGGAACGGCAGGAAAAGGGCTGTTTCGTCTGAATATTGAGGATACAGACCATCCAACGTGGGATTCCCTTGATGGAAAAATGATAGATGCCAAAGAACGACTCATTCATCGATTTATTCGCAAGGTGGCCATTGGAGCGGATCATCAAATTTTTGTTGGGACCCAAGATGGGGGAATATTTCAGTCTGTTGACTCTGGAAAATCATGGAAGCCTTTTGGCCGACATCTTCCTAATGATTCCATTCGAAGCATTTTGGCTACGTCAGGAGATTTACTAGTGGGGACAGGTCGGGGCATTTATCGAAATAGTGAAGCGAGGCGCTGGAAATCAAGCAATGAAGGTCTTACGGAACTATCCATTCAAGTGTTGATTGATTCCGGTAAGGGGCAAATGTATGTGGGAACAAGTTCTGGTGCGTTTCGGAGTGATGATAACGGCAGACATTGGGTGAATATTAGTGAAGGGTTTGGTCGGCCTCCCAAGGGACTGCGACCTTATTTTTAGCAAAGCCAATAACCAGTATGACGTGAGAGGAGTGTTCAATGACTGAGGGGTCCATAGGAAATAATACTCGAGCAACCATTTCCGTTTCAGAAAATACAAAGGTATTAGGAACCATTGTGTTACGGTTTTTCACAGATCTCGCGCCAAAGCATGTGGAAAGTTTTTGTAAGCTTGCAGGAGAATCATTTTATGACGGGACCACCTTTCACCGGGTTATTCCTGGATTTATGATCCAAGGTGGAGACCCCAATAGCAAAAACCCTGATCGTTCCACGCATGGCTCGGGAGGGCCGGGCTTTCACGTCAATGCGGAATTCAATAATACTCCACATAAACGTGGTGTGTTATCTATGGCACGTGCTCAGGACCCCAATAGCGCAGGATCCCAATTTTTTATCTGTGTGGCAGATTCTTTTTTTCTCAATAATCAATATACGGCTTTCGGGGAAGTCGTGAGTGGGATGGAGGTCGTTGATCAGGTGGTGAATGTCAAACGTGATGGAGGTGATAATCCATTAGAGCGAATTGAAATGAAAGTGGCCATATCGGAATTGAATGAATAAATGCCAATTTATGCGTTTATTCTGAGTGTGTGCCTGCTTGGATGTTCTGCACCGACCATTCAATCATACACGGTGTATGAAGACCCGACGGCCTTTGTGAGACTGGAATTTGCACCCACTGTTCAACGTGAAAAACCACACACATGGAATACACATCCTGCCATTATTTCATTGGAGGATATGGTAAAGATTCTATCGGGGCTTCAGGTTAGGGAACATAGATCAAATTTCCTGGAACCCATCTTCAATCAATTTTTGGACCCTCCTCCTGTTGTTCCAGCCTTTCGGAAAAAAGAAATAATTCTTTTAGGCCCCCAGTTAGTTGAAGCCTTTGATAAAGCCGTTCCTGAAGAATTTGTGACTTTTTATGTCAGCACCCCTGTGAACTCAGTGACTCGTGAAGTGACCTCTGGGGGGCTCTATGTTCGGAAGAATAAACTGCATGTGATGTTAAGTAATCATCAAACCGTCTATGGAATTCCTGCCTTTGGTTTGGTGTATGATCGCCGATATCCTACCCATTCTCTTGCACCTCGAAGATTTGATCTTACTTTTGTTAATCCTGAGATATTTAGGAGTAGAACCTTGAAATTTTCCGATCAATTTTTTGGGACCTTCAGTGATGATGAAATAATAATCGATCTTCAAAAAGTCTAGCCCAGTCATTCTTATTTCCATTTAGCAACCTCACAGTCTTTCAGGTAGAGTTCCTCATTCATGACTAGGATGATCGTAGGCTTGAATGAAAAGGACACAGTCGAATATTTATCGATTCCTTCCAATCATGATAACTTTTCACCTTTTCAGAAAATCCCAATCATTCAATTTTCCGCTTCAAGGATGTGCCTGAAATGAAGTGCAACGAAGTGTGAAAAACTTTATAAATTGAAACATAACGAGTACTAATAAAAACCTAAGTAATACGCATGATAGCGAATTTACGCAGTAGTGATAGAGGCCGTATGATAACGCAAGCTGTAAACAGAAAAAGTATGTTGTAAAAGTTTGCTTGTCCTAAGTCAGGAGGTGGGCACCTGTCATGGAAATTACGAGAACACACTGGATCTCTTCCCTAATTCTGTTCGTGGGTCTTTTGGGAATGTGCACGCAGGCGAGTGGAATGATTTGGCAAAAGGAATGCGCAGATTCCATTTCTCAATTAGCGGAACGCCAACGAGAAATTTCTCAATCTCACCATAAAATTGAAATGATAAGACTTTCAAAACAATTTTCGCCAAATTTTCAGGTTAATTGGAATGTGGAAAAGAATGAAAAAGACAAGGATTTATCCCATGCAGTGACCAGTCTGAAAATGACGTTGAGTGATTTTAACGCGGACTTGTCTCAATTTCAGAAAAAGTGCTTAGAATAAATACTTAGGTGAATAGGCAAATATGAATGAACTATTATTTATTCTTTTAGGTTATTTTTCATAAGGAGCTGGTGATGGAGAGGCCGCATATCCGTGAAACATTGGAAGAAATGGTTCGAGTAATCCTGAATGACTATCCAGGGTTTGTAAAACTGGGCAACGTGTTATTCGAATTGACTGGGAACCAGTTATCCTGGGATATTCCCCATAATCAATGGGATGTGGACGGCATTTGCCATTCGTTAAAAAATCATGCTCAATATCATTCGGAAGTAGAGGACATAGCCATTGGAGCAGATGCCTATGCCAATTTGTAAGTAAAATTATTGAAAACTCCATTATTCTCCTGTCCCTACCTAATCTTTCAAACCTTCAGATTTGCATTTTCTTCACGGACTAGTTCATACTCTCTGGTTCCTTCTTCAGAAAATGACGAGAAAGCATCCCCCCCCTCTTTTGGGGTATTTACATTTAAGGAAGAATAATGATTAACTTTCTGTTCGGAAGTAAGTGATTTAGGGCAACCATGTCATCAACGATGAATGTGAATTCCAGAAGTGTTTGTGAAAAGTGTCAAGGCACACTCGTCCAAGATCGAGAGGTCGATCTGCTTACTGGGATGGTGTTAAACGTTAATCTTTGTATAAACTGCGGTCGTCGAACCAGCCTCGGGCAAGACCCCAGACCTCTTTCTGGGACCTAACCATTTGATTGCTATACCTGAGAGGGAGCAGGGCCCCTCTTTACGGTTTTGTGACCTTTCCTTATTTTTTCATATGTCCTGGGCACCCCTCATTTTGGCCTATTGCTCTTAGGAATCCTTGTCATCCCATTACGAATTATGCAAGTTTTCTAAGGAATTAACGATTTAGACCGATATAATATATAATAAGAAAAAAGAATAGACACCTACGGATGTTGTGGCTAAAGCCGAGTGAATCTTTGTCCGGAGAGTGGGAATGATAAGTAAAGTTTCTTTTGTCTTTGCAGTTCTATTGATGGCCATGATGGTGGCCCTGCTAGCTTGTGTGGGGTGGGTACAAGGTTATCCCTGGTGGCATAGAAATATAAAAAGGTAACCTCAGTCAGCTCGTTCCCGTTCCCAATGGACCGTAAACAGGGTTAGGGGTCTATGGATTAACCTTTTTTGGTCTCCAGTTTTTTCAAATATTTTTTTTGTCTTCTTTCCAAAATTCTTTCCCCACTTAAATTTCCCTAATCAGTCCATTGGTAATTTCAATTGTAAGAAATGGACCCTCTTCATTGAAGTAACTAATAGTAGGGCACCTCTAAAAACGGTCCTTTTCCGCGATTGCGGCGTCAGCCGCGTGCTCAAATCCTCATGTATTCCAACATACACTGCGGTTTTCCGCGCGTGGCTTCCTTGCATTCACGAAAAATTCCTGGTTTTTAGAGGTGCCCAGTAACCATTTGGTTGATCGTTGGGTATAGACTTCTGCTGAATCCAAAAAGGACAATTCTGAAGGGTAAACTTTGGAATATCTTTTTCTTGGGGTGAGGTCTGCTGACAGGAGCTCGTAATGTTGGAGAGAAAGCGTGATCCTAGACGCTCAAGCGCACGAGAGATTGAAAGGCAGTTTCCTGAACCGCCATGTGCCGATCATGCATGGCCATGGTTAAGGCCTCCAAGGCGTCACCTTCATTCGCAATGGGTAAATTTGCTCTGCCCAGCCCCTCCGCGGCCATTCGACGTTGTTCAGGGTCCGGGTTAAATAGAAGGTCTTGTATATTTTTTCTGGTGGGACTTGATTGGCTTGCCATGAATAAACCTCGCGAAAACAAGATGTTTGCTTTTCCTGATTGGTTATATCGGACCGTTCAAGGAAATTCTTGAAAAGAATAGCTGCTATTTTGAACAAATATCTGAAAACACAGGGCAATTGCTAACAATTTCGAGGGGATATGGAGAAATTACGCTTCCTGAACCTCAGAATGGAAAACATGGAAAATTTAAGTGAGGGCCCAAAATTAGGGCAAGAGGGATGTAGAAGGTGGCTTCTTTTTTTAATCAAGGGATAATCGGCTAATTACCAGAATAGGTGTTCCGTGATATCCAAATAATCGCCCCAGGTAAAGATACAAGAAATAAAAAGAGCCCCAAAAAATAAAAAACGTCGCCTTTTCCCAGATGCATTTAAGGCGTCGACACTCCAATGTCCAGCCTTCCAACGTGATCCTAACCATCCCAAAAATGCGAGCGCTAAACATGTACACAAAAGGAAACATGTATCCAGGGCCACTTTGAGGATATCAGTTTCTGGAGAATGCGAATAGAGAACGAGAAATTGGCCCAAATATAAACATAAAAGGCCAAAATAAAATCCGGCTTTATTCAAAAAAAGTCCTCGAGCAAAGAAGTATGGGGTAGTTCCATTGAAGGGTGGGAGAATTTCAAAATCACAGTCCTAAACAATGGAAACAAAATGTGCGCACATTTGGGTGGTGTGAGTGGAATGGGAGTTCCAGGTAAAGCTAGTCATCGCGATGGTGAATGGTTGAATGTTTTGTGTGGATTGGCTCGCTGAAAATCCTTGATAAATTCCCCCATCAGAGCTTCCGTCTGATTTTTAATCTGTTTGGTATTGGCAGGGACTAAGGTTCCAGCCTCCCAAATAATATGTTGAGGATTGGGTGTCGACAACAAGTCCATCTTGTTATATCCCGTAACTCGAAGATGGTACAAAGGTGTTGGGGATGCTGTTTCTGTTTCACGAAGAGCAACACGTAGATAGACTAATCGGTGATGAGATAATTGAGAAGGTAGAAGCTTCCCCGAGACTAGCGTCTGTGTATTGACAATTTCAATGTGAGCCATCTGAATTTTTTTCTCGAGGTGAACTTTCCATCCCACCGTATCTATTGAGGCCAGATTTTTGGGAAGCTGTGGCGAAATGACATGAAGACCAGTAAATCCTTTAAGGGATCCTTTTTGATGAGGCGTTCCTGCACGTGTATCAGGAATTTGAATGTTCAGGCCAAATATAATGAGTAGACAAAATAGAGGTGTTAGAGTTTTGGGAGTCATGGTTTGGCCTCCGTAAATAGCGACAAACCTATAAGTAAGAATTAGGCCCCATTCGGCGAGGAAAATCAAGTTGAAAAGGGGGCGAAGGAAAAACATGACAGAGGTTTCTGTTGGGCGTGTCAAGGATGGTGAAGGAACTCGTGCTTTGTTGGCTAAAGCTTCTTCAGCATTCTCAAATATTGGGATCTGTGTTGGCAGGGAAACAATTTAAAAAATTCTTGAATGGTTGGGGAGGGGAGAAGACTTAATCGAATTTCCTTTTTTGTCAGGTATAAAAAGAAGGTAAAGGCGTCCTAACTTTGAACTATCCATACCTGGGACTTGTGAGAAATTCAAAATAATATGAGAGCACGGCAAGTCTTGAGCTTGCTCAATTGCTAAATGAAATTCTTGTCAGGCGGTAATTTTCTAAATTTCCATTGAGAGTAATTAGATTCGCGTCTTTAAGGAATTGAGGAGCAATGTGCATGTTGTCACAGAGTGATGAGGACTGAAAATTTTTAAGATCCAGGTTGGATTTGTGTTGCTGTCCACTAAATTGCTGTAAGAGCTTCCTGCTCAGAGTTATAAATGGGGGTTAAATTTCCAATGCCGGCTATACGAAGGATTTGCCGAACATCCGGTTGGGGATTGAGTAGGCCGAACTGAATGCCTTTTTTTTGTAAAGAATGATACAGCATACAAAGATACCCGACGCCGGCACTATCCATGTAGGACACCTGTTCTAAATTAATGATGAGTCGGGATGAATTATTTCCATCGAGGTGTTCCAAGATAGACTGGAATTCTTCCTTGGCTTGACGGTCAAACCATCCTGACACCGTAATTACTGTAGAATCATTGATAGAACGTTCATGAATGAGCATGGTTTTCTCCCATTGAAACCTATTCGGTAGGAAATCCCAATGGCTTGAGTATCTTGAGGAAAAAAGGTTGAGACAGTTAATTTGCAGTAGAGAATTTGGGGGAGATGGAGCTGGCGAGAGGAATCGAACCTCCAACCTGCGGTTTACAAAACCTTTCCCAGGAAAATCAGCCTGATTCACCAACCTCTCCTCAACAGGGCAAATCCGACGCTTCATCAACAACTTCCGATACCCTGTGGGATTGCATCTGATTGCGTAGCGTGTGACGGGTTTGAGGGCTAATGGTTACACTTTTGGTTACACTAAAAGTGTGTGATGCAAGGGGGGGAGTGGGTTTGCGGCAGGCGGGGGTGCCAAATGAAGCTTCTCGCCCTAGCCTCTCATCTGTCGGGCTGTCGTCCTCATGATTCCAATTGTTGAGTATGGCAACAAAAAAGCCCCACCGTCGAAACGATGAGGCTGGCTGTTTGTGTGACG
>CAZKRH010000233.1:0-7891 GCA_964555115.1 uncultured Nitrospiraceae bacterium | reverse complement strand
CGATGTCACCCTTCGCCTCTTTCATCATCTAAAACCACGATTAGCTACCGAACATATGGTCACACCCTATGAAACCCTAGAACGTCCCCTGATCCCTGTGTTAGCCAAAATGGAAATGCAGGGCATTCGAGTGGAACGCGCTAAACTCGAAGCCCTCACCAAAGATTTTTCCACACGCCTGGAATCGCTCGAACAAGAGATCCACCGCTTGGCCGGCCATCCGTTCAACGTCGGATCACCAAAACAAGTGGGGGAAGTGCTCTTTGAAGAAATGGGATTACCAGGCGGACAAAAAGGAAAGAGTGGGGCCTATGCGACCGGAGCGGATGTCTTAGAAACCCTAGCCGCAGAAGGGCATGAACTTCCGGCTCAAATGTTGGAGTGGCGCCAACTCGATAAACTCAAGAGCACCTACACCGACTCCCTGGTGGAGCAAATTCATCCACTCACAGGTCGAGTCCACACGTCATTTGCAATGGCAGCCGCCGCAACGGGCCGTCTGTCCTCTACCGACCCCAATCTACAAAATATTCCTATACGAACCGAAGAAGGCCGAAAAATTCGTCAAGCCTTTGTGCCAGAAACCGGCTATCAATTTGTCTCCTTGGATTATTCCCAAATTGAACTGCGATTACTCGCGCACATGGCCAATATTCCCACCCTGAAGGAAGCCTTCCGACAGAATCAAGACATTCACGCACTCACAGCCAGCCAAGTTTTCGGAATTCCTCTAGAAAACCTGGACCCACAATTGCGACGAAAAGCAAAGGCCATTAATTTCGGGATCATTTATGGAATTAGTGCATTTGGCCTGGCACGACAACTAGCCGTGCCCCAAGAAGAAGCGGCACTCTATATAAAAACATATTTTGAACAGTACCCCGGCATTCAGGATTACATGGAACGAACCAAACAGTTTTGTCGAGAGCATGGGTATGTCCAAACCATGTTTGGGCGACGATGCCATATCTCTGGAATCCACGAGAAAAATGCCGCCCGGCGAAATTTCTCTGAGCGCGCGGCCATAAATGCCCCCCTCCAAGGCACGGCTGCGGACATATTGAAACGTGCCATGATTCGTGTACCACAGGCTCTTGAACGAAAAAAATTATCTGATGCGGCTAGATTACTCCTCACCGTCCACGATGAATTATTGCTGGAAGTGAAAGAGGAGGCCTTATCGCAGACTATTGAGGTTGTCAAAACCGTCATGGAAACTGCCACGAAACCGACCATCCAACTGGATATTCCCTTAACCGTGGACGTCGGCCAGGGACACAACTGGGACGAGGCCCATTAATGTATTGGGTCCAGAAACTATGAAAATTGCTACATGGAATGTAAATTCCATCAAAATGCGAATGCCTCATGTGGTTGAATGGATTCGAGATAATCAACCTGCGGTATTACTGCTTCAAGAATTAAAGTCTACGGAAGAAACTTTTCCGTATGGCGAGATTGAAGACCTTGGCTATAATGTGGCGGTTGTCGGACAAAAAACGTTTAACGGGGTAGGCATCATTTCCCAACAGGCCATTGAAATAGAAGAAAAACGGCTTCCAGGAAATGAGTCGGATGAACAACCCCGCTACCTCGAGGCTCTGGTGGGAAACATTCGCGTGGCTTCGATTTACCTCCCCAACGGTAACCCGGTGGACACGGAAAAATTTTCCTACAAACTCAATTGGATGGAACGCTTGAATGCTCACGCTCAAGCTTTATTAGAATTAGAAGAAGCTATCATCCTGGGTGGAGATTTTAATGTCTGCCCCACCGACGATGATGTCTATGACCCCGATGGATTTGCTGGAGATGCCTTATGTCATCCACATTCTCGAGCTCTCTATCGCACCCTTGGTTACAAAGGATTTACCGATGCCTTTCGAGCGTTCCATTCACAAATTGGGGCCTACAGTTTCTGGGATTACCAAGCGGGATGTTGGAATAAAGATCAAGGCCTTCGCATCGATCATTTACTCCTTTCCCCCCAAGCGGCCGATCGTCTGACAGGGTCAGGGATCGATAATATTCCAAGGGGTAAAGAGAAACCGTCAGACCATACCCCAGTATGGTGTGAGTTAACGGACAAGTAGAATCGAACAATGACTGATCTTTCCCACAAACAGGGACGTGATGTTCGACTGGCTCACTTTACCATTGAGCGGGCTTCGGATCCTATTTTTTGGGTTGATTCAGAAGGTCGATTTTACGGGGTCAATGAAGCTGCTTGCCGCCTGTACGGCTATTCACGTGATGAATTTCTTACCATGAAAGTGTTTGATATCAATCCTACCGTGACTCCCGAACAATGGCCGAACTTATGGAACGAGATCCACACGCAGCAAGCCATGACTTTCGAAGCCGAACATGTCCGGAAAAATGGTGAACGATTCCCCGTCGAGGTTTCCATCAACTATGTTGAGTTTGAAGGAGAGTCCTATCATTGCAGTTTTATTCGTGATATGACCGAGCGCAAGCAAGCCCAGGAACAAATCGACAGCTTATCCAAATTTCCAGACGAAAATCCCAACCCCATTTTTCGATTATCTAAGGATGGGACCATTTTGTACCACAACAAAGCCTGTGGTCCTCTTCTGGATCTATGGCAATGTCAAAAAGATGAAAAGCTGGTGGGACCCTGGTGCCAAGCCGCGCAAGAGGCGTTCCTTTCCGGTTCCTCACAATATGTCGAAGCTCCCGTTGGGGATCGCATCTTTTCCCTGACCCTGGCCCCCATTTTGGAATCTGGTTATCTTAACATCTATGCATTAGACATTACCGATCGAAAACGCATCGAAGCGGAACAGGAGCAAGCAAGAGACCGGACCATTCGTCACCAAGAGGCCCTATTGAAATTAGTCCGGGAGCCATTCGACACGTTGGAACAAGCCTATCACTGTATCACTGAAGTTGTCGCCAACACGTTGGAGGTTGAACGTGTCAGTCTGTGGGTCTTCGACGAGCATCACACAACCATGACGTGTCTCAATTTATACGAACGAGGCCCCGCGACTCACCAACATGGGACCGTCTTGTCCGTCAATAAATACCCGCGCTACTTTCAGGCACTCAAAGAAAGTTTGACCATAGCGGCCCGTGAGGCGAACACAGACCCGCGAACCAAGGAGTTTTCTGAGGGATACCTGGACGTGTTACACATTTCCTCGATGATGGATTCCCCCATTTTCCAACAAGGACAGCTCATTGGGGTTGTCTGTCATGAACACATTGGCACACCCAGAGAATGGCCGTTAGATGAGCAGCAATTTGGGGGAGCCATTGCCGATTTCATGTCACGAACATGGGAATCGTTCGGAAGGAAACATGCCCAAGAGGAGGGCGAAATCCTCATGCATCATCTGGGGGAGCGGGTCAAAGAACTCACAGCCCTCCACCAAACGGCGCGGCTCGTCCAAAATCCAGATATGACTCCACAGGAAGTGATCGAACACTTTGTTCCTCTGCTCCCACAAGCGTGGCAATTTCCAGAAATCACGGGTGCGAAATTTTCCTACGGCTCAATAGTGGTCGCCACCGATAATTTTTCCAAGACTCCCTGGACACAATCGGCAGAATTTCTGACTGGCGATGAGAAGCAGGGCCTGCTGCAAGTGTGTTATCTCACCGAACAACCGCCATTGGTGGAAGGACCATTTTTACAAGAGGAACGCAACCTGCTCAACTCCCTCACGGAAATGTTGAGAACCTATTTTGAACGGAAACGTATGGAAGCCGCGTTAGAAGAACGAATCCGTTTTGAAGATCTCATTGCCACCATTTCTACCAAATTCATTAACCTTCCCATTACTGCAATCGACGGTAACATTAACGAAGCCTTAAAAACCATGGGTCAGTTCGTGGAAATTGAACGCAGTTATGTGTTCCGGTTTACCCCAGACGGGACCACGATGAACTGTACACACGAGTGGTATGCCGAGGGTTATCAGGCCATGATGGACCGTCAAGGAATCCCCTTAGAGTCGATCCCTTGGGGCATCAATCAATTACGCCGGCTTGAGCCAGTTCATATTCCACGCGTCAATGATTTACCTCCCGAGGCCCAAACAGAGCGACAGCTCATTCAATCTGTCGACCCAGTTCAATCATTACTCATGGTGCCACTGGTCTGCCAAGGTGAAGTGGTCGGGTTTTTAGGCCTGGATTCCATCAAAGAAGAGAAGGTGTGGAATCAGGATATTGTGGCTCTCCTCCGCATGATTGGAGAAATCTTTGCCAATGCCTTTGAACGACGGGCGGCGGAGCAAGAAATTCAAGCAGCTCGGACCAACCTCGAGCGCAAGGTCACGGAACGCACCATTGAATTGTCACAGACCAACACGCGCTTACAGGAAGAAATGGCGGAACGGGAACGTGGTGAAGAAGCGCGGAAGGAAGCTGAAAAAAAATACCGTAGTATTGTGGAAAATGCCGTGGAGGGGATTTACCAAAGCTCTCCGGAAGGCCGATTTATCAGTGTCAATCCTGCTCTGGCCCAGATGTATGGCTATTCCTCGCCAGATGATCTTCTAAACAGCATTTCCGATATTAGAACACAAATATATGTTGACCCCTCTTACAGGGAACCCTTTGTTCGGGCTTTGGCCAAAGATGGATTCGTCCGAGGCTTTGAATGTCAGGTGTTTCATCAAACAGGTAAGATCTTTTGGATTTCGGAACATGCCCGTGAGGTGCGGGATGAGAAGGGGAAGTTGTTGTACTACGAGGGAACGATCCAAGATATTACCAGTCGGAAGGAGGCGGAAGAAGAGTTAGGGCAAGCCAAAGAAGCGGCCGAAACCGCCAATCGAGCCAAAAGTGAATTTTTGGCCAATATGAGCCATGAACTGCGCACACCCCTCAACGGCATTTTAGGCTATGCGCAAATCCTGCAACGGGACCCTGGCCTGAATGAAACCTATCGCACAGGGGTAGATGTGATTCAACGAAGCGGAGAACATTTACTGACCTTGATTAATGACATTTTGGATGTGGCCAAAATCGAGGCGCTCAAACTCGAACTCCAACCAACGGCATTCCATCTCCAAGACTTTTTGCAAGACATTGTGGAGATGACTAAAAGTCGTGTGGATCAAGCCGGATTAGCGTTTCGATATGAGGCAGCTCCTTCACTGCCCCGGGGAGTCATCGGTGATGAAAAACGACTCAGGCAAATCTTACTCAATTTATTAGGAAATGCCGTGAAGTTTACGGAACGGGGAGAGGTTCGATTCCTCGTCGGCTACGACAACCCGTCTGCCCCCGATACCCGCCTTCGGTTTCAAGTGGAAGATACAGGCATTGGGATCGCTCCTGAACATTTAGAGGATATCTTTTTGCCGTTCCAGCAAGTCGGACAACACCGTCATCAAATTGAAGGAACGGGTCTAGGTTTGGCCATTACCCAAAAACTCGTCACCCTCATGGGAGGAACACTCCATGTGACAAGTACCCCTGGAAAAGGTAGTCAATTCTGGTTCGTGGTGGATCTTCTCGCCGCTGAAGACTGTGTAGGAAAGACCGGTGAAGAGACACCACACATTCTCTCTCTTAAAGGACCCAGCAAGCGCGTTCTGGTGGTCGACGATAAATGGGAAAACCGTACAGTCCTTGTCAATATTTTAAAACCCTTAGGTTTTACTCTCCAGGAAGCCACCAATGGGGAGGAAGCCATTGAACGAACCCATGCCTTCGAACCCGATATCATCTTTATGGATTTGGTCATGCCAACCATGGACGGATTTGCCGCTACCCAAAAAATTCGCCAATCGTCCAAACACCCTCAAGTCGTCATCATCGCCGTATCTGCAAGTGTCTTCGATCATAATCGTCAACAAAGTCTTCAGGCTGGATGCAACGATTTTCTGCCCAAACCCATTAATACCGATCATTTGTTCCGGACTCTAGAAACATATCTTGATATCCAATGGGAATACCAGGAATCCTCTGAAAAGAAACTGGACTCGACTGAAACACAGGCAGAGTTCATCCTTCCTCCTCAGGATTCTCTCTCTCGTTTAATGCAACTCGCCCAAAAAGGGCAAATTGTTGGCGTACGAAACGAAATATCCCAAATCGAACACATGGGGAAAGAATATGAACCTTTTGTTCACGAACTGAGAGGATTCACAAAAACTTTTCAACTGAAGCAACTGTGTGAATTTGTGAAGCCTTATGTAGAGACGAAGATATGACAACGTCGACTTCTGAAAAAGGCACGGTATTGATCGTCGATGATACCCCGGCCAATTTAGAAATCTTGGTTGAAGTCTTCACCCAACAAGGGTTTGAAGTCTTAGTCGCCACAGATGGAGAAGAAGCCATCAATCAAATTTCTCTTTCACATCCTGACGTCATCCTCTTAGATGTGATGATGCCTGGGATTGATGGCTTTGAGACATGTCGCCGGTTAAAAGCCAACTCCGAGACCAAAGACATTCCCATTATTTTTATGACCGCCCTATCTGAAACCAGCGACAAAGTGAAGGGGTTTGAGGCTGGAGGCGTGGATTATGTCACCAAACCCATTCACCATGAAGAAGTGTTGGCACGAGTCACGACCCATTTAGAACTCCGCTCTCTTCATCAACAACTCCAAAGAGCCAATCAAACCTTGGAACAGCGGGTTGAAGAACGTACGGCAGAACTCCAACGAGCCCTGCAAGAAGTCGAACAACTCAAAACCCAATTGCAGGCGGAAAACACCTACCTTCAGGAAGAAATTAAGGTTCAGCACAACTTTGAAGAAATCATCCACACATCGGAAGGCTTCCGCGCCATCCTTCATCAAGTTGAACAGGTCGCCCCCACGGATGCCACGGTTCTCATTCTAGGAGAATCAGGCACAGGAAAAGAACTGTTGGCCCGAGCAGTTCATAACCATAGCAAGCGTGGAGATCGCCCTTTGGTCAAAGTGAATTGTGCCTCTCTCCCCACAAATCTGATTGAAAGTGAATTATTTGGGCATGAAAAGGGAGCATTCACCGGAGCGCTCGCCAAAAAATTGGGACGGTTTGAGTTAGCCGATAATGGGACGATTTTTCTGGATGAAATTGGGGAAATGCCCATCGAGTTGCAAGCCAAACTGCTCCGAGTCCTGCAGGAAGGAGAATTTGAGCGGTTAGGAAACCCAAAAACGACCAAAGTCGACGTTCGAATCATTGCAGCAACCAATCGGGACTTGGAGCTGTCTGTCAAGACCGGGACCTTTCGTGAGGACTTATACTATCGCCTCAACGTGTTTCCCATTAAAAGTCTACCCCTTCGGGAACGCCGAGAAGATATCCCCCAGTTGGTTACTCACTTTCTGAAAAAGTTCAAGGCGAAAATTGGCAAACGAGTCGACACGGTGTCTCCTGAGGCCATGGCCGCGCTTCAAGCCTATCACTGGCCAGGCAATGTTCGAGAATTAGAAAACATGACCGAACGAGCCGTGATTCTCTCCACTGGTTCCATTTTGGATTTGGAATATTTTCCCGCCCTTTCCTCGGTGCCCTCTCCGATTGCCAGCAGTTCAGCAAGAGGGGCGACCCCCTCCAACTCATTCCAGCCATTGGAAGAGGTTGAACGAGACTACATTCAACAAGTCCTAAAAAAAACTTCATGGGTTGTGGAAGGCCAAAAAGGCGCCGCCGCACTTCTCGGGCTTAATCCCAGCACTCTGCGATCCCGGATGAAAAAACTCGGAATCAAAAAAACTTCTCATTCCGAATAGTGCTTCCTCTTGTTCTGAGTTACCTTTCTTTTAGTTTAATCCAAACCCGTCACATTTCATGGGCCCACGATATCTGACGACAGTTTGGGATAAATCCATTCACTGAGATTTTCCCCTTATTCACCAAAAATCCTTGGCATCCCACGTTTTTCTAATTTTTCACCCCACACGAATTTGTGG
>CAZKRH010000232.1:0-1672 GCA_964555115.1 uncultured Nitrospiraceae bacterium | reverse complement strand
TTTCCCATTCCCGGCAATGATGACGCCATTCGTTCTCTAAAACTCTTTACCTCTCAGATTGCTAATGCTTGCATTGAGGGTCAAGCCATGATTGACAAACGGGACGCTCCGGTGGCCCAAGCAGAAGACAGTATCATGGCTGACATGATTTCTGCTCGAACCTCTGAGGGTGGCTCAGGTGGAATACAGACTCCTGCCTAACCGTTCATAGACCGAACCTGATTTTGGTCACACCCATTATTTGCACCACACGACAAAGGGAGAACGTACGATATGTCCAGCATGAGTGCCTTGGTGAAGGAACTTCGAGCCAAAACGGGAGCCGGGATTCTCAACTGCCAGAATGCGCTCAAAGAGACCGATCTCGATATTGAAAAAGCCATTGACCTCCTTCGCCAAAAAGGCTTGGCCGCTGCGCAAAAAAAAGCGGGGCGCGAAACCAAAGAAGGCCTGATCTCATCCTATATTCATGCCGGCAGTAAGATTGGGGTCTTGGTTGAAATAAATTGTGAAACCGACTTTGTCGCGCGGAATGAAGAATTTCAAGGCCTCATCAAAGAGGTTGCCTTACAGATCGCCGCGACGAATCCTACCTATGTCCGACGTGAGGATGTTCACGCCGATCAAATCGAACGGGAAAAAGCCGTGTATCTCGGCCAGGCGAAAGAAATGGGAAAACCGGAAGCGGCCTGGGAAAAAATCGTCCAAGGTAAATTGGAAAAATTTTATCAAGAACAATGCTTACTCGAGCAAAGTTTTATCAAAGATCCCAACATTACCATTAAAGAAATCCTGACGGACAAGATCTCGAAACTTGGAGAAAATATCTCCATCGCCAGATTTACTCGATATCAACTAGGTCAGGAATGACGCCCATTCGGTACCATCGTATCCTGTTAAAAATTAGTGGCGAAATGCTGGCAGGCTCCCAAGCCTATGGCATTCATCCTGAAATCCTCACCAACCTCGCCCAGGAAATTGGCGAGGTCGTCCGTATGGATGTCGAGGTAGCGTTGGTCATTGGTGGCGGCAACATTTTTCGAGGCATTGCGGCCAGCGCATTTGGCATGGAACGCGCATCGGCGGACTATATGGGTATGCTAGCCACCATGCTTAATGCCTTAGCCCTGCAAAACGCACTGGAAAAACTAGACATCCCCACACGAGTCCTTTCCCCCATCGAAATGAAGCAATTGGCCGAAGGCTATATTCGACGACGGGCCATTCGGCATCTCGAAAAAAAACGTGTGGTCATTTTTGCCGCCGGGACTGGAAACCCGTATTTTACCACCGATACGGCTGCCGCACTCCGAGCGATGGAAATTGGAGCCGATATTATTTTAAAAGGCACAATGGTGAATGGCATTTATGATTCGGATCCAGTCACCAATCCCTCGGCCACAATGTTTGAGGAAATCCAGTTTTTAACGATTCTCAATAAAAATTTACAAGTCATGGATTCCACAGCCATCACGTTATGCATGGACAATAAGCTCCCCCTGCTGGTCTTCAACCTCACACAGTCAGGAAATCTGAAACGTATCGTTCACGGAGAAAAAATCGGCACCCTCGTGACCCAAAATTCCCCCTAGGAGCCTGTCCAAGATTAGCGATTGTCACGAGGGTGTGCTGGTTTGAGCCAGGTTTTTCGATCGTTTGAGGCGAATAGTTG
>CAZKRH010000231.1:0-5472 GCA_964555115.1 uncultured Nitrospiraceae bacterium | reverse complement strand
AAAAGAGACTTTTTTCTTTGGAAGCGAAGGTGTCTTGTTAAGAGAGGGGCAACAAACCTGGATCGTTCAAATCAGGGCGCCAGTTTTCTCTCCACTCGGGCAGGGGCATGATTTTGGGTTCTCGCCCATTTGCATAGAAATAGGAATCAACGGCAAAGGCCACGCCAGTTTCCTTCTCCGTAATCACCGCGGTGTTCGTGATAAAGTCGTTGTAACGAAATCCAGAAATGGATCCGCGTTGAGCGGCGGTCCCGACACTATGCCATCTCATGAGACCTTCATTCGCAAGAAGCCGTAAATAGGTGGTGGTGTTGACCGTCTCGTCAATACAATCGAGTTGTTCGGGTTCTCCACCAAACGTGTCAGCAGCAGCTTCATCGGTACTTGTCCCAATGGCCGCGCCAATTTTGACTTCGAGAAGGGCAATGGCCCTTGCCAAACGCTTCCGTTCATCCGCTGCACTCGAAGGTTTCGGCTCGAACAGATTGGCCACTTCCGCCCACGCAAAAGGTTCGATGCGAATCACCTCACGCAGACGGCAGCCAAAACCGTGGCACACGGTAAACTCTGCGAGGCTTGGGCCTTGGTAGGCGTAATGATCAACAAAATCTTGGGCCGAAGCACATCCGAACAGAGTGCTAAAAAAAATCACCCCACCCCACCGGACAAACCCATAGATAGATTCACACAACATTCTGAAATTTCAAATAATTCCTTACGTTTCCTCTTGTATTTTGGAATTTTCCTGTTCAAATTTGTCAGTTGGATTTTTGGGGGCGTTAACCTCCCCACCCCTTTTTTACCCAAGCCTTTCTGGAAACCAAATCCTTAGCAAGATCGAACAAATTCAGTAATTCACGGGAAAGCTTTTTCTTTACATTTTTACATTGGACGAGAACTTCGTCGACTTACCACGATCTTTTTGAATTTTGAACCAAACCTTCAATCCATCAAGACTGAGTTTTCATTATCATTCGGGTCATAACAATCAAGAATGTGCCATTTCCAAGTATACGCCATCCTGAATAATGACCTTCCTCCCTCCCTCAACCTACCTTAATTCCGTACGTATCCCTCTTTTGGGGAATTGTTATCCATCCCCCATTCTTAATCAAATAGAACCAGCTTGTATTCACCTGCCTCAGATAGCGATCGCCGCTAGATCAGGTAGTCGATTCACGAATAGGAACATGGTTCATGTACAAAATTCTTGGATGGGTGGCCCTTGTCCTGATGGTCCTTTCCATGGTAATCGGCCTATGGGTGATCTCCGCCATTCCTGCCCCGCTGATTACCCACCATGCTTCGCTGGTATCCGGAGATATCGGACTGGTAACTCAATTGGTCGACCTCGGAGCCGATATCAATCAATCCAATACGAAAGGGATCACACCTCTTCACATTGCGGCCCAAGAAGGCCATCATACTTTGGCTGAATTCCTGATCCATCAAGGTGCCCATATCCACACACGCTACGACCATTTGTGGACTGCCCTCCACTTAGCCGCGCAATCGGGACATTTGGAAATTGTTCAACTGCTTGTGGGCAGGGGCGCCCTCGTGAATGACGCTCAAGAAAGCTTTAGTCCCCTCCACTTTGCCGCACAAGAGGGCCATCGGGAAGTGGCCAAATTTCTTATTGCCCATGGAGCCAATATTCATTCCCAATATCATCACGGATGGACGCCCCTTCATTTGGCCGCCCAAGAAGGGCACCATAGGATCGTCGAACTCCTTCTTGATCATGACGCGAACATTAACGCTCGCAATCGACAGGGCTTTACGCCATTGCATTCAGCGGTGTTTTTAGGCCGTTATACCACGACGCGTTTATTGTTAGAACGAGGTGCCCTCGTTTCTGTCACGGACCATGCGGGACAAACGCCTCGACATTTAGCCATCGCTCATAACCAGTCTCGTCTAGTCAGGTTATTAAAAAAATATGAAACGTTGGCGACATTTCCTCAAACCGAAGAAAAAGATGTAGATCTAGACATTCCTCCTCCAGACCCCTTCCACGGACCCAACAACATGCCCGCCCTTAAAGATGTGCCAATCGAAATCATGTCAGAAGTGGCATAAGAACGGTACCCTGTTCCAATATGGGAAAAGGGCCCATGGCTCGAGTTCTCAATGTAGGGGAGAAGCTGAAGATTCTATGCGTTTCCGAGTTGAGTACGAATGTGCTGACAGACATACTCGGCAAACGGCAACGAACAGGTAAAGGCAGGCGACACAGCATTTAAGACATGCATGGAGCGAGAATCTCCCTCCAGCACAAAGTCCATCTCCAGTTTTCGTTTTTTCGTATCAAGCAATTGCGCACGAATACCTGGTTTTCCCCAGGTTTTATATTGTTCTGGAGTAATGCCATCCATTAAGGACGTGGCAAGGTTTACTAAGTGTGTTCGAGAATATTTTCGAATCTCCTCTAGCGCCAATCGTTTAAAATCAAACTCAGAAAACATAAACAATCCTGCCTGGCGCACGAGTACATCCCACAATTCGGAAAATTTAAAATTCCCAAAACTCTCATATTGTTCCCGCCAAAAAGCAGGAATGGCCGTGGGACCGATTTTGGCCTTTCCCTGTGCTGTCACGGTCACATGCACACCCAAAAAGGGATTCCGCAAATCAGGAACAGGATAAATATTGGTCCGTATGGTTCCCGGTAGCTCATTGGAATACAGGTACAGTCCTTTAAAAGGGAGAATTCGATAATGCTCAGAAAAACCAAAATCTCGGGCAATGTGATCGGCATATAACCCTGCCGCATTCACGATGTAACCAGCTTCGTAGGTATCTTGGGAAGATTGGACGACCATACCCCGTCGTGATTGATATCCGCTCTCATGATGAATGTCTACCCCCTCACGTTGGGCATCGCTCACCATGGCTTGAACGACATCCGTAGGATCCACCGTGGCCGTCGTGGGGGAAAATAGGGCCCGTTCCCATGTTTTCACCCGCGGTTCGATTTCCTTCGCCTCAGCTTCAGTTATTTCTTGTAAGACAATGCCATTCGCCTTTCCCCGTTTGACCAACTCATCCATCGATGAAAGCTCGGATTGGTCTTTCGCGACCACGAGCTTCCCGCACTGATTAATATTGATGCCTTTTTCTTCACAATACTGTCGAAGTCTTGCATTGCCATCGCGAGTCAATTGAGCTTTTAAACTATCTGGAGAATAGTAAAATCCGGCATGAAGCACGCCGCTATTCCGTCCACTGGCATGCAACCCACAGGCAGGTTCTTTTTCGAGAAGAGTCACGGAGGAATCTGAATACAGACGTTTTAATTCTCGGGCAACACTTAACCCGATAACGCCTCCGCCAATAATCAGAAAGTCTGTCTTCCGCATGATGATACCATCCTCACAACGTACACCAAATGTATAAAAGGCCTTTTCTCATATTAATAAAGGGCACCTCTAATATGTATTTCTACCAATCCATAAGACGATTAGCTAATGCCATGGTGTTGACTAATCTAAGATTTTGGGTATTTTCGTGGGCGGCCACGCGAACGAAGGGAGGACTCCAAACCCAAACGCTTCACCGTTCGAGTCACCCAGGTTGGTGAACCAAATGGGGTTCCTCGATTGACTGACTGTCGTAACCCATCTAGCTCACCAGGAGAGAAGGACCGATTCACCACCCGTTCCCATTTTTTCGGGACCGCCACTGGCCCAGACCGCACAAAAGACGAATTTCCATTTCGTCCCCGTAGGCTCGACCATACCCAATCTTCAGATTGATCCACCAATGTTTTCCGAAGAGGATTTTGCTCCACATACCGAAGCACCGTTAAGAGATGATCATCTTGTTGAACAGGAAAAGCCTTAAATCGTCCTTGCCAGATATGGCCATGGGATTGGTAGCGTTGATGATGTCGACGAACATGAGCCGTCAGTAACCACTGCATCCAGGTACTGAGCTCTCCCTCTCGATAGGGCCACAGCACCAAATGAAAGTGAGTAGGGAGCAGACAATAGGCTAACATTCGTAGAGACACACGTTGTTCCGCATCTCGAAGTAACTGAACAAAACTTTTATAATCTACTTGTGACCGAAATACTCGGCTTCCACTATTACCACGATTCAAGACGTGATAACACACACCTCCCACAGAAGCTCGTGCAGTTCTGGGCATAATATGATTATAGGTACGCTGAAGTTTGGTTTCAATAAAATAAAGAATGTCCATTTTTCTCAACAGTCGAAAGGGGAAAAAAGAAAAAGAGAACAGACGACGTGATACGGAATTATTC
The DNA here is from genome assembly GCA_964555115.1 of uncultured Nitrospiraceae bacterium. Lineage (GTDB taxonomy): Bacteria > Nitrospirota > Nitrospiria > Nitrospirales > UBA8639 > CAZKRH01. The sequence goes on along the minus strand of CAZKRH010000231.1, from coordinate 1,201 downwards.
TTTGAGATGTACAAGTAAATCTCGAATGGAAACCAGCCCCACAATGGTCTTTTCCTTCGAGACTAAGAGATGCCGAACCCCAGAATCCCTCATCATTTCATACACATCTTCAAGAGGCCATGTGGACTCCACGGAAACCATGGGGTGGTCATGAATTGTTCCACAGTATGCTTCGTCAAATCGAGTTCTTCGGCGACTCCCTTTCGAATAATATCCGTTTCGGTAATGAGTCCGACGATATGAGGCTCACGATCTCAAAGAAGTTTGCCTATCCGTTCTATGAGAAGCGCTCCCACTCGTTCGTTTCGCATTTATTTGGCAGCTTCGACGATTGAGGATTCACTAGAAATTTTCTTGAGGTCGGTACTCATTGCTTGTTCTAAGGTAACCATGTTCACCCTTTCCCTTCCCTGAGAAACTCGACAATTTTGAAACCTGTGCCCTTTATACACATTCCCCCAAAAAAAGGAACCCCAAGGAAGTCAAAATCCTATGCTAGACCGTTTCGATCCTACGGACCTGAGACTCAACAACACCTGTGAATCACACTTTAGGAAAAGGGATAGCCACAGCCCTTAATCACCTCCCGCATAGTAGGATCTTCCTGAGCGTGAAGCGCTAACCCACGACCAATAGCATCCATATCCCAATTCATCACTGGAGTGTCCCAGGTCAATTCATCACCATCCCACGAAAAACTGACATTGCCTAATTGAACCGCTCCATGTTTTCCACCCAACAGAGTCTCCACAATATCCAAAATACTGACGCCATACTCCTCATCCAGTTCTTCTTCAAATTCATCCATGACCACCCCTCCCTAGCAAGACATGACCATTCCCAATATCAATCGGTACAAAATAAAAAACCCCAGAGATCATCAGACCCCTAGGGTTTCTCTTCTTTCAGGTTTTATTGACTGATTGAGACATGTGCTTACCCCAAGGCCTTCTCCTTGTTGGAGGATCATTGAGGGCCGTCTTCAGTCCATCTGCACATGCAACGTATACCCTTGCGAGAAACGGGTCAAGGGAAAAATGAACACCCTGTTTTTTCTCAACCGTCATGCGAATGTAACCGAAAAGAAACCTGAGCGAGCCTAAATTTGATGAGCAGAAGGGGCCCACATGAAACAGCCTACCCATGAAATCTGGACACGCTTACAACAGTATCAACTCGATGACCCTCAGGCAGAGTTTCC
>CAZKRH010000230.1:0-18361 GCA_964555115.1 uncultured Nitrospiraceae bacterium | reverse complement strand
CAGGTCAAGAAACGGGCAAGTGGCACCTTGAACGATGGGCCCTACCTCAATTTTCCCTGTGCTATTACGGAGAGGAAGCTCCAAGTGGCCATAGCGTCAATGCGAAATGGGACTTGTTGATAGACGATCAGGTCGGGCATGCGCCAGGCCCGTTGTTGGAGGACTTCGTCTTCTAAGCGAAGAGGCTCAATGGCATCAAAAAGGGGAGGTGAAGAAGTGGGATGATCCTGGGGTGGCATTTACTGGCTGAGTGAAGGAGGAGTCGTCTCAAAGACACAATGATACATGCCATTCCAAAAGGCCAGCCAGGCATCAGCGGCGGCCATGGCACCTAACGACACCTGGTCCAAGTCATCAGAGGTTTTCGCCGTTTTCTGGACAGCCTGGACTAACCAATCGCCGTGTTGAACTTCTTCCTCGAGATGAAATTCAAAAAACTCAAGATCTTCTCGACTAAAATGTTCATATTTCTGGAGACCAGGGTAGAAGAATTGAAATTCGGAAACGGCTGTGGTTTCCACTGCCAGCTCGGCCCCTAAGGCGGTGAGGTAATCAGAGTCGATAAATAATTTGTGGAGCGTATCTAAATAATCCATGACTTCCGGAATGGGTTCCACTTCTTGAAGGTCATAGGGCCGAAGGCCGATGGAACGGGCAAAGGTCTGTAACTGACGAATATGGACTTGATTGGCGCACCCGCTACCGAGTTCCGAGTACAACGTTTTGGCCAATTCCACCCGCATGTCTAATTCTTCGACTGGGGTGCGATACAGCAACCCTTCCAAGGCTTTGACAAAGTGAAAACAGAAGTAATGGTACTGTTTCACAAAGACGCGCATTTGCCGAGGGGAGAGGTAGCGATCTTTGAATGCCTGAAAAAACGGATTGGAATTCACCGGGTGGGTGGAGAGGTCTTCAATTAAGGAAGGTACATCAAGAACTGCGACTGGTGCCATAATCCTTACTCCCTAATCACAACAAAACGACAGCCTTATATGCCCATGGCCAGCTGTGAGAGTACACGATGATTTGAGTCGCTCGCAACCGTACTCAGAATGTACGTAGAACTGACCAAAGGCTCACAGGGGAGGAGGTTTAGGGCTTTTGCGCAAGCAAGCTCGCATAGGCGGCGTGGCCGTTATCGACGAGTTGATAGCGCAGGAGGGTGAGCTCTTGAAAGTGACGGAGGAGTTCATTGCGGTCTAACAAAAATTGACGGAGAAAACGAGGCCGGTATTTCAGGTGATCGACGGTATAGGTCTCTACCACCACAACCCCGCCTGGCTTTAAGGCCCGGATCATTTGGGGAAAGAGGTCTCGTTGGAGATAATACGTGCACACAATGACGTCATAAGCATTGGCGGGCAATTGATAGGTGTCTAAATCGACGACTTGGGTGTCAATCTGAGTTCCCAATTCTTTGGCTAAGTGCTGGGCTTTTTGGAGACCGATTTCAGAAATATCTAGACCGGTCACCTGATATCCCTGGGTGGCCAGGAACACGCCATTTCGTCCTTCTCCCATCGCCAGGTCTAATACCTTGCCCTTGGGCAATAACGAGAGATGGTCTTTCAAAAAGGAGATGGGAGCTTTGCCAAAAAGAAAAGTGTCGGTGCCATATTTGTGGTCCCACCGATCTTTGTCACGAGGAGCTGCGTCCACGGAGAAGGGGGATAAACCGAGGCATAGGAAGAACAGCAGAAAGCGGATAATAGGATTAGCCATTATTTGCAACAATCCTTTACATGCTCAGAATACAAAGAGAGGAGACCTCTCACACCTTGGAAGTGGAAACCATAAGAAATTCCGAACCAATCTGCAAGGAAAGAGAGAAATGGAAAAACCCCAGATGATCCGCATGATTGGATCACCTTGGCTTGAACTTTCTAGGAAGAAATCCCCTGAAAGTGACCGTGTTATCGGCGCTTAGAAAAAACCGACAACCTTAGTGGTCTGTTGAATAATTCAAAAAATATTCAATTGGGATACAATTTTTCAATCACCTTACAGGTGTCCAGAGGAAAGGGGAGCTGTTCAAAAAGGCCCGTCCAGCAAGGCCGCAGGGCCTTTGGCCCCCGGAGCGTACACGGAGTACGTGAGGGTGCACGGCGCGAAGAGCGCCAAGCTTGTGTACGCCGAAGGCTCCGACAAAGGCCCGAGAACGCCGCTGGCGGACTTTTTCAACAGCTCCTCAAAAGAAGGTAGGAGGAGCGGGAAACACCATGACCACTGCTCGATCGTCAATGATCCATTTATTCTCAACAATAGAGAGGTGATATTGTTCTCGTTGCACCTGCACTCCTAAGGCGGAAGAAATTTTCGCATCAATCAAAACTTCAGCCTTTTCATCGTGAATGGTCTCAGAGACCACTTGTCCATTGAGAAATTGAAAGTCTCCCAACGTGGTCTGAATTCGTGTGACCCATTCTTCTGGAGGCAATCCATCACGCATGCCCCAACTGGTGATGGTGGCGGCACTCACTAAATCCTTGGGATAGACTTTGATAAATTGTTGAACTACTTGCGAGGGCGTATGGTCTGGACCAGTAGGAATGAAAAACACAACGAGAAGACACACAAGAAGCAGTGCCCCACCGATGAGAGGTATTTTAGATTTGAAGATCTGTGACATGTGGACCTCCTGATATCCTAGCGGTCAATTCGCCAGGGATCAGATTATGGTGAGGGGAAACGGGTCTTACTTCCGACACCGTTTTCCATCAAATTGTTTGCACATGGATTCCCCGCTGGCCAATTTCCACCGAGTGAGGAGGGGTGGGCGTTTCCGACCACGATCTTTGACCACGATATCGATCATTTCCCCCACAGGGAGTTTACGGACATGGGGCTTGGCCGCTTTGCTGGCTTCGACCCACACCACGTTCGAATCCCTGACCACCAAGATATAGCCTTTTTTAGGTTCCACTTGAATAATCGAACTGTAAATACTTCGTTCTTTGGATGCAGCCTTTTTCTTTTTGGCCAATCCGAGGTCAACGACCCCCAGTGTCAAACAGAAGGTCACACTCATGATGAAACACATTGGCCGTATGGCAGTTTGGAGATTCATGATCACACTCCCTTTTTGGGTATCGGCAAAAATTGTTAACAGGAAATCACTCTTCTGTGCTTCATTTATCGGATTGGAATGGAGGAATCTTGCACAGAGGACTGAGATAAAATGAGGTTAATCCATTGAATTTATTGACAGAATGCTTGAGTGAACGGGGCGTCGTGAGAGGGGGAAATTTGGGTACGCGACTAGGGAAAGAGAGGGGAGAATAGGGGAATGAAAAGGAACAATAGCTGACGTTGTAATAATCAAAGCCGTTCGTAATAATTGGACGATCTTTGCATCGAATCCTATAAAAATAGTTTCTCCCATTACTGGATGACAGGGGTTCATCGCTTCATGAGACAAGTATTTGTATCCCAAAATCTGATAGAAGTAGAGTCCTTCGAGGATATTCTGACGCAGGATGGCATTCCTTGTACGATTAAAAACCAACGAGGGACTTCATTAGCTGGGGAAGTGCCCTTTGCCGAAGTATTTCCAGAATTGTGGGTTATCAATGACGAGGATTTTTCAAAAGCCAAAGAACTCTTAGATGATTGGGTGAAGGCTGGAACCTCCGGGGGCTCAACCTGGCAATGCCAATCCTGTGGCGAACAACATTCTTCAGAATTTACTTCCTGTTGGAAATGTGGGAAGGATCAAGAGCTAGTTTAAAGGGAAGGTTAAGTACCAAGAGAATCAATGGCAGGATCATCTCCAATTCTCTCTCGTGGAAAATAGAGGAATCCCGTCCTTGCTCACACATACGGCAAAGCTAAGTTGAATCAATTTTTTATTAGGGAAGCAAAAGAGCCAAAATTCAATCCAAGGCTTTGACACACCAGATATTGCCGATCAAAACGATTGGTGGTCTTGATGATGTCTGACATGGTTTGTCCCTTTACTCGGCCCCAGGCTGGAAGAGGAAACCCCGATAGGGGTTAATCCGTCCACAATATTTGTCGATAATTGTTCTTAGGACATGGGCTGATGGGTCATGTCCCCAAAACAGCAATGAACCCAATGGCCTGCGTAACAATATAGGAAAAATATAACAGCCCATATTTCCATCTGAAAGGTGCCTAAATGGGCATGGCCATTAATCAGACGGGATGGAGTAGGGGTTTCCCCTGAGTATCAACATAATATTTTTACGGACTGTCATCTAATGAAATACAGGGTTGCAATGGAAAAGGTTGTGAAGAAGTTGCTCTCAACCTAGCAAAACTAAAAGAAAAGTTAACGTCACATGAAATTCTTCTTCCCTCCTGGGAATGGAAGATGTAAAATGAAATTATGACAGTGGAATTGAGTAAGGGGTACATCCCTTTGCTCCTGTGCCATTATTATTAACGCACAGGTCACTCACTGTGCTTTTTTAAAAAAGGAATCACCATGGTAAAAAAAGCAAAACCTAGAAAAAAACCTGTGAAGAAAAGTGTTCGAAATCCTATTTTCCCCAACCATGATGTGATGGGTCTCAAATCATCTCTAGCCAAAACCGTGACAAAAGTCATTCAAAATAATAATTGGACCTGCAAGAAAGCCGCAGAGCTGATTGGGTCCACCCGGGCGCATATCTCCAACCTCAAGCATGGAAAAATCCGAAGCTTTTCCATCGATCGTCTCGTGGGCTATCTGGTGCTTCTGGAGCACAATGTCGAGTTACAGATTAGCCCCACCCCCCAGAGTCGCGTACCAAAATCCAAAGATATCAAACGACTCAAAAGGGGCAAGCTTACATTTCTCAGTAAACTGAAGAAATAAGAGTCGCGGGCTTTCACCCCCGAGAGCACTGCTGACACTGCTCCTTTCATGGGCTCTTGAAGAATTCGTTGCCGCTTGGTGAATCGTTTTCTTCCTGGGCCCCTTTTGTTACTGAGTCTTGAGTGTCGGGTGTCAACTGTGCTTGAAACCAATCGATCAAATCAGTGCCAGATTGAATGACCCGTCCGCCTGCTTCTAGAGTGGTTGCAGGAAGAGCGCTGATGGTTGTACGGGTCAGGCTATCCTCACACCGCCCCTGTTCCTCCACCCAATGAATGGTATTACCCACCACCACAATACTTCCCGAGACAATTCCAGAAGTAACGGGAATGGCTAAAATGGCCAGTGGCACGACCAACAGGCATTCTGGCCGATCGCAGTTGGACAGGGCCTGGGTCATACCCTCCACCATGGCTCCCCCAGATTCTAGAGACATGTCCAGTTCTAATTCTCTTGTCCATAATTGACAGTCAAGGTTTTCTTCTTGAGCGAATTTAGGGGACACACATCCCAGGATGAGAAATGGAAGGAACAGAAACGCCAGCTCCAAGAAAAGTTTTGGGTTTTTCATTATGTGAAAAATTGAACCTAGAAACGGTAGGTGGGTGCGAAAAAGCTTTGCAAGGGATTTATGTGCATAGGGAATTTAAAAAACTTGTGGTCACCTTCTGGGTGAAGAGAGATTTTTGCAATTCTCTAGGTGCATGAAGAACTTGTGCAGACTTTCGTGATCCAACCGCTGTTTCTAGGTTGCAGATCTATTCCTTCACGTTTCCCAACTTTTCAAGGGCGACTCGTTTGATACCACGAAGGTCGAGTTTTCCGGTCCCGAGGACTGGAATCTGGTCAACTTTTAAAAAAGCATCTTTTCGGGGAATGAATAAATTGGGTAACCCGCTTGCCGCAACTTTTTCTAATAAGCTGGGAATGGAATCATCTTCTAGAGTATGTAATACGACCAACTGCTCACCCTTTTTCTCATCAGGAATAGCGGTGACGGCCAGGACTTGGGTCTCGGCGTCAATGGCGAGATGTAAGGCTTCTTCTACGGTCCCATGCGGGACCATTTCTCCACCGATTTTCGAGAAACGTGAGAGCCGATCCGTGATAGTAATGAAGCCATCTTCGCCCACCTTTGCGATGTCTCCGGTGATGTACCACCCGTCGTGCATGGCTTTGGCGGTGAGATCGTCGCGACCCAGATAGCCATTCATCACATTGGGCCCCTTTACCAGTAACATGCCAGCTGTTTCCGTGGGCAAAGGTTCAAACGAATCCGGATCGACAATCCGAACAGAAACACCGGGCAAGGGTTGCCCTACCGTTCCACGGTGGGAGGCAGATTGAAAAAACCCAGCGGCTCGAAAATCTGGGCAATTCACGGAAATCACCGGGGCGCATTCCGTGACGCCGTATCCCTCATGAGTCTTTATTCCAAATCGATCTTCAAAGGCTTGGGCCAAGCGGTTCGAGAGTTTTTCGGCTCCGGTGATAACAACTCGAAGCGATCCAAATTGCTCAGGTGTACAGCGTCGTAGATAAAGTTGGAGAAAAGTGGGGGTGGTTAGCAGAATGCTGATGCGATGGGTGTGAACCATTTCCCCAATGGGCCCGGCATCTAGTGGAGAGGGGTGGTACAGAAGACCGAGCCCATGAATGGTGGCAAACCATAAGGTGGTTAAATAGCCAAAGGAATGAAAGAAAGGCAGGATCCCAAGGATGCGATCGCGGTGATCAATGTGGAGCACCTGAGCGATCCCTTCCACGTTCGCGTCAATGCTGAAGTGGCTGAGCATGACGCCTTTGGGTTCACCAGTGCTTCCACTACTAAAAATAATCGTCGCCAAATCATCCATGGAGGGGGTGCGTGTGGCCCCGGCTATTTTTTCTAATACGGTAATTGGTGCGAAAAGGGCCGATAGCAAGGCGAGGAGGCGGTCAGAAGAACTGATATTTTTCCTTACGTCTTCCATCCAAATCAGCGTCGCCGATTCGGGTACCTCCAATTTGGCTTTTTCCACAAAAAGACGACTGGTCACAATGGTGCGGAGTTGTGCCTGTTGGGCGGCTGAATCCATCCCACTTCGCCCGGCGGTATAGTTGAGGTTCACGGTTGTCCGTCCAGAAAGCGTCGCCGCAATATTCACCAAGGCTCCACCGACACTGGGGGGCAGTAAGATCCCAACATATTCTTGTCCTTCCCAATGAGGACGTAACACGCGGGCGAGGGCAATGGCGCCAGTTAAGGCTTCGAGACAGGAGACCTTCGGTTTGGTGAGGTCCCCCATAGCAAATCGAAAAGGATGTCGTCGCATAGCCCGAATAAAGGAATGGTGGAGGGGCTGTCGATGGGGTTTCCGTAAGGTCCAAGCCGCTTCTCCCAATTCCTGAACCACTCGCCGAGCATCCGTCGCAGGGGTATCGGCCGGAAGAGGAGTCCCAAAGGAGACCGTCACGGGGTAGGGAATACGTTCAGGCCATTTGGTGAGAAATCGTCCTCCGACAAAACTAAAAATACTGCCCCACACCCGATCAAGATGAACAGGAATAATGGGTGTCTCTCGACCTTTGAGGATCCGTTCATATCCCTTATGAAAGGGTAACAGGCTGCCGGTCCTGGTAATTTGGCCTTCCGGAAAAACACAGACGAACTCACCTTCATCCAAACGACGTCCGGCTTCTCGTAGGGCATGTAAAATGTCTCGAGTGCTGCCCGACGACGAGATAGGAATGACTTCCATGACGGTAGCGAATCGGCGGAACAGCGGGTGATGAGCATATTGCGCATCAACCAAAAAACGGATAGGCCGATCCACGCACGCCATGAGTAAGAGGCCATCAATGAATGACACATGATTGGGGAGAAATAAGGCGCCTCCTTGTTCGGGAATATGGTGTCGCCCAATGACCTTCAGCCGATAAATAGAATGGGTCAGAAGGATAAGCCCCATGCGAATAAAGGCTTCAGGTAACAGACGCAAAGCCCACAATGTTAGCCCAGCGGTGATGACGCCAGCGGCGATCAGAATTTGACTGGATTGTAAGCCAAGTTGAGCCAAAGCACCGGCTCCCAACGATCCACACAACACGCCCCCAAAAACAAAAATATTGGCTAAGGCAATAACAGCACCTCGTCGATCATGAGGGGCTTGCCATTGCATGAGGGAGTTAATGGGAACCACGATAAATCCACTCGAAAGCCCGAGGCCGGCCATCCCGAGAAGAGTGCCAGGGAGATCAGGGGAGAAGACTCCTAAGAAAAAAAGCCAGAGGGTAAGCCCAATAGCGCCGAGGGGAATGTGTCCCATCTCAATTTTCCCGTAGGCTAATTTCCCGGCAAGGACGGAACCAATACCTACACCAATGCCAAACGTGGCTAACGGAAGACCCGAGAGCGTATCCGAGAGAAGAAGCACCGATTTGGCATAAATCAAAATATCTTGACCGACCAAACTGGCGATCGACCAATAGAACACGGAACCAAAGATCGCTATGCGTAACACCCGATTGGTGGAGACCGCATTCCAGGCACCTGAGAGGGTGGACAGGACTCCAGCCTCGGCACGAGCGGCAGGAACAGATGGGATAGAAAAAGATGCCCAAAATCGTGCAAAGGAACAGGCTAACAGAAAAAGCCCAGCGAGCCAGGGCGAGCCTCCCGAGACTTGAAGTAAGAGTCCCGCAATGCCCGTCCCTCCAATAATGGCGAAAAACGTCCACAACTCGAGTTGTCCATTTCCCCAGGAGAGACGGTGATGGGGGAGGAGTTCAGGAAGAATGCCGTATTTGGATGGACTAAACAGGGCACTTTGAATGCCCATTCCAGCCAACACCATGAGTGGTAACATTCCTCCTTCTGGGGTGAGGTATAAGGCTAACGTCCCCAGGGCCATCAGAACGACTTCCATCGCTTTGGTCACAATGATCACGGTCCGTTTACTAAAACGATCAGAAAACACTCCGGCAAAAATGGAAACGAGGACGAGGGGAAGCGAAAAGATGACGAAGGTTAACGTGGTTTGTGCTTGAGAGGCGGCTTCAAATCCCGGATTGGTGCGGCCAAGTTCCACGGCCACTTGCTTGATGGCGAGAAACGCCACCATCAATTTCCACGCATTATCGTTAAACGCTCCGAAGAACTGCGCGATAAGAAGGCCGCGAAGGGGATTGGTTGATTCACCTTGTTCTTTTGGGGATGTCATAAAAAATAACCAGCCATAAATTTTGGTGTTGCGCTCTTGGTTGTTGTGTCTTAAGAAAAGGAATATTTTATGAGGTACCTGTAAATTTCTATCTAGCCTGGTTATGTCCAGGCAGCCGATGTTCTTTTGTTTCGGCAAAAGGACCCAAAACCATTTTCGCCCCAGCGTGGGCCTATGGCTGCCCTCACCGGTTTCGGCCATTCCGACGGTGGCGCAACTCGCTTCGTTCCGTCAGTGCTCGCCTTAAATCCGGAATGTCCTGCACCGTTCGGCCATGCTGGAAGGCGAGAGAATTAAATAAAGCTTTTCGCAAAGTCCACCGTTTCATACATGGTGCATTCTAATGGAGATTCACGGAAATTTCGATGAGGGAGTAATCCAGCTATTTTTCTTGCACTGCATGTTTGGCGATGCGGTCAATCAAGCGAGGGGCGAATAATCTGACCCATCGACCTAATTTCCCTCGCAAGGAGGTAATGACCAAACGTTGTCGTGTTTTCATGGCCTTGATGATCATGGCGGCACAGGATTCTGCGGAAAGAATGTTTTTCCCTTCTAAACGATTCGTTCCCAATGATTGACCATTGCCTCCTAGAGCTCGTTCATGAATTTTGGATTGGACAAAATCAGGGGCAATAATGGTGACATCAACTCCTGTTCCATCCAACTCAATCCGTAAGGATTCAAAAAACCCTATCATGGCAAATTTGCTGGCGGCATAGCCGGTTCGGGTGGGGACTCCTGTGAGTCCGGCCACACTCGATAAAGCCACGATCTGTCCTTTGGCCTGTATTAAGTGGGGGAGGGCAAATTTGGTGCAGTACACGCTCCCCAAATAATTGACCTGCATGAGCCTTTCAAATATCGATAAATCCTGCACCTCCTCCAGGGTGGCCCACATCGTTCCGCCGGCGTTATTGATTAACACATCAATTTGGCCAAATTGCGCCACTGTTTCTTCAATTAATCGCCGGCAATTATCTGTTTGGGTCACATCTGTGGGGATGACCAGGGTTTGAGCTCCCGCCTTCTGACATGCTTGGGCTACGTCGTTCAACCGTTCTGAATTGCGAGCAGCTAAGGCGAGTTTAGGAGTGTAAGAAGATAACGCCAAGGCTAAGGCCCGTCCAATGCCTTCAGAGGCTCCGGTGATAATAATAACTTTGTTAGATAGGAAAGCCACAGTGAATTTCTACCTTATTCCTCGAGAGAAGGAAAGCGACTAGGTACATTTTGCCCAGGGATCACCGAGAACCCTAAGTCAATTGTAGTTCGAGTGAGGAATGATGGGGAAATGGGGCGAAGTCAGGAAAGACTCATCTGAAAAAAATATTGATATTGTTGTTTCACCCAGCAAGCAGGGAACCAATTTAGCCGGTAACAAGACAATCGATCGCGCCCGCCTATTCTGTGGATCGTTCCCCTGTTGCAAATTCAAGCCCGGCTTGGTCTCGATCGCTCCACACGATATGGGCGCGTTGTGCATTCAGACGTAGTGGAATGGATTCTAACCAGACTGGTGCATTGGTCGTGGGTAGGGGTGTGTGACATAGGATACGAGCCCCCGTATTTTGGGAGAGATCAAGAACCTGACAGTCGATGGCATTGCCTTCCGGAGTGGTGATAAGGCTGGCTGACCAGTTCCCGTGTAAACGTGGGCGCCGGCGCTCTCGAAAAATTGGCATATTCCCCCGTTCCACCTTGGTAAAATTCAGAGGGGTATAAGCGGCCGGGATGGGGACGTTGTGAGACGAAGGATTCAAGCGATCCCACACACTTTCATGAATCATTTCATGAATGCCTAACGCTGATTTAAGGGAATCATTGGCAGGTTCTCCAATGGATCGGTCGTAGGGGCGTATTCCCACAAGTGAAAGCAGTTTCCACCATTTCGAGGGCGAAGGATACAATGTGGCATAGGGGTTAGGATTTATCCGATCCGGATCTTTGAGAAACTGTTCATCAAAGGCTAAGCCATGTTCTCTGGCCCGATTCATGAGCCACGTGAACGCCACATCGGAGAGCCCTGGATCGGGATAGCCTCCCCCAATATTAGAATGGGCTCCCGGGAACCAGACCTGGAGCACCTTCCGATCTTTTCCGTATAAGGGGTTTCCTTCGGGTGTCGTTCTATGTTCGACGTCTTGCCACAAATCTGGAGCAAACGGTCTTCGGCGTTCATCGATGGCTAAGGCTTGGTAGGCGTACTGGATATGGTGTCCCAGCTCGGTATTAAAAAATCCTACTCGCCATTGGCTTAGCCGTTGGATGAGCGGAATGGGAACACCTAAGGCTCCTACAGTATCCCACACTCCCATAAATTTAATGGGAATGGTGCGACGTTGCAGACTTCCAAGCACTTCATGAAGTGGAGAGATTTTCCGTTCGGCAGGGGGCGTTCGATAATAGCGGTACGCCAGGGGCAGATGGTGAATATCGCGGGGATGTAACAGGCCGACGGCCCCAATCATGCCCGCCAAGGCTCGAACGGAATAGGCTCCTCGACTAAACCCAAAGCAATACAGTTCGTCCCCTTCATGGAAATTATTGGCGAGGAAGCGATAGGCTTTTTTGATATGAGCAGAAAGGCCGAGTCCAAGGGCTCCACCAATAAACCGGTCATACAATCCGCGATCTGTTCCTACCCCCGTATCGTAATAGACAACCTGATGGCGACCTTCTCCATCTCGAGCCTGCAAGGCTCGGGTGAGTTTAAGAACATTCGTGGGTTGATGTTTTCTATCATCCACTGTGCGTTCGGGTTGGTTCCAAGTGCCATCACAGCAGAGAATAATTTTTTTAGGTATGTGGGGAGTGGTGGGTGGCATGGTCTTCCCTCCAGAAAGGCTAGAGTCTTGAGGATGTGTGAAGGCTAATTCGCCATATCGAGCAGATCAGGGTGCGAGGATGAACGTTGCCAGGCTTCCCATCCAAAATGACCCGCAGCTAAACCTAAAAGTTAAGGTGTCGTCGGTATGAGAATTTTTTCTTACTCCTCTCTCCTTTACTATATCAGGTAGAAAAAGGAGTCGTACACCTGAAATCTCGTAAGTGTACCAATCTAACCAATTTTGTCTACCATAAATTACTAGGCCAAACCCTGAAGAAAAATGACGTGATCCTTTCATAATCCAACTGCCGTTTCTAGGATGATGCATGAAATTCTTGCATGCCCGTACATTGTGGGGTACTCTGAAACATAGGGGTTGGAATTATCACGTCACTCTTCCTGCCTGGTATTTCCGTTGAACACCATTAGGTATCGTATTTTTTTGAGCTAAGTTATGGAGGATCACTCATGTCTGATGACCTACAGGGTTTGGAACGCATTCCCGCTTCGATGCACCAATCTTTGGAAGCGTATGTGAAGACGGTGCGGGAACATGTTGGAGCCAAATTTCTGGCAGCGACGGTCTTTGGGTCCATTGTGGCTGGCACGTTTGATCCTGCCCGCCATACCGTTCGCAACGTGGTCGTGCTAGAGACGATAGAGTTAGCGGGGCTTCGTCGATTAGCCAAGGAAGGAATGAAATTGGGGAAAGCCAAAATTTCGGCCCCTCTCATGATGACTCCGGACTATATCCAACAGTCGTTAGATAGCTTCCCTTTAGAGTTTTTGGAAATTCATCAACAACATGTGTGCCTCACGGGAACAGATTATTTTCAGGACTTAGCCTTTGAAGATTCGTTTATTCGCTTGCAAGCCGAACGGGAAATAAAAACGATTCTTATTGGGATGCGGCAAGGTCTTCTGGCCGCGGCTGGCCGAGAGAAATTACTCAGCGGGATTGAAGGCGATGTGGTCGAACGATTGATTCGGACCTTGCGAGGGTTACTGTGGCTTCATCAGCAACGGGAACCTCTTCCGGCCCTCACGGTCCTGGCTGAAGTGGAAAAGAGCGTGAGTCAAAAATTTTCTGGTATCCGTCAAGCCATTGGTGGCCAAGGGAATCATGGGTGGGAGGAATTTCAACAGCTCTACACCGATATTGACACCCTTAGAGGGATTATCAATGCGTGGTAACACGTCAAGACTAGCCTTGGTTCTCTGGGCTGTGGTGATTCTTCAGGTGGGGGTCTCCACTTGCTGGGCAGAAGTCACCGTGCAGGATCCCGGTTCGTATGTCGTGGATAAGGCCAATGTCATCAATGCATCTGAAGAACAACAATTGGAGCGCTGGCTGCGCGAGTTGGAGCAAAAAACTACCGTGCAAATAAAAATCCTGACCGTGCCCACGGTGGAGGGTGAAGAGTTTTTCGGGTTTACCCAACGGCATGCGGAACTTTGGAAGTTAGGGAAAAAAGGGAAAGACAATGGAGCGCTTATTGCCTTGGGACTCAAGGAACGGAAAGTTCGTTTGCACACAGGGTATGGATTAGAAGGCATCTTGCCAGATTCGTGGGCCGGTTCAATTTCCCGTGCAGTGGCCACGCAATTTTTTAAACAGGGGAAGTATTCCGAAGGCCTGTTTCAAATGGGGTTGGCCACAGTGAATAAAGTGGCCGAGGCTAGCCAAGTGACCCTCACCGGGATGCCCAAGGTTCAGCATCAGGCACGAGGCGGTGGACGGTCTGGTGGTTTGTTGGGGGGGCTCATCCCCATCATCATGTTTTTTGCATTTGCTTCATCGATGAGGCGCCGCCGTCGACATTATCGATCGTGGGGCATGGGCGGTCCTATGGTGGGCTTTCTGTTGGGCAGTGCTCTCGGGGGAAGACATTCTTCTTGGGGGGGCGGACATAGTGCCGGGTTTGGAGGAGGTTTTGGCGGGGGATCGTTTGGTGGCGGTGGGGGCTTTGGCGGAGGTGGTGGCGGGGCCAGTTGGTAATGGATTGGTAATGAACAGGTTGGAATTCAAATACGAACTGTTAGGGTTGGGGGGTTCGTGTAAAGAATAAGCCCAATATCGAAAGGGAGGTCACGTGAGCGCAGGTCGAATCATATTGATCATATTTGGGGTTATTGTTGTGATGCTGTTAACGGCTGGAGGGTGTGTGTATTCCGGTTATAACAAGGCGATTACGCTGGATGAGGCCGTGAAAAGCCAATGGGCGCAGGTAGAAAATCAATTACAACGACGATTTGAACTCATTCCCAATTTGGTACAAACCGTCAAAGGGGTCGCCAAACAAGAAGAAAAAATATTTCTAGGAGTCGCAAATGCGAGAAAATCCTACTTTCAAGCCAATACCGTGAATGAAAAAGCCAAGGCAGCCAGTGGGTTCGAATCGGCGTTATCCAGGCTCCTAGTGCTGCGAGAAACCTATCCACAACTCAAATCGGATCAGTCCTTCCTGAAGCTTCAAGACCAACTCGAGGGGACGGAAAATCGTCTCGCAGTTGAACGGAAACGATTTAATGATGCTGTTCGGTACCTAAATTCCTTTACCCGGAAATTACTTGGCCAGTTTTATTCCGGATTAGCAGGGGTCGAAAAGGCAGAATATTTCGAAATTGGCGAAGAAGCCAAGGCCACTCCCCAGGTCAATTTTGAATAAAGGGCTTGATTGTAAAGAGAAGGGGATGTTCCAATGGGGGCTGGTGGGCCATTTTTTGTAAATGGGTGTATTTCTTGGACATTTAGGAGAAGAATTATTTGAAAAAGCTGTTAAGAGATTCGAAGAAACGGCCGATAATATATAAAGACACGCTTAATCGGCATAAAGACACGCTTAATCGGCACTAAACAGCATATATTTTTCTCATGTCCAGTGGGAAATCGGCTTATTTAAGGAGGGGGTAGACCATGTCTTCAATGACTGAATTGGAACAGGAAATGTCCACCTACACACCACCCGGTGATTCCTTTTCGAGTTCCAAAGGTGGCAATGATTCTGGTTTTGGCAATGAAAAGGTTGTGGCCTTTATTGGTCAGGGCGTCGAGTTTAAAGGGGTCATTAACTATAAAGGCAGTGTGAGAATTGATGGAAAGTTAGATGGCGAACTCAATACGGACGGAACCTTATTGGTTGGAAAAGAAGCGACAATCACCGCCAAAATCAGTGCCGGATCCGTGATAAGCAAAGGGCACATTACAGGGGATATCGTGGCCAAAGAAAAAATCTTGTTGTTATCCTCTGCCCATATGGATGGCTCCTTGAATACCCCTCAATTGTCCATTGAAGAAGGGGTCATCTTTAACGGAACTATTCAAATGAAAAAATAATTCCCAGAGGAACGCCGGACGGCAATCTCCTCTCTCTCTCCTTGGCCCCTACCCTGTTCAGTCAGGGTAGGGAGGCAACTTTCAAACAACCAATCACACCCCAAATCCTTTTCTCGCCTCAATTCCTGCCTCAGGGCCTACGGATGAAGGTTACAAAGCTTTGGTCCGATTGCTCATTCAATTCAGACGTTTTTACGCCCTAGAAGAGGGACAAGAATAAGGGGCCGGTTTTTGACTCTCTTCAGGGGGCTTATGATATAGTCCGCCCGCCATTGAAACTATACTTGCTCATTTGAAAGAGGTTATATGCCGGCCTATTGGCTCACATGGCTCCATTTAGTGGCCGCGATCACGCTGGTTGGGGGTTTGGTGTGCCTTCAATTTGTGGTGAAACCGGCGTTTCGGGGAAAGAATCAAGATGAACAACACCCCGATGTGTTACGACGAATTGGGCACCGATTTCGAACGGTGGCGTGGGTGAGTCTGATCACCTTGATTGTAACGGGGTCCAACCAAATGCTGAATGAAAGCGGCTCGGCTCGGATTGAAACTGAATGGGGCGTCATCTTGATGCTCAAGCTGTTGGTATTTGCCATTGCATTTGGGCTTTTGCTCATCCATGACTTTATTCTTGACCCTTACGCTTCTGTTCAACAGTCTACGAAGAACCGATCAGATCATTCACCGTTTTCGAAAAAAGTGACTCTTCTTCACAATATGATCCTCGCACTAACATTTACCGTTCTGTTTATTGCTGCCTACCTGACAAACATGTAACACAGAGATTCTTCACTCATTCAAATTCCAGTTATAGTCCAAATAGTCAATCTTCAGTTTGTTTGAGGAAAGTGTTCCTTGGAGAGATTGAGGGGCATAGGGGGTGAGAAAAGACACCACTCCGCCTTTGGCTTCAAAGTCTTCTTCAAACCAATCAAAAATTGATGAGAGATAAATTTTATTTTTTCTTTCATCAACTTTGAGCCCTTTCCCTTCATTGGCCAGAAACATGGTGACTTGGTCATCGAGTTGTGCATCGAGTTGTTCAGCGGTATAAGCTTCTGGGCGAAGGTCAGGACAACTCACTGAAGCACAGACAATGGCCACATGAATGCGAGGCTCGCCCATCTTCCGAAGAATCTCGTGTTCGATTTCGTCTAGAGTTCTCACTTTACCTGCTACGGTTCCCACCGGTTTCTTCCAAACGTTTGTAAAGAAGCTCCCAGCATCTGTGATGCTTTCCAACGGGTAATTATCCAAGACCATTTTGGCAGCCATGATGTTATAAACATTGATCCAAAACGTCAGTTTGTCTTCGCGGGTTTTTAAAGAGGACAGAGAAGTTTTTTCTAGTTCCTTAATAACCTTGGCATACATGGGATCTTTGCCGAGTTTTTTATAATTCACGGCGTTGAGGCGAACCCCGTCAATGGTCTTGGGTGCCACATAGTTTCTTAACAGCGCATCCCATCCGGAAAAATCAAAAGCAAGGGCAGATTGGGTGCAGAATAACAGAATAAAACCAAACAGTAATTGTGGGAATAATCGTGTTCTCATGGTCAGGTCCCCATTGTATGTGAGAAAATTTTCATGAAGGCTAAAACCAAAACCTGGTGCCTCCCTTGTGCGTAACAGACGCCTTAGCTTTTGCCCTTACCCATTTTGTCTCACGAATGGGAAATGTATTACGCCTGAAAACTTAATCAAAAGAGGGAGACTCCATTTTGGGGTTATTTAATAAGGCGAGAGCGAATGAAGGGGGGTTTCCTAAGGGGAGAAAGCAGTATTGATCTACACCTTATTTTTTCCGTTTAAGTTGGCGTGAAGCAACGGTGAACTCCCTGGCTGCTCGTTCGTAAATATCTTTTCTGGGTCCGAAAGCCACAATTTCTACAATCGATTTTTGGATGCGGAGGATGAGTCGAGATCGGGTTACTCGGTAACTCCTGAGTCCCCTTAATTCGTCTTTTAATTCTTTTGCTTGGTGGGGATTGTCGGCGAGTGATTGGATCGCTGCTTTTACTTTTTTCTTCAAGTGGGGAGGAAGATGTGAAATAAGGTTTCGGACGTCCTGGGCTATGTCCAGCCGAAACTTTTTCATTTCTTTCGCTTGGAGTTTTTCAGCGGTTCTCCGAAGACGTCTTCAAAAGAAAAGCGTTGGCCTTTTTCCAATTGGGTGAGGCCACGTTTGATCTCTTTCATCAGGGCCGGATTTTTTTTAATGTCTTGAGTTTCCTTCCAGCTATCAAATTCTTCTGCGCTTATTAACACTGCCGCAGGGCGACCATTTCGCGTAATAATGAGTTCTTCCTCTGTTTGTTCCACAATGGCAACTAATTCACTCAGTCGCGCTTTTGCTTTCGAGAGGGGAAGTATTTTTGACATAGATCACCTGTAAGTTAGACTAGAATTTAGACTAACCTGATTCTATGGGAGTGTCAAGATTGTCAGAAGGGTGTTTCGCCAGCGCGGAGTTTTTCCATCGCAGCTTTAACAAAGTCAGCATCTTGACTGCCGGGATCAAGGTTTTTGAAGGCCAGGGCCCACGCATCTTCGGTTTCCCGATAGCGTTCGAGATACCAGAGGGCTAGGCCCTTGTACCAATTGGCACCTGGTTGATTGGGTAGGTCGACTAACACCTGCTCAAAATGTTTCAACGCAATTTCAAACAATTGTGGATCATCAAACTTTCTGGTTTCCACAAGAATGACGCCAATATGAAAATTGGCTTCATTATTTAAGGGGTCCATTTCCAAGACTTTGGACCAGGCTTTTTGGGCGTCATCAATACGTTGCAG
Organism: uncultured Nitrospiraceae bacterium; assembly: GCA_964555115.1. Lineage (GTDB taxonomy): Bacteria > Nitrospirota > Nitrospiria > Nitrospirales > UBA8639 > CAZKRH01. The sequence continues at coordinate 375 of CAZKRH010000230.1, read as the reverse complement.
GGCCATGTACGATCGGCCGGCCATAATTTGTCCATCCAAATTATTCGGATCTTCTCTCAACCGTTTTTCAAGGCGAGCCACCATTTCTAGAGGGTCAGGACCTTCCGGAGTGCCAATTTGTTGTTGCAGGGCCACGATTTTTTGCATGGCTTGCCATTGCAAGAGGCCATAAATCCCGCAGGACAACAGAATGACGAGCAGACTAGGAATGACGGCCACCACCCAGGGAGAGGTGGTAATGGAGGAGGGAGCGGTGGTGGTCTCGGATTGTGCGATGATCCCCGTTAATTCCTCAAAACGGTCGAGTACGGTGAGCAATCGGCGCTCGTCAGTGGCTTTCAATCGTTGATAATCCTCAGGCTCCAATCGTGCTTG
>CAZKRH010000229.1:0-2709 GCA_964555115.1 uncultured Nitrospiraceae bacterium | reverse complement strand
GGCTGGGAGCGAGTGTTTGATAACATTTTCATCGAACGGATCTGACGGACGGTGAAATATGAGGATCTTTATTTGAACGACTACGCTACCGGCGCAGAGCTAGAGGGAGGCCTGGGGACCTATTTTGACTTTTACAACTATGAACGCCCTCCTCAAGCTCATGGCTACTAAACGCCATATGCAAAATTTTACAACTAACGGGACGCAGAACGTTCAAACGGAGGCTATCTTATTTTCCTCAATTTTTGTCTTGACAATGGGGTCCATTATATTGGGCCAGCATTGCTTGAATGACCCAGGGAATTAATTGGAAAAAAGGGTGATGATAAGGAGCCCTACATTAAAAAATAACAATAAAAACGAATATCCCGGTATATTAGTTAATGGACATCAGTTTCATGGGATTTAGTGTGGTCAATTTTTTCGAAGGCAAGGTAGTCCTATGGAAAGGGGGACCTTTATTGGCATGTTTGGTGATTCTAATGATTGGCTTGAGTCCATCATCTCCTGGGCAATAGGGGGCAGGGGTTGTTTATAAGGGAAGGCCAACGTCAGACTCCTGACCAGTTGAGTGAGGCGCTCGTCAAGCATTCTAAAACGAATATAAAAATTAAAAGCTGCGAAAAATAGAAATAATGTTGACAAGTAGAGAATAAGATCAACGCCTCGGCCTATTCCAATGGAATTGGCCAATTCAGTGGAAAATTCCTGAACCGTTGTTTAAAAGACTGTCCCTCTAGGAGAGAAGCGTTGAAGGTGTGAGCTCAACTGCTCATCTCTCTCCTACAAGTCTTCAGAAAATCATGGCTGCCCCTGGGCAACACTAAAAACCAAACCATTGAATAGAATTTGAAACCACTATGACGATAATGGTCCTCACGATTCCTTGGTAGGTAACACATGAGAATTTCTCATACGGTCAATTTCAAACCCTCCTTAGCTTCACAGGAGGTTCCTCCTCAGAATTTCAATCTTCCCAATTCGTTAACAATATTTCGCATTTTGCTTATTCCTGTTTATTTGATTGTCTTTACTTCGTCCTCCTGGAACTCCTCACTTCTTCCTGCGGTGATCTTTTCCATTGCGGCCCTCACTGATCTTCTTGATGGATATTTCGCTCGTCGTAATGACCAAATCACCAATTTAGGCCGTCTTCTCGACCCCATAGCCGATAAGCTTCTTGTCCTCGCTGGACTCATTCTTCTCGTTCAGTTTGATAGGGTGGAAGCCTGGCTCGCCATTGCCATTATGGCGAGAGAAATAGCCGTCAGTGGACTCAGATCCATCGCGGCCGCGGAGGGGATGATTATTTCAGCAGACACGTTAGGTAAATACAAAGCTTTCCTCCAAGTGGTTGGGATTATTTGCCTTACACTGCCTTCTTCATATTTTCTTGCCTATTTGGACATTCATTCCGTTGGAACCTTCATTTTGTATTTTGCTTTAGTGCTCGGTATTTATTCAGGGATTCAATATGCCCTTCGTGCCTTAGAGGCCCTTTCTCCCACCTACTCTCGAAAACATCAACATTCTCCTTAAAGGACCCCCTATCTCATTCATTTTTTTGATTAATCAAGCATGATTACTCCCCATTCAGCCGCCTTCAACAAACCCTTTGGGAAATTTCTTGGGCACCATCATGATCCGGACTGGACCACCAAATGGACAAATTTGGCCATTCGAAATGCCCTTCTTCTTCTTGCAACATTATTTATATTTCGCTTGGAAAAAGTTTATTTTTTCCAAGTTGACCTTGATGCCCTTACTTGGGTAACCCTCTGCATTCCAGAAATAGGAACGGTACTTTTTTTTGAATCTCTTCTTCTGATTGGGATTTTTCGTTTTGGTTCCCCAAACTCCCGCATTCCTTACCTGGGATTCTATATTGCGCATGGCCTCTTGTATCTCATTGCCCTCATTGAACATCAGTTTTTAATTAAAACAGGCACCCAAGTTGACGCCACATTGATCACCTACTCCATTCGTCACGCCCAAGAACTTGCGGAGGTTTTGGGAAGTGGTTTTGATATGGGGCTCCTCATCAGATTTATAGTGGTGGTGTGTGGTTTTACCCTTGGGTTTACGGGAAAACCCCATCAGATTTTAACCAGACGATCTCTTCCGTATTTTCTTTGCGGCACTTTTATTCTTTGTCCTGTCTCCTTACTGTCTGCTCAACCCACAGGAGGGACCAGCATCCCATTTACATCCAAAATCTATTTTGATTTTTTTGTTCCCTATAATAAAGACATTCTCGCACATATCAAACGCTCAGTTACTCCACATGTTTTGTATCAAGCCCCTGAGTTGATCTCCACAACCACGACCCAACAACCCAACATTATCCTGCTCATTTTAGAGTCAACTCGAGCACAAGCTGTTCCTCCTTATCAGACACTTTCCCATGCCATACACACTCCATTCTTTTCGAAAATTGCCAAAGAGGGACTGGTCTTTGATTCTGTCTATACTACGGTCCCTCATACCTCCAAGGCACTCGTCGGCATATTTTGCGGGATGTTTCCCAAACTCACACAACCCATACTCGAATCAACAAATGATCCTTTCCATTTACGTTGTCTTCCCGATCTTTTACAAGAAGTAGGCTACCGCACCACATTTATGCAGACGGCAAAGGGAAAATTTGAAAATCGACCTGGTTTGTTAAGAAATCTCGGCTTTCAATCTTGGTCTCTTCAAGAAGATTTC
>CAZKRH010000228.1:0-1970 GCA_964555115.1 uncultured Nitrospiraceae bacterium | reverse complement strand
CCGGTCACGCTGGTCTGGCTATGGCTGGCATGCCTTGGTGGTAGACGGCCATGACCATGCCGCTCTCCTTGATGCTTTTACGGAAGCTGCCGCCACCAAAGATCGCCCCACGGTGATCTTAGCGAAAACGTATAAGGGCAGCAAAATCCCTGACATTGAAGACCAGGCCAACTGGCATGGGAAGCCTCTTTCCGCTGACCAGGCGCAAAGTGTGATTGAATTGCTTTCTCAAGAATTGGATGCCTCGGAAAGTCCGATCCCTATCAAAACTCCGTTGGAGACACCTCGGATTGAAGCGGTGCTCAAACCCCTTCCTACGCCCACGTATACTCCCACTGACTCTGTTGCCACTCGCGAAGCTTTTGGTGTCGCGCTTCAAGCCTTGGGCGCGGTGAATCCCAAGGTCGTCGTTCTGGATGCGGATGTTAAAAACTCTACCTTTACTGAGAGATTTGGGAAATCTTTTCCAGAAAGATTTTTTGAAAATTTCATTGCTGAACAAAATATGCTCGGTGCCGCTTCCGGCCTCTCGGCATGTGGAAAAATTCCCTTTGCCGCGACCTTTGCCTGTTTTTTCACCAGGGCGTATGACTTTATCCGGATGGCTGCCATTAGCCAATCCAATATTAAACTGATGGGCTCTCATGCTGGCGTCAGCATTGGAGAGGATGGTCCTTCTCAAATGGGACTGGAGGACATTGCCATGATGGCCTCTCAACCCAACATCACCGTGCTCTATCCCTCTGATGCCGTTTCAACCCATTACCTCACCGAACAAGCGGCCAATCACCAAGGGATGGTCTACATTCGCACCAGCCGACCCAAAACTCCTATTTTATATGATAACCAGGAAACCTTTCCCATTGGTGGATCTAAAGTTCTCCGGCAATCCCAAAATGATCGACTCACCATTGTGTCCGCAGGAGTCACGTTATTTGAGGCACTCAAAGCCCATGACATTCTCCGAGAAGAAGGGATTCTTGTTCGGGTCATTGACCTGTATAGCATTGCGCCTATCGATACAGAAACCCTCCGAGCTTGTGCGCAAGCCACAGATAAACATGTCATGACGGTTGAAGACCATTATGCGCATGGTGGGCTTGGCGACGCTGTCCTCAATGCCTTAGCAGATGAAGGTATTCGACTCAAAAAATTGGCGGTTCGGGAAATTCCTCATAGTGGAAAAGCTGCAGAACTCTTAGATCGTTATGGCATTAGTACCCGAGCCATTGTTGATGCCGTGAAGCAGTGGCTTTAAACTCTTGCCCCTGGACCGTGTAGGTCTGTCGCTCCTTCATTCCCACTACCCCGCAATTTCCTAAAATTTCTGTACGACCATGCCCATTTGCAAGAATGCCCTTTTGGTGAAATCCTACGTTAGGCAAAGGAATGTGCAAAGATAGACACGGGAGGCTTTTGTCCATACACCGGACAAGACACGAATGGCCAAACAACAACTATGGAGAGAATCGCAAGGGGATACAAGTACAGGTTACATTGACTTATTCATGAAGCTTGGGTTTTTGTTCATGAATACGTTATCTGATAGTTGGTACATTCCTCTGTTGGCTTGTGATCTAAGGACCTGAGAGAAAATAACTGGGACAATATCGCGCCAAGATTTGGGCTGGATTTGGACGGAACGATTGAGAAAAAGCCGAGGCATAGCACAGCTATGTTGAGAATTTTTCGATTGAGGCGCGTTCAAAGATGGCCTGAAGATGGGATGCGAGATGTCCCAGTTATTTTCTCTCAGGTCCTTAGGATGGATTGGGAGCCATAAACACCAACACACGTAACCGGCCACTCGCATGATTTACCACGCTATGTTCATCACCCGCAGGAGCCATGGTTCCCTGACCAGGGCCTAACACCTGCTGCTGACTTCCCACCTGAAATGTCCCCTGCCCATCAAGCACTAAATACATTTTATCTTCATGCTCATGCACATGGCCTTTTTGTTCTTGCCC
>CAZKRH010000227.1:0-15553 GCA_964555115.1 uncultured Nitrospiraceae bacterium | reverse complement strand
TTTATGCCCACTCCACTTTGTAGGCTTAATCTTGTTTCACAACTTTCAAGGGCGATAAAGGGTCGACGATATTTGTGAACTGTCGTGAGCTTTGATATTGAAGTCACCTCGCTTTCGGAAATTTCATGAATTGATTGTTCCACTTCCTCGAATTCTTTCATATTAAAGCGTAGGTTACTGTCTAAGTCTAAGCTGCCATCAAAATTCTTTATACCCTTAGGAATATAGTAAGGAGTAGCCCCATCGTAATGCTGCGACATGGAACTCATAAGAATTTGAAGATCTTTTTGGGGGCTCTTAGCGATCCATTCAATTTTGTTGGGCTTTAACCAATGCCAACGGTTTCTAGGACGGTTTGTACAAGAGAAAAACAATTCAAGAATCAAAGTAGTTTTTCCAACTGAATTACCACCCACGATCACATTAAATTGGCCAAACTCAAGCTTTTCCCCATCAGAAAGTTCTGAATAATTAATTTTCATAGGATCCTGTATTCCAGTAAAAAACTTTCAAGGTCATTTCTTTTTGAACCACTCAAAAGTTTAAGGTAAAGTCGTTAAAAAATCGAGGATTTGGTGCGTCGATCTCAATAAAGGTTTTCGAACAGTCCAATAGAGGTTGGGAAAAGAAAGGAAGGAAGTAGGGTCAAAGTGGTAAAACATATTACCACTGAGCAAGGAATTAATAAGGACGTCAGGAACCTTCAATTTATCGGGGGTTAAACTTCAGCCTTCTGGCGTGGCCGAGAGGCGATGGGAGCTTGGGAAATGGCGAGCACTGTTTGGGTGAAACGAGTTGCCATTGCTATCTGTCAATTACATCAAAGGAAAGGTTCAAAAAGGATTGTCAGCAAGGCCGAATTTGTAGAACACATGTGACTTGTCGCTTGTCTCTAGTCGCTAGAAAAAAGGAGGCGGGTAAGATCCAAAAATACAAGCGACAAGCAACCAGCAACTAGAGACAGTCCTTAAGAACGCCGCTGAGGGCCTTTTTCAACCTTTCCCTCATGGATTATGCCACATCATGCCTTCCAGTTCAGGATTGAATTGGTGGGTCAGTTTGATTTGATCGCCATCCTTGACCATGGAGTCTAGGGTGACGATTTTTTGATTGACGGTGATCATGAGTTCACTTTTATGCAAAAACTCGATGAGTGGACCCATTTTCTCGGCCTGGCCTTCGAGCAGATCGCGTACGTTCATCGGGGCTTCTATTTCTAATTCCATCTCCGGTTCTTCGACACACTCCAGTAAGTTTTGACCAAATACTCGGACGATGACCATTTCCTTTTTCTCCCTTACTTCAAACTAACAATATCATCTGTATTTTTTCCTTTAATCTTTCCCTCTCTCGATCCTGATAAGCCTTTATTCTACCTAGATGATTCCCCATCTGTACAGGTGTTGTCATACGCGTCATTCAGTACCTGGGCTATGTGTTTGACCTGATAGGCCCCCTTGGAGCCATTTTTGAGCTGAATCATGCAGGCCGGGCAACTGGTGGCCACCACTTCAGCCCCACTCTGCTCGATGGCCCGTCGTTTTCGCTCAAAGATTTTTTGGGACGTGTCATAGTCTTTGATCACATACGTCCCAGCCCCCCCAGCGCACCGATCGGCATCTTGCATTTCCGTGTATTCAATCCCCGGTGCGGAGGCTAAGAGGTTTCTGGGAGCCTTCGTACACCCTGCTGCCCGCAAGTGACACGAGGAGTGATAGGTCACTTTTTGCTTGGGGCCAGACGTTGATGTTGTTTCATCTCGAGAACCCTCCCTCGGTGGTCTTTCTGCCATGAATTCCGATATATGTTTGACCTTTTGAGTGAGACGGTTTGCAGCCCCTTCTTCGACCTCCCCTTCAAACCATTTGGCATAATCTTTTAAAGCCAGCGTACATGAGGCACATCCCGTGACCACGGTATCATAGGATTCTAAAGATTTCAGATTGACCCGCGCCCCTTCTTTGGCCAATTCCCGATGGCCATAGGTGTCAATCGGCGTTCCTGAACAGCGTTGTCGTGGCAAATCTGGTTGAAGACCTTCTCGTTGCAAAAGATTGATGACGGCATCTCCCACGCCATCATCAAAATAATTTGCGGCGCATCCGTGAAAATAGGCAATATTGGATTGAGGTGAATTCTCTTGTGGAACCAAATGGGCATAGCGGTCCCGGAGATGGCTTGTTGCCAATTGGGGAAGCTCTAATTCTTGTGGAAGCCGTGCGGTCTCCGCCACCTTTTTCAAAATAGGCCGAGTCACATGTTCCAAGATTTTCCGAGGAATCGGTCGATCCCAGATTGATTGGGTTCGTGCCAACAGTTTGAGCATCGGCTCAAACAAGGACGAATGGGCTTGTATGTTAAAGATGGCTCCAGCCATCTGGTTCGGTTCTTCGGCTCGACGTTTCAAAATCAGTTCTGACACGTCTACCCCAGCCGGACATACGGTACGACAGGATTTGCAATTCAAGCAGGCTTCCACCACACGTTTCGAATTTAAGTAACTGTAATCGGGTGCTGTGACAATTTCGAACCACCCGCGTGAGCTCATGTCTTCGGACTGAAACACATCATAGACGGGGCACACGGCATTACATTTGGCGCAGGTCGCACAGGGTTTACTGAGCCGTTCAAAATCGATATGTTCGGTAAAGGGCACATCGCTAATTTTGACGCCAGGATTGAACACTCCGGAGCGATCTAATTCATATTTGATGCTTTCAAACAATTTGTAGAGTTCATCTCCAAACATCCGCCGGACCATTTCCGCTCGGACCCGTCCATCTCCATGCTCGCCACAAATCGACCCCTCAAACCGATCTAACACCACTTGATGAATATCGTAATAGCCTTCCACCATTCGCTCAAAGTCCTGTGCATCATTGACATCGAGCAGGGGCACGATGTGCGCATTGCCATTCCCGATGTGGCCAAATATGGCCACCTGCACATCCTGACGCCCAAACACTTCTTCTAGATATCGAATGAGTTGCCCGGTGCGTTCAGCGGACACCACCACATCATCGACAAAATTAATTGGCTTTTTCTTTTGATCGTAGCGATACAGGGTGGGGTATAAGGCTTTTCGAGCTTTCCACAGCTCAGCCTGCTGTTCCGGATCAGATGCCAGGATAGGCGAAGAGGCCAATCGATACGTCTTGCACAATTCTAGTAAGCGTTGTCCCCGACCTGTATCCTCATCCTGATCAAATTCGATGAGCAGTGTGGCCGCAGAACTGTCCGGAATGCCGTATGTGGATCGGCCAATTAAGTTCAGCGTGTTACCATCCATGACCTCCAAGGCACTGGGCTGGAGTGCCAATAACTGATGGACGGCATCTCCCATCTCTTCTAAATTTTTGAAATGAATGAGCCCGGTGGCTGTAGAGCGTGGTCGGACGACCAAATGGATGGTCGCTTCACTAAACACCCCCAATGTGCCTTCGCTCCCCACGAACAGTTTGGGTAAATCGACCACTCCCTTCGCAAGTCCACGTTCCACATCAAAAACGTTATACCCCGCGCTATTCTTGCTGACTTTGGGCCGTTTGGCACGAATAAGTTCTTGATGATCGGAAATAAGATCAATGGCTGATCGGAGTGCTGGATGCTGCGCGAATATGTCGCGGAGACGCGGATCGTCCTGTTCATACGATCGGGCATCTACCCAACCTCCCTTTTCTAGTCGCACTCTCAGGGCCAACGCATTGTCTTTGACAGATCCGTATCGCAGCGTGTGCGGACCGGATGAATTGGTGGCCAACATTCCTCCTAGTTTACACATATCGCCGCTAGAAGGATCTGGCCCAAACATCAGCCCTGTGTGATGAAGTTGTTGGTTGAGTTCATTCAGCACAATCCCCGGCTGCACTCTTGCCCATTGTTCCTCTCGATTGACTTCCAGGAGTCGGTTCATCCTGGAAATATCCAGAATAATACCTTCCCCAATGGCCGAACCCGTCAAATTGGTTCCTGCGGCCCGGGGAGTGAGCGGAATGCTCTGTTGCACCGCATAGTCCACCACCACATCAATATCCGCTTCTGATTCTGGAAGCGTAATGACTTGCGGGGTGAGTCGATACATACTGGCATCCACCGCATACGCTCGGAGACTTGGCCCATCGTCTTTCACTTTGTTCGCACCTAATTGAGCACGAAGATCCGCGGCAATGGAAGACTTTTTGGTGGGAAGGATCAGGGACATGAACAACGACCTATTAAAAAATCTATTAAAATTTGTTGCCAGGCCTACTACTCAGGTTTCTCTATCAGTATAATAGCCCATTGTGTACAATTATGCTGGTCTTTGGGAAATTCTTTGTTAGAGGTAAATAAACGACAGGGGTTGTTGGCCTTTGGCAGCCTGGTAGGGTTGGGGATTCTCGTGTCCCAAGTCGGGAGTTCCCTCATCACCACCCATCTCCCTGTAGGCCAAACTTGGGCTCTCAATTCCTTCGTGTTTATTACCCATGTCCGCAATTACGGTGGAGTCTTTGGGTCGTTTCAGGGAATGGGCTGGATCTTTGCCCTCGTCGCTCTGATCCTTATTTCTGGACTCGTGCTCTATCTTGTTCACAGCTCCACCACGAAATTGTACGAATATCTGTGTTTTGGATGTATTGCCGGAGGGGGGATTAGCAATATTTTAGATCGGCTGATTTATGGGTCGGTGGTCGACTTTATCAATCTCCAACATATTCCCTATTGGCATTATATTTTTAATACTGCCGATGTGCTGATTCATGTGGGGATTTGGCCCATGCTCCTCTTCACCTTTCTTGACCGAAAGCTCCCCCCTTCCACACCAACCCCAACTGAGTTAGCGGAGGACTAAGTTGTAGGCATGTCAGGGAATGCGAGGGCAAGGTTGAACGCGATGGAGAATACCAGCAATCACACAGCAAAGAAGAATGGAAAGAGAATGGGAGCATGAGATCTCCTCCTCCCTATCTTGACTCTTTCCTCACACAACCTTATGTTCTGGGAGAACCGTTAGGAAAGCCTCTCAAGCCCCATAAGGAACCAATCTCGTCGGAGGCACTAATCTTCTACAGGCACTTCAGCAAGCGTGGCCTCTGAAAGCCGTTCTGCTCCTTCATCAGAAGCTTCAGGGTCTAGAGATCTCTCAGAATCTACGAATCCCTCCGGTTCGATGGATGTTTCCGATTCTAACTTCCCCTCATTTTCTCCACTCGGAGCATCAAACAGCTCAGCCTGAAAGGTTTCCCCCAACTCTGTAAACTCACGAAGAGGTGGAAGATCCTTCAGATCTTTTAACCCAAAGCGTTGGAGAAAATGTTTCGTGGTCCCATACATCATGGGACGTCCCGGCACATCTTTTCGTCCCACAATTCTTAACAGTTTGTGATCCAACAACGTGCGCAACACCCCTGAGGTTTCCACGCCACGAAGTTGTTCAATTTCGGCTCGTACCAAAGGTTGCCGATAGGCCACAATGGCTAATGTTTCTAACGCCGACCGAGACACTTTAGGAGCCGATTTGGCTTTGGCCAATCGAGTAATCCAGGGGGCACAATCGGGCCGGGTCACGATCACAAAGCCTCCCGCCAATTCCGCAATATGTAGACCGCGTCCTTCCTGTTCATAATCTTGTTGAAGTGAAACCAAGGCATTATGAATGATGACTTTCGGCAGTCCTTCAAAAATAGAGACCAATTTATCCAGGGTGAGCGGCTCATGGGACACATGCAGGAGCGCTTCCAAAATTCCTTTCATCTCCTGCTCATCCAACCCTTCACTTGGTTCCGTTGACTCAGGGAGAGTGGCTTCTATTTCTGGGCCACTCGGTCCTGGGCTCAACCCCATTTTTTCTGTCACGATCATCCCCTCCGGTACTTCCTGTACCAGAAGTCCATTTCCCGTTACATCCTTACTCATCCACACCTCCGTGACTCGATGCCTCATCATGGCCGATGTCCTTATCCTCCGAGGATATCTCCATGGCCCCCTCAGATAAAAAGGCTCGTGTAATACTAATGGGGCCAAAATAATCCCCTTGATAGATTCGGACCAATCGGATCCTTACTAATTCCAGGAGTGCCAAGAAGGTGACAATCACTGTTGATCGATTCCTGACATCCTCAAACAAGGCAGAAAAGGTTAATGAGGGTTCCGCTTCCAGCCGTTCGAGGATCGTATTAATTCGATCTTGCACGGTCAGTGTATCGGGAGTGATCTCAAGGAATTCCGACGATTCCGTTCTGGTCAGCACATCTTGCAGTGCTTCCAATAAATCAAAGAGGCCCACCTCTTCGAGCAAGATTTCCCGTGGGCCAGATTTTTCTGGGACCATGGGTTCTCGTCGAAACATGTCGCGCCATAAACGTTCTTGTTCCGACAATTGGCCAGCCGCTTCTTTATATTGTTGGTACTCGACCAGCCGCCGGACTAATTCGTCTCGGGGATCTTCTCCTTCTTCTTCCTCAAGGGCTTCCACTTCTTCTTTGGGTAGTAACATTCTGGACTTAATTTGGACCAAGGTGGCGGCCATGACCAAAAAATCTCCAGCGAGGGACAAATTGAGGTCCTTCATGAAGTGAATGTATTCCAAATATTGCCGGGTGATCAGCGCGATAGGAATGTCGTAAATATTGATCTCATTTTTGCGAATGAGATGAAGAAGGAGGTCGAGCGGACCCGTAAATGAATCTAATTTGACCTGATATGACTCTTCAAGTTCTTCCATCTGCATGTCTCATGGTTCCTACGAGTAAATGACTGAGACCCAGGAAATTGTCAAGGCAAGTGACGCCTAGATGGTTCCCATACCCATACCACTCTTTGTGGTTCAAGCAATTTCACAAACAATATATAGTATTTTACCCGCAAGTCTACCCAATTTTCCCCTTTTTCCAAAATACCAAAAAAATGAGGAGGAATCCCACCAGCAAAAAGAAAATCGCAGCTTGAAATTGAGGATTTTGGAGCCCAGACATGGGAGGCTGGACCTTGGGAATAACCGTACCGGTAAATTGAGGGGACACCTCAAACCTGACCTTGGTAAAGTCGGAAATTCCCCCAAATGTGGCTTGCGTAAAATCGGCTTCCTGCTTAAAGGTGGATCGACGAAAATACGCATCTCCGTCAAACTCCACAAAGCGAAAATAGACACCCTTGTCAAACGTGGCTTCCGAAAAATCTAAGATATTGTGAAAATGACTCCCAGAAAACCCGGTTCCCATCACAAATCTGGTGCGAGAGAACCCTGTTTCTTTGTGAAACCCGACTTCTAAAAATTCAGCTAACCCGTTAAAACCCGCCCGCGTAAAGGTGACTCGATCCCCAAACACCGCCTTATGAAACCGTGAATGTGTCCCAAATGCCGTTTTTTCAAATAGGGCTTCTTTCACAAACAGCGCTTTTATAAAAAACCCCTCACTCCGAATAATAGCGTTGGAAAAATCCACTGGCCCATAAAACACGGTCCTTGAGAAATCCACCGATTTTTCAAAGGTCGTCCCTTTCATGGACACCGGCCCTGTGATGAGCATATAGCCATTCACCGTCAAGTTCGTGGCCATGGACCCGAGAACCTGAACGTCTTCCATGATGACTGGCCCTTTGATGATTCGTGCTTCTGTTATGCCCTCTCGATGGAAAATTTCTCGGACAAATAAAGCAGGAATCTTATCCACATCCAGGGATTCTGGGGAAAGTTGATCAAAGTCCAAATCCCCATTGAGAGCCACGCCCCGTAATTCCACCCCATATCCTTCCTTCAGCGCTTTGACAATATCAGCTGCTTGTACGGGAAATTGTGTTCGATCCTCTTCCCCACAAGACCCCAGGAGCTGCCATTGGTACACGCGTTGGGATTCATCCACAACATCATCAAGATGACAGGGATGACCAGACATGCCGACCAAGCCCAGCCAAAGAAACAAACCAACAGATATAATGATGAGGAATGAGGAAAACTTTGTCATTTGTAATCAAAGAGCCATTTCAGCGTTTACCCAAATCTTTTTAACAGTCCTGATTTTTCTTTTATCCCACGAAGAAGTATATCCTCATCACGATTTAGATTGGTTTACGCCTTCTGACGTGGCCGAGCAGTGCAGCCAACTCCGGAATTTTTCGGCGAGCACTGTTTGAGCGCAGCGAGTTGCGCAGCCGCCGGAGTTGGCGAACCGCGGAGGGGACCCAAAGGGCCACGGCTGGGCAAAAATGGTTTTGGGTCCTTTTGCCGAAACAAAAGGACCTCGTCGGCCGGGGCGAAACCCGGGTGAAAAACCTTTTTATCGAAAATCAAAATGTCCTAATCCAAAGGATTAAGAAATCACCGTCTCAAGGGGAAAATAATTGGTAGGGTTTAAGAAATAAGACTGAAGGGTAATAGGATCCCAACCCTCAAGGATTCTTTAGAAAAAACAGGGGTCAGGAAAAACAGCAGAAGAAACAAGGCGGTAGAACGGCCCCCCTAAGAAACACCATCCGAGCCTCTCATTTCGGCTTAAACTTTTTCTGTAACGGGCCCCTTCCCAGAACCCTGGTCAGAACTCTTGTCTGGAATCTTATCTTGTGTCTTTTCAGAGCTTTTCTCAGCATCCTTGTCAGGACTCTTTTCAGCCACCTTTTCCGGGCCTTTCTCTGGACTCTTTTCTGGCGCCTTGGAACTTTTCTCTGGACTCTTCACGGGCGCCTTTTCCGGATCCTTAAAACTCAGGTAAAAATCTTTCATCTCACGATCCGTATGACTGAGTCGTTCGGCCACCTCATCCACCGTTTTAGGCGGAGGCACGACGACCTTCTCCCCCTCTGTCCAATTCGCTGGAGTGGCACACTCAAATCGATCAGCTGTTTGCAGAGCAGTGGCCAATCGTAAGATCTCGTTTACATTCCTTCCCACATTCATCGGGTAATAGACTAAAGCACGAATGATCCGTTTCGGATCAATAATAAAGACCGCCCGAACTGTGGCCGTGGTACTGGCACCAGGATGAATCATGCCATAGAGTTGGGAGACGCCCATACCGCTATCCGCTACTATGGGATAAGGAATGGTGACACCCATCTTTCCTTTTATATTTTCCAACCACGCTAGATGTGAGTGGATGCTATCCACGCTGACACCAATCAATTTAATTCCTTTTTTTCGGAACCTCTCATGTAGTTGAGCAAATTCAATGAGTTCTGTGGTACACACGGGGGTGAAATCGGCTGGATGAGAGAATAACACAATCCAATCTTGTTCTTGCCACACACTAAAATGAAAGTTACCCGATTGGGTGGTCACAGCGTGAAAATCGGGGGCTGGATCCCCAATTCTCGGCAAACTTCCTGTTTCAGACATTCTCTCCTCCCCTCCACATTCATTCCAATGGACAATGAAAATCGTACTTCCCATTTTGCCTGAATGGGAAGGTGGTTGTACAGCCGTCGGCTTTTAGGTGGAATGTAACCAGAAGCTTTGAACAACAGCTCAATGAATTTGACCTAGAGATTCTACGACCTTACCAAGACCGCATAATATCGTCGTCCTCTTCTAATCGTGGTTCCGATTCGCGAAAATATTTTTCCGTCCCCAATTCTTCAGACAAGTCCTCCGTCATATCCTCATCTACTTCATCCGCCACTTCTTCTTCATCTCCAAAATCCTCGGGAATAGAATCCACCAAATCATCGGTCACAACCGGGTCAAAACTATCTCCACCCGCATCATCAAATTCCTGACCTTTCTTCCTGGAGGGAGGTGCTACAACTGGAGGAACCAAGAAGGAGGATTGGGTCTTCTGCTTCGCAACCCGTGAACCAGTTTTGGCTGCCTTCGGTTTAGCAACTTTTGATTTTTCGGATTTTGGTTGAGGAGGAGCTTTCTTTTTAGCCGGTGCCACTTTTTTCGCAACCACCTTGACCTTGGGTTTGGCTTTGATGGATTTGGCTTTGACCATTTTAGACTTGGTTTTGGCCTTTACTACTTTGGGCTTAGCTTTTAGGGTTTTTTTAGCCTTTTTGGCAGTCGTAACTTTTTTCTTTGTCAGTTTAGCTTTAGCCGTCGCTTTTTTTACTTTTTTGGCTGCGGCAGCTTTCTTCTTCGTCGGTTTAGCTCTCGCGGTGGACTTTTTGACCTTTTTAGCAGTCGTAACTTTTTTCTTCGTCGTTTTGGCCTTAGCCGAAGCTTTTTTAACCTTTTTGTGTTTTTTCGCCACAACAGTGGATTTTTTCTTTACCTTAGCCGCTGCTTTTTTCTTTGGTGCTTTAGCTTTTTTCTTGGCGGCCGGCTTGGCCTTCCCACTTTTGGGTTTTGCCTTTTTAGCCTTAGCAGCTGCACCAGATTTTGTCGGTTTTTTGGTTTTGCTCGCCTTAGCCTTGGGCTTGGTTTTGGCCTTCGTTGCCATGATCCACCCTCCTCATTATCGTAAGCCCTACGTATGTTTCTTTGGTAGCTCTCAAGTTAGAGGCACCCATCTACCACGACTCGCGAAAACTTGCAACACCTTGAAGAATCTCATGTTCCCAAAAGCATTTCCTGTTCCTCTTCTGGCTTATGGTCCAGGACCAGAACGGTTTTATTGGTTTACGGAGAAAATAGCTTTGGGACTTCAAAAAATAATGTTTAGCCCGGCCTAAAAAAGCCTACAATTTCTTATCCACATCGATTTTCTGGATTCTCCCCTCTGGAATTCTTTTTCTTACATCGGTACAGTGGCCTGGGTTTTTCCCATTTAACATCATGCTAGCTCCCTCTACCCACGCCAACCCAACCCGTACCCGCTGGATCATTCTTTTCCTCCTCTTTGGTATTAGTGTTATTACGTATATTGATAGGGTCAATATCTCTGTCACCGCTCGGCATATGATGCCGGCACTTGGCATTACCAATGTGCAAATGGGTTGGGTCTTTTCTGCCTTTGTCTTGGGTTACGCCCTTTGTCAGATCCCTGGTGGCTGGCTTGGAGACCGATGGGGTGCCCGGAGAATTCTCACGCTTGCTGTGATCTGGTGGTCGATCTTTACAGCGGTGACGGCCCTGGCCCCGACACTTCCCATTGTCGGAATGGTCGGCATTCTCGGATCGCTCATGCTTGTTCGGTTTCTGATTGGCGTGGGGGAGGCGGCCGCTCTCCCCAATTTCAATCGGGCAGTGGCCAATTGGCTCCCCGCTCATGAACGGGGTCTGGGCATTGGCATTGTCATTGGGGGAATTGGAGTAGGCTCGGCTCTCACGCCCCCAATCACCGCGTGGATTATGGTGAATTTTGGATGGCAAATGGCTTTCTATGCAGCGGGACTCTTAGGATTGTTCATGGCGGGCATATGGTATTGGTACGCCACTGACCATCCCCAAGATCATCCACATGTGAACCAAGCTGAAGCAGCGTTGATAGCAGGGGAAAACCCGGCAGTCCATTCAAACCAATTACAGCAGGTACCTTGGCAATCGTTTCTTAAAACCCCAACCGTCTGGTGGTTGGTCCTCAGCTATACCTGTTTGGGATATGTGGCCTATGTGTACCTGTCGTGGTTCTATTTATATTTGGTGGACGTTCGTGGTTTTGGGGAACTGCGTGGGGCATTTTTTGCATCCGCACCCTTTATTGCCATGACGATTTTTTGTCCCTTAGGGGGTTGGGTCACCGACCGACTTGCCCGTTCCCTGGGAATCAATGCAGGTCGAGCCTATACCGGCGCTGTAGGTATGGGGTTGGCAGCGCTGTGTATTCTTACTGGCGCGATCATCCCAAATGCCTATTTGGCCATTGTGTTTCTCTCACTCGGCGCAGGTTGGCTGTATTTTACGGTAGGTGCATTTTGGAGTGCCACCACCGACCTCTCCAAAACCTATGCAGGAACCCTCTCGGGCTTGATGAATACCGGAGGGAACATTGGCGGGACCATTTCCCCAACCTTGACCCCTTGGATCGCCAATCAATTCGGATGGACCTGGGCCCTTGGGTTTGCCGCGGCGATAGCCTTCCTCGGCGCCATTCTGTGGTTAGGGGTCAAACCCGGAAATGGGCTGAAAGGGGATTCCACCTAACGTCCATCCAACTCAACCATTTTTTCGCCAGTCACATCTTGGATTTAAACAGAAACTTCCCCTCCCAAAAATTATCAAAAGCAATATTACCTAGCCGGGTTTCGCCCCGGCGGACGAGGTCCTTTTGTTTCGGCAAAAGGACCCAAAACCATTTTGCCCCAGCGTGGCCTTTTGGAAAATGTTCAAAAAGATCCGCTCAGAAAGGCCGCAGACAGCGAAAACCCTGAGGCGTACGGTTGAATACGTTGAAGGTTTTGAGCAACGAGAACGCCACTGACGGTCTTTTTCAACATTTTCCTTTCAGGTACCCTGCGGTGCTCGCCCAACCTGGCGGCTGCGCAACTCGCTTCGCTCAAACAGTGCTCGCCTTTCTCCCAGATTTGGCTGTGCTCCTCGGCCCCGCAGGAGGGCGTCGGACTTTCCTCACGGCTTATGAAAATTTAAGCCCTTTCTCCAAATATTTTTGAAGGTGAAGTCCTCACTTTCATAATAATTCCTTCCAAACTGAGGGTGTTGATGAATCCAATCCTACCTTGGTACATTGCAGTCATGTCAGAACCCATGAAATTTAAACGAAAAAACCCTAAAGTGGTCATCTCTACCCAATTTGGCGATATTGAAATTCGCTTCTTTTCCGATGCGGCCCCCCGTCACATGGAAAGTTTTATCAATTTAGCCAAATTAGAGTTTTTTGACGGCACGACGTTTCATCGAATTAAACCCGGCTTCATCATTCAAGGTGGGGACCCCTTGAGTAAACAGCCGGATCGCAGTCTTCATGGCACCGGAGGCCCTGGCTACAACATGGAGCCAGAACCCAGTGACCGCCCGCACCGCCGAGGCACGGTTTCCATGGCGAAAGTTCCCCGTGAAGTAGGCATGACACGAGACCCTGCAGATAATGGGTCTCAATTTTTTATCTGTGTCGAAGATGCGGCGAGTTTGGACCGGACCTACTCAGCATTTGGAAGGGTGGTCAAAGGAATGGATGTTGTCGATAAAATCGCCGCCGTTCCCTGTGATGACAACGACAACCCTCACGACCCCATCGTGATGAAAGTTCAGATCTCAGAAGAGTAGCGGCTCTTTTTAATGACGACTTAACCTTCCTGGTCTTCCTGGTCGATTTTCACACAAAGCCTTCGTTTTTCTCACCGACTGAATGTTCGAAAATCTTGCCCCACCCAGGACCTATCAAAAAAAATTAAAAACACGTTACAACTGACAAGGAACCAGCAAGCAGAGACGACCCACCCAAAAAGGCGGTCGATGAAACTACTCAACATGCCTTTTCATAAATGCCCATTAATAAAACGCGATGCTGGCGTAGGTGACGGTGGAGTTGAATTGATCGGTGATGCCTCGGTCGTAGCGGAGGACTTCCCCTTTTTCGGCTTGGAGTAATTTCAGGAGGGTGAAGATAGTAGAAAATCCCATAATATTGCGTTTATCATTTTCATCAAGAATAAATTTCGTAAATTCTTCGGGTTGAAGGTTTTCAACATACTTGAGCATCGCCAAGTCGATTTGCATGCATCGGTGAAAAGAGAAGTCTGTCGGCGGCTTTTGATCTCCATACCGAATGCCAATATGTGCCAAATTAGCACTTCCCACCAAACAGACTTCCTGGCCCGATGCCGCAATGGCTGCTTTGAGAGCACCTAAAAATTTATCAATATTCTCAAACACATCTTTGTATTCGGGATCTGACAAACAGGTCGGCGGAAACGAGCAGAGTACAGGCACGATGGTGAAGGGCTTGTCCTTCCCAATCGTGTGCTGCAAAAACGGTATTTGAAACTCAAGGCTATGTTCATTCCGGTGACAGATTTCTTCATCGAAGAATGCCGCACCACCATTGGCCCGGAGATGATCAAGTATCGGCTTATTGACCTGAACGGTCCCTAACGGAGTCTCAAAGGCTTTATCTGTCATGGCAATGCCACTCTCCAACCCTGAATGACACGTACCCAACAGCACAAATACATCCGGAGTATCGGCTTCCCGTAATTCTTTATAGGCCCAGGCATAAATCGGGCCTGCTTTTTTCGGTTCATAATTGGGGACCACAATCCCTTTTATGCGCTTCCCCTGATTGTCTGATGGTTTTTTTTCAGGCCCTTCTTTTGAATCAAAAAATCCCTCGAGTTGTTGTTCCAAGGCCTCCTTGTCCGCTTCGTAACTTTTTCCAGCGAACACGGATGGCCGGGTTGGCAATTCCCGGTACGCGGCCACCGCCGACTTCTTCGCTTGGGTACTGCGCTCCCCTTCCAGGAACAGTTTTTCTTCGAGGTCCGATATCAACTTGGTTAATCGATCGGGCATCATAAACTCGCCATACTTTTTCAGATATTCTGCCCCAACCTGCTCAAGAGAATGTTCGCCATCCATAAATTGAAACATGTAAAAATAATTCAAGGGAATCACCAGTTTTTCTGAGGACAGCCCAGTGGGATCCCAGAGCACAATATATTGTTCTTCTTCCTGCTTAATGGGGGAATATTGAAGGTTCCGTAAGAGTGGAAACTCTTTTGAATCTTTGACGGTATCAGTCATAGTCCTGATGAACTCCTTTTACCAACCACGAGGCTAAATTGAAATTTTCCTATCACTGCCTGGATTATACGGATCACCCCTTTCAGCCCGCAACCGACGGACAGAGCCTTTCCGTAGGAATCAATTCTGTTGTCAAAAATTTAGGCAAAAACAGGGAGGTTACGAATACAGGTGACACCACACCTGATGGCCTTCTTCAGGTGGGCCGATCTGAATGAGGGGAGGATCTGAGACCTTACACACATCCATGACTTGGGGACACCGAGTGTGAAATCGACACCCTGCTGGCGGATTTAAGGGAGATGGGACATCGCCGGAAAGGAGAATTCGTTCCCGCTGGACAGAAGGATCTGGGATGGGATTGGCGGATAACAGCGCTTGGGTGTAAGGATGCTTCGGATTGGCAAATAACTCCTTGGTGGCTGCGACTTCCGCTAATTTTCCCAAATACATGACCGCAATGCGGTTCGCCAAATATTCCACGACGTTTAAATCATGGGAAATAAAGAGGTAGGCTAAATGATATTCTTGCTGAAGATCCCGAAGCAGATTAAGAATTTGGGCTTGAATGGAGACATCTAGGGCCGACACCGCTTCATCACACACCACAAATTGTGGATTCAGGGCCAAAGCCCGCGCAATGCCAATTCGTTGCCTCTGTCCACCGGAAAATTCATGAGGGTACCGCGATTGATGCTCAGGGCGAAGACCAACACGATCTAAAAGTTTTTCCACCTTCTCATCTAATTCTTTTCCCTTGGCCAATCTATGAACTTTTAATGGCTCACCCACAATAGACCCCACAGTCATACGAGGATTTAAGGAACTATAGGGATCTTGAAAAATAATCTGAATGCGTCGGCGAGTAGTCCGTAAGGTTTTTTTATCGAGTTCAAAGAGATTCTTTCCTTCAAAAATAGCTTCTCCTGCGGTTGGTTCCATTAACCGAAGAATCGTCCGCCCCACCGTCGTTTTTCCACAACCCGATTCACCAACCAA
>CAZKRH010000226.1:0-3544 GCA_964555115.1 uncultured Nitrospiraceae bacterium | reverse complement strand
CCGAAACTATTTTGGCGGATCCCACGCAAATTCACCGAGTCTTGGTCAATCTACTCATCAATGCGGAGCAGGCTATGGGGGCCCGTGGAGGGAGGCTTGAAGTAGGTCTGGAGGTAGTGAAGGTTACGGAGGAACTGGCTTCCCAACATACGGCACTCAAACCCGGCCGTCACGTACGGCTCATGATTACGGATACTGGCTGCGGAATGTCGCCCAAGGTATTGGACAGAATTTTTGAACCATTTTTTACCACGAAGCCCCAGGGAGAAGGCACTGGCTTGGGGTTATCGGTCATCCATGGAATCATTACCAACCATAATGGTGCGATCACGGTGAAGAGTGTACCCGATCAGGGTACGACTTTTTCAGTCTACCTCCCGCAAATAGAGATGTATCCATCTGTGATAGCCCGCGACAGGGAATCGATCCCTTTGCAATCGGGCCGAATCCTGTTGGTGGAGGATGAAAAAATGCTCGCTCGGTTGGGCCAGGAGATGTTAGAGCAACTTGGGTATGAGGTGGTGGTCCAGACCAGCAGTATCAGTGCCTGTGAGGTGTTTCGCGCTGAACCCTACTCTTATGATGTGGTGATTACCGATCAGACCATGCCCAACTTGACCGGAGATCTGTTGGCATCTGAGCTGCTGAAGATCAGACCTGATGTGCCCATTATTCTGTATACGGGATTTAGCCACACGATGTCGCCGGAGAAGGCCAAAGCTTTGGGCATAAGAGAATATCTGGAAAAACCTCTGTTGAAACATGATTTGGCGATGGCGTTGGCCAGGGTGCGGAATATCCCATTTCCGCTCGAAGCTTGAACGATGGCAAGAGTGTTGATTGTTGAGGATGACGTGTCTTTTCGGGCTTTTCTTCGAGAAGCTCTGGTGCAAGAAGGATATGAAGTGCTGGAGGCCCATACTGGGGTGGAAGGCCTTCGCCTCATCCAAGAATTCCCTGTTTCCCTGGTGGTGACAGATATTTTAATGCCGGATGTGGATGGTCTTCAGATGATTAGAGAGTTCCGCCAGAAGTTCCCCCAAACAAAAATTGTTGCCATTTCTGGTGGTTACACCTGGTCTGGGCCACCGGTGTTGGAGCTCGCCCAAAGATTAGGGGCCGATCTTGTGTTTGATAAGCCGTTTGCGTTGCCACACTTTCTCAAGGGCATACGAGAACTTTCTTGTTATCAGGATTAAGAGGTTCCTTTCCCTTCCTGGTATTACGTATGACCGAATACGCCGAAAGATTTTCACCCCAATTTATTGAGCAGTGGGGAGATGGTTCTTGCCTCATTGGACCATTGTATGCGCGTTCGAAACCCATCGGACTGATCATGGTTGATCATGACAAAGGTGGGCCGTCAATCTCGCCAGAAGATTTTTCTATTTTCCTGTTAGTGCTCTCTCATGTGAACAGTAACCTAGCCAGGTTGGCACAATGAGGAGTCACTTACTCCTCAAATGCAAGTGCCTATGCGTGGGACTTGGGTCACAACGATAGACTGGACAGAATGAAATGGAAACCCAACAGTGCTTTGGCATCTCTCCATGGGGGAGATGACACCTGGGCAGGCTAGTGTCCCATGGCAGGAGGCTTTGGGGCAGTAGCCTGGTCCAATTTTCATCGAGAAGCAATAGTGGCAATACACCAAAAAATGAGTGCTTTCGTCATTCTGACATAAGGAAATTAATGAGGGAGGTCATTTATGGATGTATACACAGTAGTTGAGAAAACTGCACCTCAATCTGCCTCGCCTACAAGTGGGTATGAAGGGCTTCGGCATGCGGAAACGAAAATTCGCCTTCACGGGCAGATTCTCGATGGATATCGAAATGGTCTCAAGCAAAGGGAAATCGTCCAAATGGCCATTGACGTGTATCAGGAAGCGTTTGAAGATGAGGAAGAGGGACGGTCGTAGGTAAAGTAGAAGTTGCCCCTTTTCTCAATGTAGAAAGCTACTGCTTGGGTTGGGGCCCTTTTAAAAGTCGTGGGTAAACCCGTGCGGGTTCAAATCCCCTTTCCTGGTCCAACTCCTTCCTGTATTTCATTTCAATCCCACCTTCCAATAAACCGCCCTTATTTTGCCGGGTTTCGTCCCGGCAGCCGCGGTCCTTTTTGTTTCGGCAAAGGGACCCAAAACCATTTCCGCCCTGTCGAGGCCCTCCGGGTTCCCTGCGATGCTCACAGACTCCGGCGGCTGCGCAACTCGATCCGAGGTGAACAGCTATCTCTCCGCTCAAACAGTGCTCGCCGAATCTCCGGAGTCCGCTGCGCTTCTCGGCCACGCCAAAGGCGATAAATCGGTGGACAGGTTTTTTATAAGAAGTCAGGGGAAAAGGAACAAAAGATAATTAGGGACTTAAGAAAAATCGTAGGCACAGTCTTTGAAGAAAAAGGGGCGTGAAGTATTGTCGGCCATGGCTTTTTCAAGAGAGGGGTA
This sequence comes from uncultured Nitrospiraceae bacterium, assembly GCA_964555115.1. Lineage (GTDB taxonomy): Bacteria > Nitrospirota > Nitrospiria > Nitrospirales > UBA8639 > CAZKRH01. The sequence goes on along the minus strand of CAZKRH010000226.1, from coordinate 1,101 downwards.
AATGGGAATCTTTGCAGAGATTTTCAAGAGATTTAATATTTGTTGGACATACTCCTGTGGGTGAGCGAGCACAATTTTTACCCCATTTCTCTTTAAAGATTGGTGGGCTAACACGAGCATGCCGAGGGCGGCACTATCAATAAATGAGACTAATTCTAAACTGACAACAATACAGCGGGCGCCTGCATCCTGAGCTTTTTGGACAGCGGCGTTGAATTCTTCTCTAGCGGAAAACGAAAAGTTAAATGATCCAGAAATCGTGAGGATGGTGGTGTCGTCTCTGGTTCGTTCAGAAATGTCCATGTATTAAGGGCCTTCCCTCCCATGCATATTATCAGGTCTGTCTTATCTAATCGGGAGGATGTTCGCTCCACTTTAGTACCCTTTCTAAGTTTTTTTAAGGAGTATTGTCTTTCCCTACCTGGATTTCATGAAGCCTTAGATTGGATTGTGGGATGAAACACCTTCTAAGGCGAAGATGGAGAAGATAGCGCTGGAATAAGAATGACCCACCAAGGCAGGATTTCTTCACGCATGTGTGGGGAAAAATAAATCTGTCCATTTTTCTCGCGTTTTAAGCTCTTTTTGTCCACAAACGAAAAAACTACTTGGCAGGATGTCGTTTTTAAACGACACTAACGGAAGATGGAAAAATACGAAGTTGAGGAATATGTCACTGAAGGCGGGAAAGTGCCTTTTGCTGAGTGGCTGTGACGCCTCAAAGATAAATCCGGACAAGCCAAATTATTGGCGCGAATCCGCCGGGCTTCATTTGTGAATTTTGGTGACTGGAAAGAGATTAAAGGGACCAAAGGGTTGTATGAGATGAGGGAACACTATGGCCTGGGTATCGTATTTTTTATACGCTCGTCGGGAAAAAACTCATTGTGTTATTAGCCGGATCGAGCAAGAAAGACCAGAAAAAGGCGATAGCCGAAGCCAATAAGTATTTGGCAGATTATGCAGAAAGGAAGTCCAGATGAAAAAGAAACTTTCACGACCATATAGTAAAACCAGTCGGGATTTGTTAAAGGACCCGAAGGTGGCGGCTGAATATTTGGAAGACATTCTAGCTGATGGAAATATGGAACTCTTTACCGC
>CAZKRH010000225.1:0-5990 GCA_964555115.1 uncultured Nitrospiraceae bacterium | reverse complement strand
CTAATCGTCAATGAGTTAGATAAAGCGTCCAGTCCTTGGGGAGTCAAAGTTCTTCGCTATGAAATTCGCAATATCAATCCGCCTCAGGATGTCGTGAATGCGATGGAAAAGCAGATGCGGGCGGAACGAGAAAAGCGTGCTGTGATTCTGGGCTCTGAAGGCGAGCGTGATGCGGTGATCAATGCGGCCGAAGGTGACAAACAACAGGTGATAAAAGCGTCAGAAGCCAAAAAGCAGCAACAAATTAATGAAGCAGAAGGTGAAGCCTCGGCTATCTTGGCTATCGCCACTGCTACGGCCGAAGGGATTCGTACCGTGGCTGCGTCCATTCAGGATCCAGGAGGGTTCGAGGCTGTGCAGCTTCGTGTTGCGGAACAGTATATTACCGAATTTGGGGAATTAGCCAAAACCAACAATACCGTAATTCTCCCGGCGAGTGTGGCTGATGTTGGATCGATGATTGCCACTGCCATGACTGTGATTAATAAGAAACCTGGAGCCTCACCCTCTTCCTCAACATAATATTCAATCTGTGCTCTTCTGAATAAAGGGAAAGGTCTTAAGGGATCTTTTTGTCCTGGCCCCTCACATCATGACTTTTCCCCTTTAAATTGCGACAACTCTAGGTCATCCAACCTCCTTCCTCATCCTTAAACCTAGAAACAGCAGTTGGATCACAAAAGTCCGCGCAAGCTCTTGGCGCACCTGATAAAATCAAAAAAGGTCTCATCACCACCGAGGTGACCATGACTTTTTTGATTTCACCATCCACCCCAATATCCTGCACGGCTGTTTTGCGCCCAACTGCCGTTTCTAGGTTAATGGACTCACTCTTTTTTTCTTTCTACACAGTTGCATTGGAAGACCCCACTTCATACAATCGTCGCGGAGTTGTCACTATGGCCAGGGTCAAAAAACCACCCACAAAAAAATCCAATTCGAAGTCTGCGCGCTCTCTCGTCCAAATTGATCGTGGCTCGAAACGACGTTTTCAACTGCGGTTGTTAAAATGGTATGACGAACATGGCCGTGACTTGCCCTGGCGTCGTACTACAGATCCCTACAAAATTCTGGTGTCCGAAGTCATGCTGCAGCAAACTCAGGTGGATCGAGTGATCCCCAAATACCATGAATTTCTACAACGATATCCAACGGTCAAGGATCTGGCGGCCGCTGAACCTGATCAGGTGCGGGAAACGTGGTATCCGTTGGGGTATAATGCCCGTCCTTACCGTTTACATGGAATTGCCAAGGAGACGGTGGCTCGCTACGGGGGAAAAATTCCCAATGATCCCGATGAACTCCAATCGATGAAGGGTATCGGCCGTTATACCTCGGGAGCAGTCCGATCGTTTGCATTTAATGAAGATGCTCCGATTTTGGATACCAATGTGAGCCGGGTGTTGCATCGGGTGTTTATAGGAGAAGGTGACCCGAAAACTCAAAAAGCAAAACTCTGGGCCATGTCCGAAGCCTTAATCCCCAAAGGAAAAGGGTATGACTTTAATCAAGCTATTATGGACTTTGGAGCCATGATGTGTACGGCTCGCAAACCCTATTGTTTGTTATGCCCTATGCGTGAATTTTGCAAAGCCTTTCCGGTAGCCACGAAATAGATGTTCCATGTATTGGTTTTCCTTTCATGACTTCTTCTTGGATTCAAGTGGCCGCAGCGATCATTGAACGGGATGGGCAGGTTCTTCTTACTCAACGACTGCCTGATACCCATTTAGGTGGGTTCTGGGAATTTCCCGGTGGAAAACGTCAAACAGAGGAAACTCTTGAAGCTTGTGTGAAGCGTGAGGTGTTGGAAGAGCTGGGAATTGAAATTTCTGAGCCACAACCCTTTGCCAGTCTTCGGTATAGTTATCCGGACAAGAATGTCGAGTTACACTTTTTTTCCTGTTCTGTCGTACGTGGTGAATTGCAAGCATTGGGTTGTGCGCAATATTCTTGGGTTCGACCTGATGAATTTTCTCGTTATGAATTTCCCCCTGCCGATATCCCCATTGTTGAGAAGCTAAGGGAACAGGCCTCAGCCCGTTCATTCTTGTCTCATTCTTAAAGGGGAACCGATTTACTACACTGTCAATGACCAATGAGGATTTATGAAGGTTGTCCTAGATATTGAAACCGTACAAGCTCCGCGTGAAGAATGGGCGAGAATTGCCGGGATTGAACTTGCAGCAAAGGACTCTTGCTCCGTGGGCGAATCTCCAGATTTATTTGGGCATGCGGATATGCAGGAGCAGATACAGAAAGAAGATGAAATGTATGAACGATCTTCTTTTGATGGGACCTTTAGCCGTATCGTCTGTATTGGGATGTTGATTTTTTCTGATTCCATGGAGCCTCAAGGGGCTGTGTCCTGGTATGGAGCCAATGAAGCTGATTTGCTTCGTCAGTATTGGGCGCGTATTAAGGAACTTCGTCCATCGTTGTTTATTACCCATAATGGACTGGGGTTTGATCTTCCATTTATTAAAAAGCGTTCTATGATTCAACGGGTCAAACCTTCCATGGAAATAAGTTTAGCCAAGTTTCGCTCAGAACCCGTGTACGACACGATGGCTATCTGGAGTAATTGGGATATGCGAGGCTGGATCAAATTGGATATTCTTGCGCGAGCTCTTCAGGTGGAGACAAAATCAGGAAGTGGAAAACAGGTAGCTGACATGTGGGCGGCTCAACAAGGAAAGGCTATTGCTGAATATTGTTTACAGGATACCTATGTAACCTATGCCTGTTATCGACGAATGACGTATCAAGAACCGCTGACTCGAGATCAGATTCTTGGTGCCCCTCAATTAATAGAGGTTCATTAACCCAGAGGGTGGGTATGGTAAAGGGACCTGTTGAGTTCGCAACATTTCGCTGAAGCTTTGGTGGATTAGCGAGCGGAATTTTTTACGGGTCGTTTCTCGTCGCTAGTTGCTCGTCGCTGGTATTTGTGACCTTTAGCACTTCTTTTATTCGAGCGACTAGAGACAAGCGACGAGACCAGGTTTTCTACGGGGTTGAGCTTGTCGGTGAATTACCTTTCAGCCTCTTTATTTCTTCCCTTTGAGCTTCTAACTCACGGTTCATTTCCTGCATCTGTTGACGTAGGTCGTCAAGATTGGAATTATTGTTTTGAGAAGCGTTCGCAGCGGGAGATTCTGAGGGGAATTGACGTTCCATATTATTTGGATGTTCTGAAAGAATGGGAGTCTTCTTCAAGGGGGTGGACTCCGGGGGTGGCGTGTGTAATGTTGAGGGTTCCTTAGCCATTGGGGATTTGCTGGTTGAAGAATTTGGCAAGGGGGACTGGGACAATGTCGTCATATACTCATAATTGATAATGAGCCGCTTGGCTTGAAGTCCATGTGTTTCTTGGGTATTCGTTTGGTTGTGGTGAAGCGCCTCTTTAGGTTCAAAGATTAAGACTGGTTCCCGAAGTCTTGTTTGGGTGGAGCGAGATGTTGATCCCTTGGATCGGGATGAGTGTGGATTGGGATTCGTGGAGCTTCCCATAGTGAATATAAGAAGTGTTCCCTGTTTATACAGGTAACCCTCCACGGCATTTTCTCCAGGTTCGTTGCTTGAGGAAAGGTTAAAGGACACAAATTCCTCTGCGGTTACTTGAGCAAACGCTTCCAAGAGGTGCGGAGTGAGGAAATTGACCTGTGCATCCGAGAGGACTCGAGTTGGTTGGTCCTCTCCTGTAATCAACTGTTGAAGAATCCCCGAATTTTGTTGAATGTGAATCCCTTTGAGAATAGTAGATAGCGTCGAGGAATCAAGGGTGACCGGGTGATTGGAACGCAGGGTCTCTTCCGGCACAGTTGTAAGAAAAATTGATCCTTCTGAGCCTGAAAATATTGGAGTGTTCACGGTTGGGGTCCATGTGCATCCTCCAATAAAGGAAAAGGCTAGGACCAAGCCTAGCATGGCAAAAAAAGTTGGCGGCTTCATAAAAGAAACGCTAAGATCATGGTCTATCGTATCTGTCATGTTCCTAGGATAACAAAAGTTGATGGGAAGGGAAATCATGAAATGCTATTTCGGTTTCATGCAAGTTTATAATACAAAAAAAGGTGCCGTTGAATTTCTGACTGTTCTTGGAAGATTCTAGGATAGAAGGAGTCAGGTCAATGGGCATTAGTACATGCCTGAACGATTGAGAGGGACATAGATTGGAACTCAGTGCCAAAACCTTATGGCCGTTATTTCCTCTTCTCCTTTTAGTTGTGGTGATCTGTTTGACGTGGGCGTTGGTCGCTGCCGTTCGTGGTGGGAAGGGTCGTTACCTCATTGGGTATCAGGCTGGGGCCTTACTGTTGTACCTCCTTACGGCAATGTCAGCCATGGCAAGTGAAAGCGGAGGAATGTCAGCAGATATCCATCGTCCTTTCTCTATCTTGACCCAGCTGATGATTGCCTTAGGGCTCTATCAGTCCTGGAGGTTGGGGGATCGGCAAATGATGGGACTCAATATGATCGGATGGGGTGCCATTCTAGCCGATACGGCGTTGCATTTTGTGTTGGTTCGGTAAACGAGGATGATAGCGTGATGCTAGGTGCGGGGGAAGAATGTCATGCAAAAGTAGTTTAGTGCTGTTTGAGCCCACAGGATCTGGCAATTCCCTGTCGATACTCCAACCAAAGCTCTAAACCTGTTTCGAGAGTTTCTAATACCTGTTTTTGTTGCCCAGTTTTCAACGCTTCATCGACAATCATATCGTACACGACTTGTCGGTTCATAGGTTCCACGGATTCCCTCGCTCGAACCAGATCCATATACTCTGGAGCCAAACCGTGATACATCACTAAGGGATGTTTCATGACGACGTCTTCAATTTCGGCTTTCTTTTTTGGATAATTTTTATAGTCAGCTTCTTCGCGATCATTGGCCGTCCCTTCGACAAGAATCGTGAGGTTCGCGGCGCCAGTCAACCATTGATCTTCTTGGCACAACGCTTCCAACCATTCGCGGTACGCGCGGCTAGCGGCGAGGAGTTCCACATCATGAAATTCTGCTCGATTATATCCTAAGCCAATCATCATTTGGAGGAAGAGTTCTTTATGTGAACGACCCAGGGAGAGGCCACCCGTTTCTTCCTCGTAAATGGTCGTGGCTACAATTCGACGAATTTGCCAGGGAGGATTCATGCCAAGAATTCTGGCAAGGAGCACGCCAAAGTCACGGAGATACACGGCGTATTCTTGACGAAAGTGAATTTTGAGTTGTTCTTTATTTACGGTTCCGCTATTAAAGGGTTGGGTGGACCAGTGAACTTTTCGGCTGGCAATCGCAAAGAGTTGGTCTCGAAAAGAATGAGGAGATATTTTTTGCAACAAGACATTCATACTGTCACTCCGCTCGGTCGCCTCTAAGCTTTTCCCGAAAATTCGGAACCAGAAGAAACTCGTCTGTGAGGGTGTATGTGAGGGTAAGTATATTTATCGGTATAGATTTGCAATTCCTAATTTTATATTCCTACAATGCTCTTATAGAATAGCACTTTTAAATAAGGTATGCCTAGCCATGGATCCTATAAATCTTGGAAATCCAGATGAAATTTTGACTTTCTTGGCTGATGTCTCTTTGAAGGGAAAAGGGCTCACCACCGAGAGTTTAATGGACTATGTGTTGGATGAAGGGTTTACGGAGCCAATTTACCTGAGCGCTAAGGGAGAGGACCCTGAAGCCTACTATAAAGGACAGCCCAATGCCTGGGCAGTCTACCAAGTCCGTGAATGGAAACGGGTTTTAATCATTAGTGGCGGTAGTGGTCGAGATCGTCGGGCTCAAATCACCGAAACTCTTTAAACATCATGAGGGATAGTCCTAGCCTTTTAGCTGGCTGAGGGGATAGGCAGCATTACCCCTTTAGACCTAATTTCCAATGATTGGGGTAAAGGGAGGGTAGGCAAAAAATTCCATGGGGGAGAGTTGTTTCTTGATAAGGAGGAGGGTTATTTCCAACCCCCTACAAGCTTGCCTTCCT
>CAZKRH010000224.1:0-13539 GCA_964555115.1 uncultured Nitrospiraceae bacterium | reverse complement strand
GGTTATCCCCTTTCAACGAGAAAGTTTGGCCAAATGGTGGGCTCATCGCCAAATCCCAAAGAGACCACTAGGGACATCTGGCAAAATTGTGCTCTTCCCCAGTTGCATGGTCAATTACCAAGCCACCGACATTGGGAAGGCCACCGTCCAAGTTCTCGAACACAATGGGATTGAAGTGGTCATGCCCACGGGACAACAATGTTGTGGGATGCCCTCCTTCGACCTCGGTGATACCCAAGCCATGATTCAGGCAGCCAGGCATCATGCATCCCTATTTCATCCTTATCTGGACCAGGGGGTTGATATTGTCATTCCGACACCGAGTTGCAGCTTAATGTTCAAGCGAGAGTATCCCTATTTGTGTCAAGACGATGATGTCAAGCTTCTGGCAACACGGACTTTTGACCTGTGCGAATACCTGATGCTTCGAAAAAAAGAGGGGAAACTGTCCTTAGAGTTTTCTCAAAATCCTGGCAGGATTGCCTATCAAATTCCTTGCCACCTCCGGGACCAAAATATGGGATTCAAGTCCAAAGAACTCATGGAACTCACTGGGGCGTCTGTCCATCTTATTGAGCGATGCTCAGGACATGATGGCACGTGGGGAGCAAAAGTTGAGTTCTTCGATCTTTCTATGAAAATTGCCCAAAAAGCCGTGCGGGAAATTGAGCAAGAGCCTTTTGATATAACCGCGTCTGATTGTCCCTTATCGGCCCTGCAATTGGACCAAGCTCGATTGGGAAAAGACGGCAACCTGTCAACGCTTCACCCCATTCAAATTGTCCGAGATGCCTATCAGCTTGCCACATGACACCCCTGACGAAACACGATCTCCTTCCATATGCCGAATATGAACTGGCCCGCCAGACGATCAGGCAAAACATTATTGCCTTAAAAAAACGCCGCCGAATTTCTGTGGGGCCTTATATTACCTTGGTGTTTGAAAATCGAGAGACGCTCCTGTTTCAAATCCAAGAAATGATCCGAACGGAGCGGATTTTTGAACCTGAAAAAGTCCAGGAAGAACTGGATGTGTATAACGCTATCCTGCCAGCCGATGGAAACCTCAGTGCCACTTTGTTTATTGAAATTACCCAGGAAGAAGATATCCAAAAGCGACTGGATACGTTTCAGAATATTGATCAACCTGAGACCGTTCTTATTGAAGTGAGTGACCACAAGGTGGGCGCCAATTTTGAGGCCGGACACAGCAAAGAGGATAAAATTAGTGCTGTACATTTTGTCCAATTTGCCCCTTCGCCCAACTGGATTGATGCTCTCAAAACCTTGACTTGTGAGGTTTCCATGGTTATCAACCATGAACAGTACCAGGAACGACAAGAGGTTCCCGAAGCCCTTCGATTGGAATGGCTTGCTGATTTAGGAGAAGCCCTAGCTTAAAATAAATACTTACAACTACTAGTATTTACGTATAAAAATTGACACAAGCAGTATCACGATGCTATAGTTGTTAATCCACGTGAATTGAGCCTCCCCATTCGGAGGGTGCAGTATTTTTAAGCTTTTTACCATTTTTTGATATAGACAGGAGGGTTTGATGGTTACCATTACCGAGATTGCCGAAACAAAAATAAAAGAGCTCATTCAGGAAGAAGAGGATGTGATTGGCCTCCGAATTTACGTGAAAGGTGGAGGATGCAGTGGATACCAATACGGGATGTCCTTTGAAAGCAAAATGGAAGATGATGACACCGTCATTGAAAAGGGAGACGTGAAAGTTATCGTCGATTCTCAAAGCGCCCCCCTCTTAAGCGGAGCGGAAGTTGATTATGTTGATAGCTTGCAAGGCTCAGGATTTGCGATAAAAAATCCTCAAGCGAAAAGCACGTGTGGTTGTGGCAGTTCATTCAGCACCTAATCACGACAATTACTCAAAAAACTTTTAAGGCCAGGTCATTTCTCTCACACTAGAGAATGGACCTGGCCTTTTTTTTTCACGATCTCACTACCTAGGGCTCTATGTCAAAATCCACACTGACAAAACGGATTGAGTTTTCAGCTTCCCATCGGTACCACAATGACGCCTGGGATGCTCAAACCAATCAACACAAATTTGGCCCCTGCAATAATGAACCCAGTCACGGCCATAATTACCTCCTAGAATTGACTGTACGGGGTGATGTGGATCACGTCACCGGCATGATCATCAATCTCTATGACCTGAAGCGAATCCTTTTGCAGGTCATTGAGGAATTTGATCATAAACACTTGAACCTCGATACACCCTATTTTCAGACACGGATTCCCACGACAGAAAACATTGCCCATGTCTTATGGGGAAAATTTTCTCAGCAACCGGAAACCCACGAACTCGAAAGGCTTCGACTCTTTGAAGGAGATGAGCTCTTTGCTGAAATTGCGGCGGATTGCGGTGGTGCTCAATCGGTAGATGCCGATTCCAACCTAGAGGCCGTTGAGGCCAGAATCACCCGAATATATGGACTCCCAATTCAATATGCTTCCACGCTGGGAAACCAACTTGGCAAATCCTATCGCCTCGCGATCACGGTTCGGGGTCCGATTGCCACCGATACAGGAAGAGTCACCGATATTGCTGCCCTGGATCACCTTGTGGCAAAAACGGTCCTCGGCCCATACCGCGATCAATTGGTCACGAATACCAAAGAATTTGAAGGTCTTCCCTTTAGTAGCGAGTCTTTTGCCAAAATGATTGGGGACCAAATTAAAGACTCAATAGAGGAAGGCCAATTAGAAAAAATTACCCTGCAGGATTCTCATGGAGATCTTGTAGAGTATGAGGTATTCTCTTCGGCCTGATAGAAAAACAACTTACCTCTGTCTCAGCCCCTCCGCATTTCCCTCACTTCGTCATTGTCACCGCTAAAGCCAATGAGCAATGTTATGGCCCCGGCATGACAAGAAGTACATCCATCCAGCCTAGAACAGTTGATTCAAGGTTAAGACCAAAAATCTCAAGCGATACCTGCAGTCAAAGGCCTGGAGATAGGGGAACGGTTATTCTTGCGGAAAATGAGTGGACAACAGGGCAGCTAAATCAGCTTCTTCAATTTTCCCTTCCTGACTATGGAGCAGCTTTCCTTGAGAAAATAAATGGGTAGTGGGATAGGTGACAAATTGATGACGTTTTTTTATTTCACGACATTTGCCCGGCACATGCATTTTAGCTTTGCCAATTCGAATATGAGGGAACTGAGAGGAGGTGGATTCTAAGATGGGATCATACGCGGCACAAGGTACACACGACCCAATCCCATAGGCGATAAGAGAGGCGGAACTCTGGATCACCTCTTCATAATTTTCATCGGTAATATTTTCAACCATCACCCATACCTATAGAAACCTTAACGTGCAGACAAAAAGAGAGGGAGATTACCTCATGGAATCCCCCTCTCCAAACGAAAATAGGATTAGCTCAATTTGCTAAGAGCCTCTAAAATTTCCTTATCATCCCGAGGGACTTTAATCTCTTGAACCTTCGCATAGGCCACCTTACCTGCCTTATCCACAATCACGGTGGCACGCTTCGCGCAGTTGAGGGCATCAAAGTACAGGCCATACGATTTACACACCGTGCGATGCATATCGGCAAGCAGTCGATGCTTCAGGTCCAAGGATTCAGCCCACGCCTTATGGGAGAAAAAACTATCCGTACTAATTCCAAATACCTCAGAATTCGCACTGGAAAAACTGGGAAAATCATCCGTGATGCATTTATTTTCCCCTTCACACACTGGGCTCCAATCTAATGGGTAAAATGCCAGCACGACATTTTTCTTACCCTGGAAATCGCTTAATTTCACATCCTTTTGATCCTGATCTTTCAATGTGAAATCCGGGGCAGTATCTCCAACTTTGATTTCTGCAGCAATATCTGACGACATGGACCAGCCTCCTTAGAAGTAAAAATGAATAGAAGAAACACCTAATCGGTCAGGGACCATCTCGTACCATGGGTCTAGAAAGTTTGTCAACTCCAAACAATGCCCAGTAACGCCTCCCAACCAGTATGAAGTAACATGACTCATATCCCTTTGATTTCACAGAATTTTTTAAACGGGGACTAGGATACATTATTTGAATATTCTCTTGTCTTTTGAGGGTTTCCAGATTATCGTAAAGATACACCCTACTTATCAGGAAACTCCCATTTAGCCTTCCACCGTCATTCAACGAAATAACCGAACATGGCACCTCCTAAATATAGCATTCCTCGTCCACCAGACCCCCCTAAGCGTCGCTATTGGCTCATCGGCATCTTAGTGTGTTTGGGGTTAGGATTTGGGGCCACCTTAGGAATCGCCTGGTATGGAGCCACGGGTCTTCCTTCATTAGACACCCTGCATGAATATCAGCCAAATTTGATTACCAAGATCCATTCCGACAGTGGACAAAATATTGGGCAGTTTTATGTGGAACGCCGCATTCTCACTCCCATAGCAGAAATCCCTCAAGACTTAATTAATGCCGTCATCGCCGTGGAAGATTCGCGATTCTTTGACCATCCCGGACTGGATTTATTTGGAATTTTACGGGCGACCTGGACCAATCTGAGACGAGGCGGAAAAATTGAGGGAGCCAGCACCATCACCCAACAGCTGGCCCGATCCTTATTTCTATCCCCCGAACGAACCTATCGACGAAAAATTCGAGAACTCCTGCTTGCCATCAAAATCGAATTTGTTCTGACCAAACATGAAATTTTGGAGTTGTATCTCAACCAAATCTATTTTGGGCACGGCGCCTATGGTATCGGATCGGCTTCGCTGACCTATTTTGGAAAAGGCCTGTCCGAATTGACCTTGCCAGAGTCCGCATTTTTAGCGGGATTACCAAAAGCTCCCAGTACCTATTCGCCCTATGTGAACCCTGAACCATCCAAGAAACGACAGGAGCATGTCATAGGACGCATGATTCAAGTTGGGTACATCACCCAAGAGGAAGGGGCCACGGCTTCCTCAACGCCATTACACTATAAACGCCAGTCCATCGAGCGGGTAGGACCATATTTTCTAGAACATGTCCGCCAACACCTCATGAGTCAGTATGGGGAAACCATGCTCTATAAAGGCGGCCTGCAAGTCTTCACGACCCTCAATATTGAGATGCAGCAATTGGCAGAAAAAGCAGTCCAAATTGGACTTCGACAACTTGATAAACGGCAGGGTTGGAGGGGACCCATTCGACGAGAAAAACTCCCGCTCTCTGCCAAATTTCTCCCTCAATCATCCGAAGCTCTACCCAATCCACCCAAACCACAGGATATTGTGGAAGGAATCGTCACTAAGGTTCTTCCAGAATATGCCCAAGTGGTGGTTGCTAAAAGACAAGCCACCCTCAAATTAAAGGATATGTTGTGGGCCCGTCGTCGATTACAGAAAAATGCCTTGGTCACCGAAGCCATAAAATATCCCAATGCCACCGTCAAGCAATTACTGAGACCCGGAGATGTCATAGAAATCAGAATGATTCCATTAAAAGATGGCACCTTCCGGTTAAAGCTTGAGCAAACGCCCATCGTACAGGGTGCCTTAATGGCCCTGGATCCCAGGACCGGAGCCATCCGCGCCATGGTGGGAGGGTACGATTATGAACGCAGTCAATTTAATCGAGCCCGCTTAGCCCTCCGCCAACCAGGATCAGCCTTCAAACCCATTATCTATGCCACCGGCCTACAAGAAGGGATGACTCCGGCGACCTTGGTTATGGATGCCCCTGTCGTGTACGAACAAGAAGATCCAGGAAAAACGTGGAAACCCGAAAATTATGAAAAACGTTTTTTTGGAACCATCACGCTTCGAGAAGCACTGCGTCATTCCCGGAATGCCGCCACCGTCCGCCTCCTTGAACAAATTGGCGTCCGAAACGTCATTGACTTTGCCAAAACGTTGGGCATAAAAAGCTCCCTGGATCAGGACCTCTCCCTTGCTTTAGGGTCATCAAGTTTGACCCTTGAAGAACTCACCTCTGCCTATGGTGTCTTTTCCAACCAAGGGCTAGCCCTCCAACCCTATACCCTGTCCATTGTCAAAGATTATGATGGACACACCCTGGAACAACATTTATTTGAACCCAGAGAAGTGGTTTCAAAAGAAACCTCCTATTTGATCACGCATATGATGATGGATGTTATCCAAACAGGTACTGGGAGAAAGGCCAAAATAATTGGACGACCCTTAGCCGGAAAAACGGGTACAACAAACAGTTTTCGAGATGCCTGGTTTGTGGGCTATGCTCCCAATTTAGCCGTGGGAGTGTGGGTGGGATTTGATGGAGCCCAAACCCTGGGAAAAGTGGAATCAGGAGCTCATGCAGCCCTTCCCATCTGGATTGCCTTCATGTCTAAAGCCCTAGAATCTTTACCAGTCAAAACCTTTACCATCCCTGCTGGAATCCAATTTGCCCAAATCAATTCAAAAACTGGAGCCCTCTCCAAAGAACACAGTGAGACCACGACGATGGAAGTCTTTGCCAAAGGCACAGTACCCAAAGCCATCCCCATCGCCGCCCCCAACCCCCTGGATTTTTATGAATTAGATCAGGGCTCATTTGCCCCTCAATAGCTCTGACCTCCTCATTTCACCATCAGAATTTAAGATAAAAAACAAAGACCTGATGTAATCGATCAGGGAAATCGCCACAGTAAATTACAAAAAAACTTTAGAAGGTCGACATCCGTTGGGGGAGAAAGAACCGGAGGAAAGTGTTGCAGAGTAAGTTAAGATTGGGCGTCTTGGAATTCCTCATGCCAAGCCATTTGAATCGTTTCGAGAATTTTTTCGTTCGAGGATTTAGGGTCCCCTGTAAACTCGGGCCAGGCGACAATCCACGCATGCATTTCGGTAAACCGAACCGTAAGCGGATCGACATCCGGATGTTCCTCCTGTAAACGAATGCCAATATCCTCAGAATCTTCCCACGTCATTTCCTGAGCCATTAGTCACCCTCTCTATCCTTGAGCCTTCAAACGAACTCTGGTCTTCTCATACCCTCTTAGGTCACTTCCGAAACTTTTTTGCTTTCCAAGGCTTCTTTTAATGACGCATCCATCAGCACTTCCGCCAAATGATGCGTGGTCTTTTCAACCTCGGAGATTTGAGCACGAATAGCCCGATGATCATCAGTGTCCTTGACCGATTTCAACTGATCGAGAACAGCATGAATGGCGGCCACCTCGTGTTCTTTGATCAACTGGGCACCACGTTTCATGGCTTTGTCGGTAGCCATCAATATAGCATCAGCCTCTGTCCGTGCTTCGATAACCTGACGAGCTTTAATATCCTGTGCGGCAAATTGAAAAGAATCCCGTATCATCGTCTCAACTTCATCATCAGTCAATCCATGGGAAGGCTTCACGTGCACTGATTGTATTTTTTCCGTCCGAATATCTTTCGCAGTCACATTCAACATGCCATTGGCATCAATCAGAAACGTGACCTCAACACGCGGAATGCCAGCTGGAAGCGGGGGCACTTTCAACTGAAACCGGGCAAGGCTTCGATTATCTTGAACCAACTCACGCTCGCCTTGAAGAATATGAATATCAACTGACGTTTGAGCATCCATATAGGTCGTAAACATTTCTTTGGCACTCGTGGGAATGGTGGTATTTCGACGAATAAGACTACTCATGACCCCACCCATCGTTTCGATTCCGAGAGAAAGGGGCGTCACATCTAACAACAACATATCCTGGGTATTCCCACTCAAGATGTCAGCTTGAACCGCAGCACCTAAGGCAACGACCTCATCAGGATTGAGTTCGCAATGAGGAGTCTTGCCAAATAATTCCTGGACTTGTTGACGTACCAACGGCATTCGAGTACTTCCACCAACGAGCACCACTTCATCGATTTGAGAAGGATTCAACCCGGCGTCTTTGAGAGCCATGCGACAAGGGGACAGGGTCTTTTCAATGAGATCTTGGACGAGCGTTTCCAATTCCTTTTTGGACCAGGATCGTTCAAACGTTCCCTTTCCTTGAGGCAAATCAACCGAAGCCGTGACAGTCTCCTCTTGGGAGAGCGACACCTTCACACGTTCAGATTCCAAACGAAGGGCTTGGAGAAACTCTGGAAAATCTTTGGCATCCAGGCCATGGGACTGCTGAATGTCTTGGGCCATGACATCTAAGATTCGTCGATCAAAATCGTCTCCACCTAAATGCGTATTCCCATTCGTGGCCAACACTTCAAAAATGCCTTCTTTCAATTTCAGGAGAGAAATATCAAAGGTCCCACCACCTAAATCATAGACAGCAATGAGTCCCTGCGTTTTTTCTTGTAACCCATAGGCTAAGGAAGCCGCTGTGGGTTCATTAATGATCCGCAGCACCTCTAAGCCGGCAATCAAGCCGGCATCTTTCGTAGCTTGTCGTTGACTGTCATTAAAATATGCAGGCACGGTAATGACGGCTTTGGTAATGTCTTCCCCTAAATGAGCTTCTGCCCGAGCTTTGAGTTCCTTCAAAATCATGGCTGAAATCTGGGGAGGCGAGTAGGTCTTGTCTCCGATGGCGATACGAATCACGCCATTTTTTTCATGAAGGGTATACGGGAAATACTGCGTCTCATTGGACACATCAGCAAGACTTTTTCCCATAAAACGTTTAACGGAATAGATGGTTTTGGCTGAATCCCGTACCAAATGTTCTTTGGCCGAATCCCCCACCAAAATGCCATTATCCGTGAGACCTACAACGGAAGGCATTATGGCCTCACCATGACGCCCTTGAATCACACAAGGAGCCCCGTCCTTCATATAGGCCACCAAAGAATTCGTGGTTCCTAGATCAATGCCAACAATCCGCGCCATACACTATGCTCCTACGACATTCCCCTGATGTTCAATGGTAGAGGTCAAATCAAGAACGATATTTTTCACATAGGTTCGGTTCGAAAGAATTTCTTGCATCGCCTTCAGCACTGCTTCCTTTTTAGCCGTCACATCCTCTTCCTGCATGTGCAGCGCGTCCCATTCAGAAAATTTTTGAAAAAGGATGGCTTCCATTTGCCTTTGTCGTTCTTCAAGCGTATTCCGGTTATCTTCCAATTTCTCGCGTAGCCGCCGAAACCCTTCGGGATCACTCTCTGCCGACATTTCTCGAAACTCATTCAGATCATCTTGCAATTCCAAGATTTCCTCAAACAAGTCAGCGGGGGGGGCCGATCGAATTTCTTTGACCGATCCAGCTTCCAAGCGAATCAGATATTCCGCACGTTGAATCGGATCTTTTAGCGTCCGATAGGCTGTATTCAACAGAGCAGAATTGCCTAAACTAATACTTTGTTCCGTATCATCCTTATTCGAATAAAAATCAGGATGGAAAGTTCGGCTCAATTCATAAAACGTTTTTTCCATCGCATCCGTATCAATGGTCAACAACCGGGGCATCCGGAGACAGGTAAAATAATCGAGTTCTTTGGAAAGGGGTTGGACTTTGACACATTGGCCACACAGGTACTCGCCATTGACCTCGGACTGGCAATGCCAACACATACTCCGAGCCATAGGAATTTCACGGCGTGAGTTGGAAGTATCGTTGGGATGCTCCATAGAATTCCTTTCTGTAACGCAACAGGCATGGCCAACTTCGCCATGCCCGTTAAAAGTCAACACCTAATTCTTCAGAATTGGAGGAGAATCGATCTTATGCGGAAAAGGATTCGCCGCAGCCACACGTCTTACTGGCATTGGGATTGCTGAATTTAAAGGCACCACTCACCATGTCTTTTTGATAATCGAGCTGCATCCCTTCCAGATAAATCGCACTCTTAGCATCCACAAGAACTTTGATACCTTCAATTTCCGTTACGGTATCAAATTCACTAATTTTATCATCAAAATTTACGGTGTAACTGAGTCCGGAACACCCGCCACCCTTCACACCTAACCGCAACCCACCCTCGGTAATATCTTGAATGTCCAAGAGGCGTTTCACCTCCTTTAACGCAGGTTCGGTCAAGGTGACCAGAGGCGTAGCTGTTGCTTCTTGTGAATCCATAAAGAATCTCCTTTACCCGACCGCACACTGACCACCGCAACCGGTTTAGGCGGTGATTGAAGCGGACTTTTCGGTCTCCCTTTCAGTTTGAGCCTTTTTCTTATAATCATTCAACGCAGCTTTTATCGCATCCTCAGCTAACACCGAGCAATGGATTTTCACTGGTGGCAAATTGAGTTCTTGCACAATTTCTGTGTTTTTAATCTGCCCTGCTTCTTCCACCGTTTTCCCTTTGAGCCATTCGGTGGCCAAACTCGAACTCGCAATGGCGGATCCACACCCAAAGGTCTTGAACTTGGCATCAATAATAGTGTCATTTTCCACCTTAATTTGGAGTTTCATGACATCGCCGCATTCAGGGGCACCGACAATCCCAGTCCCCACATCTGCATCTTCCTTTTTCAAACTTCCCATGTTTCGTGGATTATTATAATGATCGATGACTTTCTCACTGTATGCCATGATCGAACCCTCCTCGTGAAAAAATGTCTGTTAAAAGATGACGTGATAACTCACTTAGTATATTTCAGTATATTAATGGGCAGCCCATTGCACGGATTTTAAATCAATTCCCTCTTTCGCCATTTCATAGAGCGGAGACATTTCCCGCAAATGGTTGACTGCCTTGATCATCCGATCAATAGTGTACTCCACCTCTTCTTCAGTGGTAAACCGACCGATGCCGAATCGAATAGACGAATGAGCAAGATCAGATCCCACGCCTAACGCCCGCAACACATAGGATGGCTCAAGAGTCGCCGAGGTACAAGCCGATCCCGAGGATAGGGCAATTTCTTTCACACCCATAAGCAACGCTTCGCCCTCAACATAGGCAAAACTAATATTGAGGTTGCCAGGAAGCCGGTGAATGGGATGCCCATTGAGATACACTTCTTCCATGGCCGAACAAATCCCTTCCTGTAACTGATCACGGAGTTTGGCCGTGCGAACGGATTCGGTCGACATTTCCTGCTCACAGAGTTCACAAGCTTTACCAAATCCAACAATTGAGGGCACGGGTAAGGTTCCCGATCGCATCCCCCGTTCATGCCCACCCCCATCAATCATGGGCACAAGACGCACGCGAGGGGCCTTCCGCCGAACATAGAGCGCACCCACACCTTTAGGCCCATAAATTTTATGGGCGGAAAAGGACATAAGATCCACACCCAGTTCTTGAACATCGACAGGAATTTTGCCCACGCCTTGGGTGGCATCACAATGAAACAAGATGCCCTTCTCCTTGGCAATCTTGCCAATTTCGGCAATCGGATGGATCGTGCCAATTTCATTGTTGGCAAGCATGACCGAGATTAAAATGGTTTTATCCGTAATCGCATTGCGCACATCGTCAGGATTCACGCGCCCTTCTTTATCCACAGAGAGGTAGGTCACCTTCACACCCTTTTTTTCAAGGGCTTTAGCCGTATCCAGCACGGCTCGATGCTCGGTGGAGGCGGTAATAACGTGATCCCCCTTTTCCTTGTACATCTCAGCCACACCCTTGAGGGCGAGATTATCAGACTCAGTCGCCCCACTCGTGAACACCAATTCTTTGGCATCACAATGAATGAGTTTGGCAATTTGCTTTCTGGCCTGATCCACCGCCTCTTCGACTTCCCAGCCAAAACTATGATTCCGGCTCGCCGAATTGCCGAATTTTTCCGTAAAATACGGCAGCATGGCTTCCACAACCCGGGGGTCACACGGAGTCGTCGAATGATTATCCATATAAATAGGCAACTTCATGACTTCACTCCTCCTACATTGAAAGACTCCACAATAATCAAGGGGTCTCCAGCCATCATGTCTTCAATCGACATGCTATTAAGAAGTTGATAAATACTTTCCTGAACTTTGAGCAAAGGCGTGCGAATATGACATCGCTCCAATTGCTCACAGATACTATGTTCTTTCTCATGCGAACAATCCATGAGGCCAAGAGGGCCTTCAATCGCTTCTAACACCTGGGCGATCGTAATAGCTTTCGGCTCTCGGCCTAACACATAGCCCCCCTTGGGACCATTATGATGACTTTCAATGAGTTCCGTTTTCGCCAGGGTTTGGAGCACCTTCGCCAAGAGCTCAACCGGAATGTTATTCTCCTCTGCAATCTCTTTCGTATTGACCACACGCACCGTGGAAAAATCGCCATATTGGACAGAGGCCATATATTGCAACGCCATTAAGGCATAATCAGCTTTTTTAGAGAATTTCAGCATAAGAAATCGAAGTCACGCAAATCGGAGACAATTTAAATCCCCGACTAATTTAATCGTATGTAAAACCTACGGTATCATTGACTTTTAGGTCTTGTCAAGACTAATCTAGTCGGAGACCAAAAAGATCCGAGAATTATAGCATGTTGAAGGTTATTTTTCTTATTATTTATTGATTTTAGGTGTTTTTCTTATCGATTCCTAGCCGTTTTTCCTAAAAATGATTATTGTGAAGAAAAGGGGCCAAGGATTGAAGAGAAGACCAGGAGCCAGAAGGAGCAGAAAACATGGGTGGCAGTAACCCCTATATTGAAAAAGCAGAAACAGAAGCAGCGACCCAAACCTTTACGGTGACATTCCATAGCCAAGATGGAACTCAAGAGGTGCAGGTTGATCCAGAAAAAATTCCCTATGGCCCAACCGGATTGCCAGGCAGTCTCTTGGATATAGCGATGGGAGCGGGCATTGATGTAGAACATGCCTGTGGAGGGGTTTGTGCCTGTTCCACCTGCCATGTGATGGTGAAAGAAGGCTTAGAGACATGCAATGAATCAACAGAAGATGAAGATGATCAACTCGACGAAGCGCCAGGGATTTCCCTGCAATCTCGGCTAGCCTGCCAATGTGTGCCCAATGGCACGAAGAATATAGTCGTAGAAATTCCTGAGTGGAATAAAAATTTGGTAAAGGAATAGCCCCATTAAACTCGCAGAGTGATACAGTGAACAGAGAGTAAGGACCTGAGAGAAAATAACTTGTCAGCAACTGTAACTTCCTACACCTAACCTCAAATCTATTTCAGCAGATACAATTTTGCCGGGAATTAGTCCCCTTCATTTCTCTTTACCCAATGCCAAACAATCACTGAGCCCAAACTTTGACAACCACAGAAAGGTATCCTCCTAATGCGCAGACGGAGTCTTTTCCCCTTTAGGCTCCAAATGTTTCTCAGCCTCTTGAATGACTTGCTGAAACGTGGCTAAGGGTTGCGCCCCACGAACCACCTTGCCGGTAATAGTCCCTCCCGATCCACTGCGTCCAATGATAAAGGAAGGGGTTCCCCGAACTCCCGCCTTGGTGCCGGCCGCAATGTCTTTGTCAATGTCACTGGCATATCGTCCACTATCCAAACAATCTGCAAACACGTCAGGCTGAATACCTATTGTCTGAGCGTACTGTTTTAATGATGGAACAGCTAAGTCCTTTTGTTTCGTAAACAGGAGATCATGCATCTCCCAGTACTGACCATGCTCTCCTGCACAATGTGCTGCTTCATGAGCTTTGGCCGCTTGCGGATGAATGCTTTTCAGGGGGAAA
>CAZKRH010000223.1:0-2410 GCA_964555115.1 uncultured Nitrospiraceae bacterium | reverse complement strand
GAAACAAAAGAACCTCTAAAAAACAGCCTATTGCGTTGACAGTGTTACTTCCAGAAGTGTTTCTCAAGACCGTCACGCTAAGCCGGAATCTTGGCCATTCATTAAAAAATATTACCACTGCCAATATGGATTTCCTTCCTCATTACCGGCCTCTGACCAACGTGGTCAAGCGCCCCACGCAAAAGGGAGGCCAGGGTTATTCCCTCACTGGGCATCATGAAATCATGTTTCCCTTATTGGCTGCTGCCATCATCGAAGAAATTGGGAATGGGTGAGTCCATACCTTTTTTTGCATGATGGCTTTTAACAATTTGTTGTCCTCTACTATTCTGAAACGGCATTTTATTTTCCTATCTTCTCCGATACACTAACCATCCAATTTGGGATTTGGTTGAGTATCTGCTCGGATCGTGGAAGAGCCAGAAGGAATAAGTTAAGTGGAATTGGAATGAATGGGAAACCTTCAGAAGTATGACCTTCCAATTTTTCTACCAGTATAAAAAAATAGGTACAAATTGCCCTACTCGAAAGAGGGGTACTGAGAATTTTCTGTCTTAAGACTTGACGCCATGGAAGAAATCTCTCTAATTTGGTTAGTTAATTTAAGGATTGTCTAGAGTATCCCTTTTCAAAATTATCCTAAATGAAGTTTGGCAAACCCATGCGAAAAACAAACCACAAAATCTTAGTAGTAGACGATGATCCCGATATCGTGTTGATGTTAACCGATCGCATGGAGGGATTGGGATACGAAACGGTTCAAGCCAGTGATGGCGCTCAGGCCTTACAGCTTATTAAGGAAGAAACTCCTCGGTTAGTTCTTTTGGATCTCGAGATGCCTCGCATGGGAGGTATGGAGGTATTAACCCAATTAGAACAAAAGAAACCTTCAAAACACGTTGGGCCCATTATTAGTGGACAACCGATGGAGTCCGCGCATCCCACGGTCATTGTCATGACGGCCCATGCCACCATTCCCCGAGCTGTGGAGGCTATGAAAGCGGGAGCCTATGATTTTTTGACCAAACCCTTAGACATGGATCATCTCTCTATCGTGATACAAAAAGCCCTTGAGCGAGATTCCCTCAAAAGAGAGGTGGCGTATCTTCGTCAAGAAGTCAGTTCTCGATATTCCACGATTGTCGGGAAAAGCCAAAAAATGAAAGATTTAATTGTGATGGCTAAAAGAGCCGCCAATTCCGACGCAACCGTTTTACTGTTGGGAGAGAGCGGCACCGGAAAAGAACTGTTTGCCCGATCTGTTCATCAATGGAGTGACCGTCGTGATAACCCTTTTGTGGTTATCAATTGCGTGGCGCTGACCGGGACCCTCTTAGAAAATGAATTGTTTGGTCATGAACGGGGAGCCTATACCAGTGCGGATTCTTTAAATAAAGGGAAAATCGAAATTGCCGATGGGGGAACAGTCTTTCTCGATGAAATTGGGGATATGCTACCAGAATTGCAGGCGAAACTCCTTCGTCTTCTGCAAGATCATGAGTTTCATCGTGTAGGGGGAACACGATTTGTTCGTGTGAATATTCGTGTGATAGCGGCCACTAATCGAGATTTAAAGAAGGCCGTTCGTGAAGGCACATTCCGAGAAGATTTATTTTTCCGGCTGAATGTCGTGGGTCTCAACATGCCTGCGCTGCGAGAGCGGCCAGAAGATATACCTGATTTGGCGGACATGTTTCTTAAACGCCATGTGAAGGAAACAGGAAAATCAAAAATGGTTCTTTCCCCAGAAGCCCTGAACCGATTACGATATTATCCTTGGCCGGGTAATATTCGTGAATTAGACAATACCATCTCTCGAGCCGTGGTACTTGGCACGGGAAAAACCATCGAGTATGAACAGTTAGGTTTGGGCCAGGACGATTCTGAGAACCAGCCCATATTTGATGGACTTCCCTACCATCAAGCCATTGAAGAGTTCAGCCACTATTTAATTGACAGGGCTCTTAACCGAGCTGGTGGGAATCAAAAAAGAGCTGCAGAGGAGCTTAAACTTCAACGCACGTATTTAGCACGATTAGTCCGCCGAATGAAAGAGGGGCCGAAAATGGCCCAAGGATAGTTTCCCACCCCAACATGAGGAAATCAAGCAACAGTCATTTCTCTGGAATTGCCAGCTGATTATTCTCTCAAATCAGTTAAACAGATTTTCCAATAAGGGCAACATATATGGTGGAATGAGTAACTCCATCAATTCCCAGATACTTATCGATATCCCGATCAAAAAACCCACCGACATTGAGACAACCTAGGCCCAGGGATGTGGCCACCAAATTCAAATTTTGAGCAACATGTCCCGCTTCCAGATAGACAAAACGATACCCGCGCTCGCCATATTTCCAGGTGGTTCGTTCAAACATAGCTGTCAGAAAGATTTGGATAGAGGAACTCT
>CAZKRH010000222.1:0-1866 GCA_964555115.1 uncultured Nitrospiraceae bacterium | reverse complement strand
GTTGGTCGGGGCGAGAGGATTTGAACCTCCGACCCCCGCGTCCCGAACGCGGTGCGCTACCGGGCTGCGCTACGCCCCGACTTCACAGAACTCGCTCATCCAAGAGAATGGAACGTTAGCCCATGGGCTTCAGCCACGGCTTTATACGTTACCTTACCCTGTCGTATGTTCACACCACGAGAAAGTCCGGAATTCCCCTGAAAAGCTGTTTCCGTGCCTCCCTCGGCTAATCGGATAATAAAAGGTAGCGTGGCGTGGGTCAAGGCCATGGTAGAGGTTCGAGGAACAATACCGGGAATATTGGTGACGCCATAATGCAAAACGTTATGTATTTCAAAAATAGGGGCAGTATGAGTTGTGGGTCTAATGGTTTCTACACATCCACCCTGATCAATTCCCACATCAATAATCACAGATTTTTTGAGCATTTGTGACACAAGAGTTTGGGACACCAGGGTAGGTGATTTAGCCCCACGCACCATAACCGCTCCAATCAAAAGATCAGCTGATCGGACAGCGTGGGCAATCGCCTCCTTTGTGGCAAAACAGGTCTGAACTTGCCCAGGATACCGTACGTCTAAATCTCGAAGTTGAGAAAGATCAATACTCAGCACCGTGACGTTCGCTCCCATTCCAATGGCAATTTTCGCGGAAGACGACCCCACCACACCGGAGCCTAAAATAACAACCCGACCAGAAAGGACACCCGGGACACCTCCTAATAACACACCACGCCCACCTTGCCCTCGCTCAAGAAAATGCGCTCCAATTTGAACAGCCATGCGTCCAGCAATTTCACTCATTGGATGAAGGATGGGTAATTCTCCGAACTCATCTTCCAATGTTTCATAGGCAAGGGCTGTGCATCCAGAAGCCAACAGGGCATTGGTCAATTCAACATTAGCAGCTAAATGCAAGTACGTAAAAATAATA
This sequence comes from uncultured Nitrospiraceae bacterium, assembly GCA_964555115.1. Taxonomy (GTDB): domain Bacteria; phylum Nitrospirota; class Nitrospiria; order Nitrospirales; family UBA8639; genus CAZKRH01. The sequence goes on along the minus strand of CAZKRH010000222.1, from coordinate 933 downwards.
TGATGTTCTCGGAGATACACACATTCTTCCACTAAAGGATCTTTCACTTTCACAATAAAAGAACATTCAGCAAATAGTTCATCCTTTGAGGAAGTCACATGAACCCCAACATGGGAATATTCTTCATCCAAAAACCCACTTCCCACCCCCGCCTGAGACTCAAGCCAAAGAACATGCCCACGTTGAACGAGCTCAGAAGCCCCTTCAGGCGTTATCCCCACACGATATTCATGATCTTTGACCTCTTTGGGAATTCCAATATTCATGATGCCCTCATCATTAATAACCTCAATAGCCCCCTGTGTGTTATCGTCTTTTATTCTTCAAAAATTTACAAAAAAGGCTTAACTAGACACCAAATCCTCCCCTCCTGTAAGATCATTCACTTATTGTTCATAATCCCAACTTATGAGGAGAGCAGCCAGTGGGGGGATTTAAACATCATATTTTTATGTGTCTGAACCAAAGACCCCAGGGCGATCCTCGTGGGTGCTGTGCTGATCAGGGATCAGAACGTTTACAGGCGTTTTTTAAAAAAGAAGTTGAACGATTGGGGTTAAAAGGAATTGTTCGAGCCAATAAAGCCGGATGTTTAGACCATTGTGAATATGGACCAAGCCTGGTTGTGTACCCAGAAGGTGTATGGTATTGGGTGGGAAATGAAGCAGATGTCACGGAAATAATGGAGCAACATATTATTAAAGGGGAACTCGTTGAACGGTTACTCATGCCAGGCCACGATACGCCTCCCCTTAAATTGGAATCCCGTGCAACATCCCTCCCACAATAAACGATTGAATGATCCCCATTCTCTACGACACTCTACATCCTCCACACAGTCACGGCAAAGGTGTTCGATGAGGCCATATGTCCATTACTGAAGCCAAATGGAAAGCAAACCAAGCCAAGGTAGCTTTTCTCACCCAATTCCCT
>CAZKRH010000221.1:0-1581 GCA_964555115.1 uncultured Nitrospiraceae bacterium | reverse complement strand
AAAATATTGGGCAGATGGCCTGGTGGAAATTCCATATCCACCACTGGTCCGATGACTTGAATAATTTTTCCTGTTGCGGTACTCACTTGATGGCTTCCTTTCTGCAAACCGTCGAATTAAGAAGTGAAGCGTAATGCGTGACCCGTAACCCGTACAGAAAAACCACTTAATATCCTGCTCGCATTACGCATTACGGTTCACGTTTCACGATCTTTTCACTACCCATGACCAAGCTGCCTATTTTAACGCTTCTGCCCCACCGACAATATCCATCAATTCTTTGGTAATCGCTGCCTGCCGGGTTTTGTTATAGAAAAGCGTGACCTTTTTAATAAGCTCTCCGGCATTTCTCGTGGCCCCATCCATGGCAGTCATTCGCGCGGCTTGTTCGGCTGCAGCCGATTCCAACAACACTCGAAACGCTTGCACTTCAAAATGTTTTGGAAGCAGGGTTTCTAAGAGTTCATGTTCGTCAGGTTCATACAAATATGAACCGTGTGGTCCTTCGGGAACATCCTGAGAAGACGTTTCTCCTTCAAGTGCCTCAATAGGGAGAAATTTTTCTACGACAACCTGTTGTTGCATAACAGATTTAAACTCGTTGTAGACTACATAGAGCTGATCAAATGTGCCTTCGTTGTACTGCTGAATAATATTCTGACCAATATCCAACGCATGCTCATAGCTGAGGCGATCAAACACCCCTGGCCATTCTTGTCGAATGGTCCACGATCGACGCCGGAAAAAATCCACGCTTTTTCGCCCAACGACACTCACTGATACCTGCTGACCGTCGTTGAGATGTTCATTGAGAAATGCCACGGCCTTTCGGAGAATGTTGGCATTGAACCCACCACACAAGCCTCGATCACTGGTGATCACCAACAGTTCCGTTTTATTCCCGGTTCGCTTGTGAAGAAGAGGATGGGATGTCCGACTGGCATGTTCACCCAAATTGGCGACGACTCCACGAAGCTTATGCGCATAGGGTCGGGATGACAAAATCCGGTCTTGCGCGCGCTTGAGTTTGGCCGCGGCGACCATCTGCATCGCTTTGGTAATTTTTTGGGTATTTTTAACGGAAGCGATTTTCCGTCTGAGGTCTTGTAAACTTGGCATGACTCGTCTCGATTACTATTCAACCAGTAACTACTCTTGTCACCTCCCTTTTGTCCCAGGCCGGCGTTGCTGTGGTGCTCAAATCCTCACGTATGTAAAATACGCTCCGGTTTTCCGCTCCTCGCGCCTTGTCCTGAGCCAAAATTGAGGCAACCTGAGTAGTTACTTCAAGTCTTAAAATTGCTTGGTCTTTTTAAATTCCCCAATGATCTTCTTGAGTTGCCCTCCAAATTCATCATCGATTTTTTTCTTCGAGACGACTTCTTCGCGAATCTTGGGATGTTTGTCTTTTATATACTCCAAGAGCCCGGTCTCAAACTCTCGAACCTTTTTGATTGGGACATCATCGAGAAAACCATTTACCCCAGCATACAGGGACAACACCTGATCCGCCACGGGCATGGGTTTGTATTGCTCCTGCTTGAGTAATTCCACCATCCGAGCCCCACGAGCCAGTTGCGC
>CAZKRH010000220.1:0-16121 GCA_964555115.1 uncultured Nitrospiraceae bacterium | reverse complement strand
TGATGTTCAAAGCTGCCATTGACTCATTCTCAAGTAGGTTCAGACAGTTGGGTAGTGAATAAAATGAGTTCCACTATACTGATTTTCTATGAGGCTTAAAGAGTGAATAAACCATTGATCTATATCATTGTTGGGTTTTTTGTATGCGCTGGTCTTGCCTCCCAGTTGATTACACCCACGAAAACTGTGATCCCTGAGGATCCTCTTGCTATCGAAGCGCTCAGTTTGGTCAAAGAGCATCCAGCTCGGCAGGCTTCCTCCATTCAAGTTGCGATTCAAGAATTGGCGAAAGAGTTAGATCGTAGTGGAAAGTTAATGCAACTTGGGGAATGGCGTGTTGCCAAAGAAGCTGATGCGACCTACATGGTGAGCATTTTAATTAGGGAAAAGGGTACGACAGAATGGATTGAACGTGACTATGCCTGGCGTGTGGACACGAGAGATAAATCACTTCGAATTGTCACTCTTCCCGCTACCCACATTATGCCCTTTCATGAGCTCCCACCTATGCCGATGGCACCCGAACATCAATGAAAACTATTCTTTGGTTGGGGTTGGAGCAATGGCAATTTGTATGATGCCATTTTCAATACGAACAGGATAAGGTGGCACGGTCCAAGCCTCTGATGGGTTTTTTAATCGTATTCCCGAACACACATTGAATTTCCACCCGTGCCAAGGGCACACAACCACATCTCCTTCCAGCGTTCCTTCCCCTAAGGGCCCTCCGGCATGAGGGCAGACATTTTCAAGGGCATAAATCTGACCTTCCACATTAAATAGAGCGATGCCCAAACCCTTCTCCAATTCAATTGAGCGGCATGATCCTGGGTCAATGTCGGAATAGGGAATGATATCGATCCAATGCAAGTCCGTTTGATCCAATAATGTTAAGAGATCCGCTAAATTGTGGAGTGTATCAAGGGTGTAGGTTCTCATCAATAAGTAGGATAGATGGCCTTGTTGATTCCACTCCATGGGCATGCTATACATTTATTGGAATATTCTTTTTCCAGTGGTATAGCCTTGTAAAGGAGTTGACACGACTCACGGCCAATGGAAATGACGCTGTTATTAAATGCGACCTATGAGCCCTTGAGGGTGGTGAATTGGCAGAAAGCCATTACCTTGTTATGGCAAGGCAAGGTTGAGGTCTTAGAATTTCATGACCGTGATATCCGAGGAGTGACGATTATCTTAAAGCTTCCTTCGGTTATGCGTTTGTTGAATATGGTTAAACTCAAGTCATCCCACCGAGCCGTAAAGTTTTCTCGTATTAATATCTTTACTCGTGATAAGTATAGTTGTCAGTACTGTGAGAAACGTTTCAGGACAGAGGAGCTCACCTTTGACCATGTGGTGCCCATTGCCAAGGGTGGTAGGAAAACCTGGGAAAATATTGTGACAGCCTGTTGGCGCTGTAATAATAGGAAAAGCGGTCGAACTCCAGACGAAGCTGGAATGAAATTAAGGAAAAAACCATCTAAGCCTCGATGGACTCCGACCCTCACGCTGATGATTGGTATTCGGAACGCGCCAGACAGTTGGAGAGACTATCTCTATTGGAATTTGGAACTCGATGCTGATGGGTAGAGAATCTAGCTCTATGGGCGTCTGACTTTTTGATCCTGTTTCCCCTCACTCAATCTTTCCTTCCAAGCCACAATATCTCTCGCTCCCCTCACATGTTGAGAAAGCCTTCATAATTCTACGAATGTACTAAGGAGTACCATGTCAGGTAACATGGGCCATAGTCGGTAGTATAAAATTTGGTATTTACTGGAGGAAAAACGGATGGGAAATAATCCTGGTTTTCAAGTGTCCCTTGATCTCTCTGGCCGACAATGTTTGGTCCTTGGAGGCGATGAGGAAGCGACAGAAAAAGTGTTTCGGGTATTAGATGCTGGTGCAAAGGTTGTGGTGGTGAGTCCGACGTTAACTACTGAACTCCGAAAGCTCACGGCCTCTGCCAAGGTGATTCATCGAGGTCGAAAGTTCAGATCAACTGACACGCAGGGGGTGTTCTTCGTTCTGAATACGATTCAAGATGATACAGCCCTCTCCAAGGAATTAGAGGACCTCGCCAAATCTGAAAAGTTTTTACTGTGGTCTTTTGACCAATCCAGTTTATCAAATGTCATGATGCCAGCCTTGGTGAATCGAGGACATCTCCGTGTGGCCATTAGTACCAGTAATGCATCTCCAGCGATGGCGAGTGTGTTGCGTCAGCAATGTGAAGAAATGTTTGATGACTCCTATGTTCAATATTTAGATTATCTGGGAACGTTACGAGATGAGCTGCAAGAAAAAGAGCCGAGTGAATCTCGGCGTCGTGAGCAGCTTAAGGGGGCGGTCGAGGGGTTTACGTTGGTGGGAACCTTAGAATACCCTCAATCATGGAAGGATGAACAGGTACGCCGTCAGGCAGTGGAAGGGAAGGGTGAGTAAGTTATGGTGTTATTAGAATTTAGTATGTCCCCACTGGGGAAGGGAGAAAGTGTCGGGAAATATGTGTCCCGGTCTTTGGCCATTATTGATGGCAGTGGTGTGGATTATCGATTGAACCCCATGGGGACTGTCTTAGAGGGTGAATGGGACGAAGTCTTTGATGTGGTCCGCCAATGTTATGAACGAATGAGTAAAGATTGCAAACGGATTTCTTGTTCCATCAAGGTGGATGCTCGAAAAGGGCGAAAGGGACGCCTCGGAGGGAAAGTCAAAAGTATTGAAAAACGGTTAAAACGAAAATTAAAAACGTAATCGTGTGAGCCAACAATCCTGTGCCGGATGTGCAGGGTATGGCTCAGATTGTGTATTGATAAGAATCGAATAAGAGAGGTTAAGCGGAAGTAGATGATAGAGTGGAAAGGTCTTGTTACCCGGTGAAAGGAGGCTCATACACCCGATGTATTCGAGGCCCTAAATTACACAAGACCTCATAAGGAATTGTTTCTTGCCAATCAGCAAGGTCCCTTGCTGTGATTTCTTCATCACCTTGTTTTCCTAAAATGACCACCTCGGCCTCACTCTGGGCTTCAGGAATGTCGGTGATGTCGATGAGGGTCATATCCATGCAAATTTTTCCCACAATGGGAGCCCGTCGTTTTTCTACCAGCACATGACCTTTATTCCAAAGACGACGGCTATAGCCATGGGCATATCCAATGGGCAGAATGGCAATACGAGAGGGACCTTTCGTCCGAAAACTTCCACTGTAACTTAAGGGTTCATGTTTCTTGACAGTGCGAATATGGACAATTTTCGTTTGGATTTCCATGATGGGTTGTAAGGAGGGGAGTGTTTCTGATGAAGAATGTGGCGCATACCCATACAACATAAGGCCTGGGCGAACCATCGAAAAATGGGATGCCTCATGAAACAAAATGCCTGCGGTGTTCGCGGCATGAACTAACGGAATAGAATGACCCTCGGATTGAACCAGGCTGACCATATTCTTGAATTGTTCAAGCTGCGATAGAGAAAAGGTTTGGTCAGGATTATCAGCATCGGCCAAATGAGTCATCAGCCCCTCGAGTTGAAAGGTCGAACCCACCAGAGAGGATTGAAGGACTGACTGAAGGGTTTGGGGGTCCAGGCCTAAACGGTGCATGCCAGTATCGACTTTGAGATGAATAGGATAAGGTGCATGCTCAGCCGGAAGATGTTGAGCAAGCAGGGAAAGAAGCTTTGGGTCTGAGATCACGGGGGTGAGGGCAAATTGGATGACTTCACCAATGTGAGTGGAGAGAAGTCCTCCTAAGACGATAATTTTGCATTGAATACCATGTTCGCGTAAATAAATACCTTCTTGGATCGTTGCGACTCCTAATTGGGTGATTCCCAGGTCAATCAACGCTTTGGAAATAGGCAGGGTGCCGTGTCCATAGGCATCAGCTTTGACGATGGCGAGAATTTGGCAATATGGTCCTGTATGTTGCCGAAGTTGCGCGACATTGTGGGCAAGAGCTGAGAGATGGATCAGCGCGGTGATTGGGGCACGATGGGTTATATCAGAGGTAAGAGTGACTTCCATGAGATTGGATGTTGACGGGACCTCAAATTTCTAAAATCTCTTCCTCCTTTTTCTTGAGTATGTCATCCACGTTTTTAATCTCCCGGTCCGTGAGCTTTTGAATTTCTGATTCCCCGCGTCGCAGGTCATCTTCCGTAATAGTTGAATTTTTCTGAAGTCGCTTTAATTCGTCATTCCCTTCACGGCGAAACCCTCGAACCTGAACCTTGGTTTCTTCTCCGTATTTTTTGCTGACTTTTACAAGTTCTTTTCGCCGTTCTTCACTTAAGGGAGGTATGGGGATGCGAATGTGTTTGCCATCGTTTGACGGGTTGAGGCCAAGATCTGAATTCAAAATAGCCTTTTCGATGTCTTTGATGATCGAAACATCCCAGGGTTGAATGGAAATCATCCGGCTGTCGGGCATAGATAAATTCGCCATTTGTTTGAGAGGCGTGGGTGTTCCATAGTAGTCCACCATCACTCGATCAAAGAGAGTGAGGGACGCCCTCCCTGTTCGAAGCCCAGCCAGCTCTCTACGGAGATGGCCAAGGGAGCCATCCATGAGCTGGGTGACTTTTTTGATCGTGTCTTCAACCATTGCTTTCTACGGGTTGGGTGCTCGTGTGATTCACCACTGTTCCTATTGTATGGCCTTGAACCACTCGTTTCAAATTTCCCGGAGTCGTGAGGTTAAATATAATGAGAGGTAATTTATTGTCCATACACAGGGTGATAGCCGTGGCATCCATCACTTTCAGGTTTTGATTTAATACCGCAAGAAAAGTGAGCTCGGAGTACATTTTTGCGTCGGGATTGGTCACGGGATCAGCCTCGTAGACCCCATCGACCTTGGTCCCTTTCATGATGACATCAGCACCTATTTCCATGGCTCGTAAGGCGGCAGCGGTATCAGTGGTAAAGTAAGGGTTTCCCGTTCCTGCGGCAAAAATCACGACCCGTTTTTTTTCAAGGTGCCGGATAGCCCGGCGGCGGATATACCCTTCAGCTAATTGTCGCATTTCAATGGCTGAAAGGACCCGGGTGGCAATGTTATTTTTTTCTAGGGCGTTTTGGAGGGCTAAGGCATTGAGCATAGTTGCTAACATGCCCATGTAATCAGCAGAGGCTCGTTCCATTCCCGAGGCACTCGCTGCAATACCTCTAAAAATATTTCCTCCACCGATCACTAAAGCCACCTCGACATCCATGTGCACAATTTCGCCAATTTCTTTGGCCAAATTGTCCAACACATCAGGTTGAATGCCGTAGGGTTGTTGTCCCGCTAGCATTTCCCCGCTGATTTTCAGGAGAATACGCCGGTAGGGAATGGCTGTCATGCCTGGCCTATCTGGTATCGTGTAAAACGATTAATTGAGATATTCTCTCCAAGTTTAGAAATCTTTTGGCTGATCAAGTCCTTAATGACCACATTAGAATCCTTAATGAAGGTTTGCTCAAGTAAACAATTTTCTTGAAAGTATTTTTCAAGTTTTCCTTGAATGATTTTATCCCAGGCGGCTTCCGGTTTTCCCATTTCCTTTACTTGCCCTAAATAGACCGCCTTTTCCCGATCGATCACGTCTTGGGTCACGTCCTCTCGTTTTACACAAGAGGGGTCCGCTGCGGCAATTTGTAAAGACAGGTTTTTCACCAAATCCTGGAACTCTTCATTTCTCGCTACGAAGTCTGTTTCACAATTGACTTCGAGCAGAACCCCAATTTTATTTCCAGCATGGATATAGGCGGACACGAGGCCTTCTTTGGTTTCTCGACCGGCTTTTTTGGCTGCGGCCGCGAGCCCCTTTTGGCGTAGGAAATCTATAGATTTTTCAACATCTAATTCATTTTCCTTGAGGGCATTTTGGCAGTCTAAAATGCCAGCCCCTGTTTTTTCTCGAAGTTCTTTTACCAAGGCACTCATGTTAGCCATGTCGGGTGCACTCCCTTTGTTGTATGACGTATGGACGGTCAATTAAGGCAGAATATTAGTGAACGGTAGGTCAGAGATCACGACGTTTTGACACTTTCAATTGAACTTTCGGACGTCCGTGCTGATAGCATGTCAGCCATAATTCCATCCTCTTCTTTGGGAACAGGCTCATCGCGTTTTGCCCGAAGCTGGGCTCCCTCGATACAGGCTTCAGCCAGTTGGAAGGAAAAGAGCTTGAGGGAACGGATGGCATCATCATTGCCTGGAATGGGGAAATCCACCCCTTGAGGATCACAATTTGTATCCACAATGGCCACAACGGGAATCCCTAAGCGATTGGCTTCTTTGACGGTAATATGTTGAATCCGGGTATCCAATACAAACACACAACCTGGCAGGCTTTCCATCTTTTTGATCCCACCGAGATATTGATCCAATTTGATGCGTTGTTTTTCCATGAGCAACACTTCTTTTTTCTTGAGGCGGTCATGGGTGCCATCGGTTTGGGCTGCCTCAAGCTTTTTGAGTTGGGTAATGCTTTTCCGAATGGTTTGAAAATTGGTGAGCATGCCTCCCAACCATCGTTGGGTGACATAAAACATTTCACAACGGGTGGCTTCCTCTTCGACGATGCCAATGGCTTGTCTTTTGGTTCCCACAAAAAGAACGGTGTCGCCGTTCGCTACGGTATCTCGTACAAAATTATAGGCGTCATGAAACAGACGAAGGGTTTGCTGAAGATCAAGGAGATAAATACCGTTTTTTTCGCCGAAGATATAGGGTTTCATTTTGGGGTTCCAGCGATTGGTTTGGTGCCCAAAGTGAACTCCCGCTTCAAGCATGTCCCTGATTGTCAGCATAATTCCACTTAGCTCCCTTCTTCCATTGTAAACATCTCCTTTTCCCAGTGAACAATTGTGGGATGTTGAGATTTGATGTTAGGTTCCTGCTCTCCAACGTTTCTAGGTGAATGAGGTGTTGTAGGGCAGAACTTCTTGGGAAACAAACAGACAAAATTATCCAATTTGTCCACAAGGTACATGACACCCTCTGAAACCCACAGAATTTAGCATAGCTTTAAATTTTAATGCAAGTGTAAATCTATGAAAATACGGAATTTAGTGAGCCAGATGACCAGAAATACAGGGAATTTCTTGAGGTTTTCTGCAAACATGGGAAAAAGGTGATTGGGTCAAAAGGAAAACCCCCATGAAGTCAGAAATTTTGACGAGGCGAAGGAATCCTCGGTAAAGTGGTCCCTTGGAGTTGAAAGGTGTTAAGAAGACTACCCGTTATATTAAAAAGGACACATTGTTATGATTGAAGTTCCCGTAAAAATCTATATCACCACTTTGGCTAAACAGGCCAAAGCGGCTGCAAAACCTTTTAGCCGAATTTCCGGAGAAGTTCGCCAGCGAGTCCTTTTAGAGATTGCCGACGAGTTAGATGCTCATCGAGAAACAATTGTAGAAGCCAATAAAGAAGATATCGCCGGGGTGTCAAAAGAGTTAGCGAGAGATGATTATCGGAAAACTCTGGATCGAGTTCGTCTTGACGATGAGATCATTGGGGACATGGTTGATCGGGTGAGGGAGATTGGGAATCACCCCGATCCGATAGGGGAAGTGACGTCGAGTTGGTATACGACGGATGGGATGCAGGTGAGCCGCCGCCGTGTGCCCATTGGAGTCATTGCTATTATTTCGGAAATGGGGCCGGACGTAATGGCGGAATCTCTTGCCCTGTGCTTCAAAACGGCCAATGTGTGTATTTACCGGGGTGGGGTGGAATGGATGGCGACCAATGCGGCGATCGCCAATATTTTTCGTGAGGTCCTTGAGACCCATGACATTCCCCGTGACGCGGTCGTGATATTAGATCGTCCCGATCGCGAAGGGGTGTTGGAGCTTGTGCGATTGCCAAAATATATTGATGGGGTGATTCCGCGAGGACGCGCCGGATTACGAAAGGCGGTGTCGGAGCAATCTCGGGTTCCTGTCCTGATGTACGATGGTGGCGCGAGCCATGTGTATGTCGATGGAGATGTCGAAATTCCGATGGCGCAGAATATTGTGGTGAATTCCAAAATACAAGATCCACGAGCCTCCAATTCCGTCGATACCGTGCTGATTCATCAGGGGGTAGCTCGTCATTTGTTATCAGGGCTTCTTCGTCGGTTGCTCGAGGAATTTAAAGTTGACCTCATTGGGTGTAAGAAAACCACTTCCCTGATGGGCATTATGGAAATGACCGGGCATAAGGGAATTCAATCTGCTACAGAAGAACATTGGGGACAAAAATTTCAAAACCTCACGATGACAGTCAAAATTGTCAAAGACATGGATGAGGCTTTGGCTCATATTGATACCTATGGACCCAGTCATACCGATTGTATTGTGACACGGGATTATACAGCCGCCATGCGATTTGTGGATGAAGTCAATGCCAGCGCCGTGTTGGTCAATGCGTCGTCACGCATGCATAGTGGGTCACAGTTTGATTTGGGACCGGAAATTGGGATCAACACCTCTTCCATCTTTACACGAGGTCCCATTACCTTGTCAGCTTTGACGAGTGAGAAATATGTGGGATTCGGGTTTGGACACCTTCGCTATCCTCATCCGGTCCCTGATACCTATCAAGATGCGATGATGATGTCCCAAAAATTTTAATTACGAATTTTGGGAATTTCTTTTTATGGGCAATGACCTCTAGTCTGGGCCTACATACTATCCTGGTGCATAGGTCTCTTTCCCTCCCTCTATTCCATGAATACGGACATGTCTTTTCCTGAATATCAGGAAATCTTTTCTCAACATGCTGTGGCATGGGGAATCCGATCGTTTGATTCCGAAGAGTCGTTTTTCGCTTGGCAACGTCAAGGCCTCACACATGAGCAGCTCCACTCCCTCAATCAGTTGCTGGATCAACGGAAAAGAGGTACGCATCCTCAAGGCGATATGGCCTTTTACGATTACGTTGCCCATCCTTCCGTATTTCCCTATGTCTACAGTGAACGCTATCAATTTTATGAGGCTGTGGGAAAAGTCATCGCTGAGCGACTTCCAGTAACCGGTACCGTTTTAGATTTTGGATGTGGCGTGGGGATTGTGACCACGCTGTTAGCGAGGATCTTCCCTGAACTGCAGATCATTGGAGTCGAGGTATCATCGTCTTCCATTGAAACTGGCCGGCACATGATTCGCCAGCTGGGACTTTCTAATATTCGATTAGAACATCTTCCTGATCTAGAGCCTTCGCTTCACCAATCCTGTCATGCATTGATTTCCACCCATGCCCTGTTTCAATCTGAATTTCATCCAGGGTTACCCAGTCAGACAGGGCAAACATTTGTTCGTTCCCAAGACGCGAGGATTCAACATGCACTTGAGGGTGAAACTGGTTTAGGTAAGAGATTGGACTGGATATCAGAATGGGGTGGGGAGCAGTGTACCTTTATTTTGGTGGAAAAGGCTCATCATGTGGGTCGAAGAATTTTGTTTCAACGTGCGTTGGCCGCGCGAGGTTTTCACTTGCAGGAAGCTCCGGAAGTGGTTCCCTATCGGTCTCTGGGTGAGGTGGTCCTTGATGGACCAGCGTATGTGTTGAAAAAAACCTCGTCTCTTCAGCCAATAGTATGGCCAGAAGAACCCGTTCTCTCTCCTTATCAAAAAGTGTTTGCTTGTCAGGGAAGCAGTGCCGCTTGGCTTATTTCCAAACTTTCACAGCGAATCGTATCGCGCGTTGAATCGAAAAAGGATAACAATGGTCGGAATCTCGTCATAGAAGAGGGCACGTTCGGAGCCAATCTGGTGTTTCGATACGTGCAGCATGATTCGAAGTTTCACGGATTGTTAGTGGGGATGGACGAGGATGGGCCCCTCATGACGGAAATGGTGGATGATATGCTGTCTGAAGGGTTAGGCAGGAACGGTGGCGCACATGATTTGGCACAACTATGGCCAGGTTCTACGTTGCAGGATCCCACGCAAACGCCTGTCTATGAAAATCACACCGCAGGTGCCCAAAGGGTGTGGCAAGCTCTTCCTCATCGAACCATTCAAGATCAACGTACCGTAGAACAAGAACAGGGTCGACAACAGTATATTGAAAGAGGAATGTGTGAGGAATTTGCCTATCTGTATTGGGGAAATACCTTTGATCAACGCCAATTGGTGGTTGTCGAATTGGAACGTGCCAACATGATGACGCAGTATTTTCAGGATTCAGTCTCCCAGATGGAGTGACACCGTTTAGCAACAGGCTTTCAATAATTGCACATCACATGGAAGGTGTGAGGGGAGACGGTTAGATTGTCTAGGGACGGAAAAGAAAATATCGCGAGGTGTTTGGTGGTGGTGCGATGTAACAAGAGTTAGGGCTTGTACCCGACAAGAGGAAAGTTTTCCTTTTCAGCCTGTAGGAACACTGAGGTTCGACGTGGACTTAAAAATTCAAGGACCTTTGGTGGAACGTCTCTGGGTTTCAGGCTACGCCGTATGCTAATATTTTTTTCTTGGGCCAAATCCACCGCTAACGCTTCCTGGCGGGTGCCTTCACAATGAGAAATCAGGACCAAGGGTTTGGTTGGGGCTTTAATATTGATGCTGGTCACCAGTCCGAGTGACCCATCGGTGAGTTCAACCAGACTGCCTGGAGGGAACACACTTAACGTACGAATCAGAGCCAGGATGACATCTTCAGGGAATTTCCCATTTTGTTTTTTGGTATATTTATACAACTGCGATAAGGCTTCATGAGGGGTGAGACTTTTTTCGGGAATGGCGGCATTACAAAATTCATCATATTCATCCACCACCATGACAATTTGAGCCATGCGAGATATTTGATGGCCTTTGAGCCCTTTGGGATACCCCCCGCCATGCATTCGTTCATGATGTTCTAGAATTATCCGGAGACCTTCTCTGGGAAAGCTAGGGTAGCTTTCCATGAGTTCTTTGGCTTTTTCCGGATGTAGTTTCGTGGAGGCTTGATCGGCTTCCATCGTGATGCCCGAGGCTCGGAAGTTCACTTTCATGGGCAAGAGGCGTTTTCCCATATCATGAAATAAAGCACCCATCCCAAGGATGTGTAATTCTTCAGGGTTCAATCCTAATTCTCTTCCGACGACTGTTGACAAAATACACACATTAACGGCGTGAGAAGAAAGGCCTTCTGTCATGCCTGTTGAACTGACGACATCCATGAGGGTCATGGTTGCCCGGTCATGATTCAGGATCGCTGTCATGTTGGTGACCATTTCAGCAGCACCTTTTAAACCCTCCCGATGACCGGTACTCACGCGTTTGAAAATATCTTTACTTTTTCCCAATACCTTCCAGTAGGCATCTTCAACCTTTTTTAAGTGTGCTCTCCGGTCATGATAGAGCCGCTTTCGTTCTTTCCGGAGTTCATCAGGATCAGGAATATTGAGTAAGACCGAAAACTCGTCCTGAGGCTCTGTCGGAGATTCTGGTTCTGGCCCCTCTGCCTCTTCTTCTTGGAATTCAAAGTAATTTTCTGGTTCAGGTTCTTCGACAAAGATCTCTTCGACTTGGATGGCATCGGAGGGAAGAGGATCAGATAGAGAAGGATCGAAATACAACTTCAGTTTTCGAATTTTTCGAATGGCTTCAATATCTTCTGCTGAAGCAATTTTAAACCGACTGCTCGCGAACGGGTGGCTCCACCAGGAACAATCGAGTTTGACATAGAGTCCAACTCTCAGTTCATCCAAATTTTCAAGTCGTTTCATGCCCATAAAAAAAGACTCACTCAGTGATAAAAGGTCATGTAGGAATGAAAGGTTAACATAGTGGATTTATAGATGAGAGTCGGAGAAAAATGCCTATCTCGTGATTGGGTTCTTGAGTCGGTCGCTCTGTCCCAATTTGGCCAAAATATAAGTGGATCTTGTGGCGAGAAAACAGAGCCTTCCGTTATAAATATTCGGAAAAACAAGATAAATCTAAAGCAGGTACTGTACATTAATTGGGGTTTCGGGATCTCGTACAGCCTCAAACAAGAAGGAGTCGGGGAAGGGAATCTCTCGTGGTTTGTCAGTTTTTGGGGGTGTGGCCTTGTAGAAGGCAAGGATTCACAACCAATGTTGGAAGTTAGGGAACGTTGGCGAATGTTTGTTACAGACCGGAATGAACGAAAGGAGGGCAAGGGAAAGGGAGGCGAGGTTCATGGGGGTCAAAAGGGGCCACATGCGCGTAGGGTGAACTCACCTGGTCAGCCCCAAAGGGTGAATATCTAAGGAGAAGTAGGAAGATAGTCTTCACAATATCCGATGAATTGAGATGAAGATGAATAATGTCCCTAGGTGGACTTTCCAGAATGAGCTTTGTTGGCAGTCATTGTGATCCTGGCCAAGGGCAAGGTTCTATGGCAGAGGTAAGGGGTAATCAAAGGTAGACACTATGGGATTTATTCCAATGACGGTAGAAGAACTTCAAATTGGGATGTATATACGATTGGAATGTTCTTGGTGGAATCATCCTTTTGCTAAAAGCAAATTCAAAATTAGATCAACCAAGGAAATTGAAACCTTGCGAGGGATTAAAAAGGTTAAATTATTTTATGATCCTGGTCTTTCGGATCTTAATATAGCGGAAGACACGCATTCTCAAACAAACGGCTCTTCAAGTGAGGAGGAACAGGCAGAGAATGCTGAGGTGTTGTCCGATCAAAAGTCTGAAGCAGATGGAAAAGAAGAACAAATACAAGCCTGCCGGGATCATGCGGCACATATTGAAAAAGGTGGGATCCTCTATCAACAGGGCCTGGGGCAAGCAAAAATGGCTTTGAAACGAATCAGTGACGGATATGCTACGGGCCTCAAGTCGGCCGATCAAATTGTGAAAAGTTTTCAGGATGCCCTTCAGACCAAGGAAACGTCTATGGCCTTGATGGATATCATGATCACGACTCCTTCGGAAGATTGTTTTATTGCCCATTCATTGAATGTGAGTATTCTCGCAATGATGGTAGGACGAGATTTCGAGATGAGCGATGAGGAGATTTATGCGATGGGTTTAGGGGCGCTTCTTCATGATATTGGCAAAGAACAATTACCCTCAAGCATTCGCAGGAAACGACCTGGTTTCACCAAAATGGAACAGAATGAATGGCGTCGTCATGCCACGATGGGTGAGGAGTCGGTTGCACGATATACCGGATTACCACCAGAGAGTTTGGACATCATTACGCAACATCATGAACGGTTGAATGGCTCTGGGTTTCCAAAAGGATTGAAAGGTGAGCAGGTTTCTCGCATGGCTCAAATCGTGATGGTCGTAGATGAATATGACAACCTGAGCAGCCGGTTTAACGTGGAACGAAATTTGACCCCGGCGGAGGCCTTGTCGAACCTGTATAATGATGGCCAAGCACAGGGTGAGGGGGAATTATCCGAAGAGATGATTGTGGCGCTCGTGCAAATCTTTGGAGTGTATCCTCCCGGAACGTTTGTAGAGTTAGATGATGGAACCTTAGGTTTAGTGACCGGTGTGAATAGTGAAGACCGAACAAAACCGAGGGTGATGGTGTGCACACCCGACGTGTCAAAGGAAGAGGCCATGGTCATAGATTTAGGTCAGAAAGATTGCGCCATTGTCCAATCGCTTCATCCTCAAGAAATTCTTGATAAAGCCAAAGAATATTTTTTTGGCAGTCGTGTAGCCAGTTAAAAAAATCCCTCCTACCAATTTCCAGAGTGTTCCTGTTTTTCCTCTGAAGGTTAACCTCATCCAAATTTTTCCCGGACTCCAGCTTTGCATTAGAATAGGTCTGAAATATTTTAGGGCATATATAAACAAGAAGAAGGTCATTGCCTGGTGTTATCATTCACGAAATAAGACTGATTTAGAAAAGTGGGAAGTCAAGGAATGACCTCTATTTCGTTTTGAATGGGTATCGGATTCCAAGTTTTTTTTAAAAATACAAATCAAATTCGCGTTCTCTATCACTTTCTAGGAAGTGCCAACTACTTGCTTGCGGAGGAACGATTGTATACGTATCACGCCTAAAAGGCTTTTGGAGGTCCGCAACCTTTTTCAGCAGTGCTGGTAAACATTCTAATAAACTTGAAAGGTAAATGGTAAAAAGTATTAAGCGAAAACTATTTCTTAATGATAATTTGAGATTAAAATATTCGAAAAATTAAAGGGGTAGGTGAGAAGGAAGATAGAAAACATAAAATGACTAAGGAGGACAAAAAAGAAGGGAAGAAAATAAGATTTACTATATTTTTAAGTTTGAAGCTTTCACTGTCATACGGCTTCTTTTTTGGGAAGGTGGGCGTACAGGTATTGTGCGGGGACGGGGCGGAGATCCCACACCAGGCCCATCCAGGAAAGCATCACCAACCCATAATACGTGACATCAATTTCCCACCAGAAAAAGCCTTGTCGGGCGGATGACGCGTAGTGGTGGTGGTTGTTGTGCCATCCCTCGCCTAAAGTAATTATTGCCAGAATGGGGTTGTTCCGACTTTCATCAGGGGTGTCGTAGCGTTTCTTTCCCAGCAAATGGGACAAGGAGTTAATCGTACTTGTTCCATGCATGAGGACCACCGTGGAAATAAAGAACCCCCAAATTAACATTTGCATGCCGTTGGTGCCCAGACTCGGGGCATAGGCCTGTAATAATTCCCCAAACCCAAATATGGAGACGGCAAACAAAAAAGGAACGAGGGTATCAAAGCGGTTCAAGAATTGTAGCTCTGGAAACCTAGAAAAGTCTCCCACAATGTCATGTTTGGTGGGAAAGTTTTGCGGGGAGGTGAGCCACCCAATTTGGCTCCACCAAAATCCACGTTGATGTGGGGAGTGGATGTCATTTTTTGTATCGGAGTATCGGTGGTGATTTCGATGATGGGCTGCCCACCATAAGGGGCCCCTCTGGACAGCTGTGGCTCCGACCAAGCCAAAGATAAACTGGCAAGCCCGTGATGTTCGAAAGGATCTATGTGAAAAATAACGGTGATAAAATCCCGTAATGGCAAACATCCGGATCACATAGAGTGCAACAGCCAGGGCGACCGCGATCTCGCTCCATCCGACCCACAACACCCCAAAACACATGAGATGCATGACAAAAAATGGCGAGGATTGCACCCAATTTATGTGATGATGTTTTTGGGCGACAGTATTATTATCTATAGCGTGGCAATCAAATACACGAATAATGGAGGTGATAATCTTCGGTCCATTTAGTAAAAACATTCTTTAACCCCCATATATGGTTCTATATCAAAACGACAACACTTTTCTTAGTTACCATTTTGGAGGTGACCTTGTCCAATTTCCTGTTTTTACCAAAATTTTTGCTTTTGATGACAATCTATTTTGGTTGTAATGTAAATGGGACATGCTCATGACTCGGTGTTTCTTGTGTATGTGAAGGCAATCCATGAGGAAGAAGAGTAAAGGGGGCGTGGGTCTTTTGTGGCTCATTTTTCAAAAAAATGTGAAAATTGGACTGAAAGTTGAGGGTATTGCCTGATGTTACCCTTCACGAAATAAGACTGATTTAGAAAAGTGGGAAGTCAAGCACCGATTTCTATTATGCCGACCCGTGATACGTGAAGAAAATGAAGAAAGAGAGGAGGGAAGCACTAGGACCGCTGGTGAGAAAAGTTGGTGGCGGTGAAGGGACTTGAACCCCCGGCCCGCGGCTTATGAGTCCGCTGCCGGGGGACCTATCAAGTAGTTGACAAAACTGACAATACCCGCTCACAGTCTGCATATTCTTAGATTGACACTTTGCCTGATTTTGCCTCTCTCTGCCTCAATTCCCACCAGTTTGTCTGTATTTCTAACACCTATTTAACACCTGGCTACACGCCAGTTGATTGTTCAATTAAACCCAACATGATCCGTGCGGAAACCAATCCCACAATTGTTTTCTTTAGTGCTCCCGGGCACAGAAATTGGTGCAGTAAAAAACTGTCAAACGTGAATAAATTGACTGGGGAGTGGCCTTTTAGTACTATTTAGTACTAATTGTAAGCAATCGTTACAATTAGGGAAAACCATAAGAACCGTCACACCAGCAGGATGAATGCTGACATGCACCGTCCAAGGTGTTGTGGATGGAGGAGGCCCCAGAAATAATGGGTTCGGTTAACCATAAGCCCATCAAACCTTTGACGCACAAGCAATCTGCCTT
>CAZKRH010000219.1:0-8094 GCA_964555115.1 uncultured Nitrospiraceae bacterium | reverse complement strand
GTGTTGCTCTAACAACGTACTGAATACGAAAAGAACATAGGCTAGAGCGGAAACCATGAGCGCACGCCGATCAATGGATAGGGAGATGAGCGCAATGACAAGGTACAGTATGGCTACGGCGAACGCCTGCCATATCCCGATTTGTGCTTGGGATTCAAATATCTCAAGAAAAGAAAAAATAGGATGCACAAGGAGTGGGGCTGCCACAAGATGGAGCCAGAAGGCCACGTCGGACCTTCGGGTTTGCCGCAGAATATCCGAGGCGTCCCACCGCATGGCCAATGCAAACACCATGGCACCAAGGGTGAATGTAAGTGTGCTCACCCACTGTAACGCATCAGATACTGTAGACAGGAGCAGCGTGATGGCGCAGGCCACGAGGGTGGCTGTGCCGGCGGCGACCGTGATAGGAACTTTGAAGCGATGCCAATGAACCCACGCCGCAAGGGCCGCTACACCACTGGAAATGGCTAGAGCCCCATCCGCTTCCTCGGAAAAACTAAAAACTTTCAGGAGCATCATACTGGTGGCAAGAACACCTCCAACAAACGCCAACAGGAGGACGATTGAGGGTAAGGCCATGCGACGCTTCCGGGTGAAATATTCCGCAAGGGCCCATGCAGAAATAGTTTGGAGTAATGCTCCAAACCATAGGGCGACCTCCCTTCCAATCCAATGGACCGAAATGAGTAAGAGCAGACATGCTATGACAACAAAGATATCGTTGAACCCGGTGATGAGACGGAAGTGTTCATTATCGACGGCTGGGGTTTTCCGCAGTAGTGCCACATGGTCTCGAAAGGCTGCGGCATTCTCGTGAGTCAGAATCCCCGCTTCCACGGCTGAACCTATATCTTCATCACTGTACATGTTGGTGAATGAGTTCCTAAGGATTTGGGTTCAAGACCTAGAATAACATATTACTGAGAAAGTCAGCCTTTATCCTCACAGTCTTTGTCTTCCCTTTTGACAAAATTTTTCCTGGAAGAAATTGGGAAGTTTCAATTTGTTGCAATCTCAAGATTGGGATACTGCGAGATTCACTCCTTAGTTCTTTCGGGTCACTCACTTGATGAGCCTGTTGGATGGTTCCTGGGTGGGGTCGATGACTTTGCGGGAGGCCTCAATTCCGGTTACGGGTAGGGTTTTCACATCGAGCAGGCCAACCTGTGCGAGTACCGAGGCCTGGTCCCAGTAGATGCGTTCGCCGGAGATTTTTCCGTCTTGAAACTCCACAACGACGACGACAGCTATTTCGACCCGTTTGCCTGTAGGAGGTATGCCTGGGAGAATCCACGGCATCTCGATCGTGTGGGTAAACTTGTGAATCAGTTCGTCCACCAGACGATCATGGCCAACCGTACGAGCGAGTGGGACGGTTTCAGTATCCGGTGGATGACCGGGAAGAAAATAGGTGCTGTAGAAGTGACGGACTTGACTCGAACCTACGCCACCGGTCATGACAGGAACATGATTGACAAAGGGATCTGACGTCATGGTGGCCATCGTGGCGTCGATGTTCTTCTCCTCGAACTCCGCGGCCATGTGGCACTTCCATACTTCGACCATCGCCTGCTGTTCTGGAGAAAGGATTTCGCTATTCATGGGTTATCGACCTTTCTCTACCTCCAATTTGTGGCACGGCAATACCTACCTCCCAATTCTTGAGTAAGTTTTTCAAGGTCCTTTTGTTTCGGCAAAAGGACCAAAACCATATTCGCCTCGTCGTGGTCTTCCAGATGCCCTGTGCGGTTCGCCGACTCCGACGGCTGCGCAACTCGCTCCGAGGTGAACATCTACCTCTCCGCTCAAACAGTGCTCGCCGAAGACTCCGGAGTCGGCTGCACTGCTCGGCCACGCCGAAAGGCGAGGAGAGAAAAAAATAAATTCTTGTCATTAAATGATTTCTCGCTTTCTCAAGTGCGCCTTTTTTTATATTAAGCCACGCTTACCAAGAGAGCCTTGTAGCCGAAATAAACACTGCCTGCCAAAACTAACCAGAATACAAGGCCGGCGGTTAGGACAATCCCACTATCGGGTCATAAAATTTGGGTCAAGTCTTTCCTTAACATATTTCAAAAAATTTAAGTCTATTCTCTACGATAAAATCTTCCTTCTTAAATCGATTAACTAGAGGCTCACTGCTTAAAGGCACTGTTGTGGGCCGCTTCGAATAGCGCATTGCATTCATTCTCCAAAATACCCCCTATTACTTTGGTTTGGCGAAATGGGGTGCGGCGAGATACTTCCTCGGACCGGATATCGATTTGTTTCCAACCGTGGCTTTGCAGAAACGGGATCGAAGTTCCAAAGTACACGTTAGCAATCCCCGCCCATACGATGGCACTTTGACACATGGGGCAGGGCTCAGCAGTCGTATATAAATCGAGTTCGGTCCAGTCGAGCTGTGGATGGGTGGTTGCACAGTGATTGATTGCATCCATCTCACCGTGGAAAGTCGGATTATTTGAGGACCGGTTATACCCTTTGGCCATGATCTCGCCTGTGGACTGTCGTACAATCACCGCACCGAACGGATACTCCGGAACCTCCTGTGCCATGGTAATGGCGTGCCGCATATAATCCTCGTGGCTCATGTTCTGTTAGGGCTCTTCCCTACCCTCGCTGATTTACGCGCACTAAATGTACGATACCCATCGACCCCTGCTCCAAGGGTTGCGTAGAAGACCATCCAAAATAACACTTCTTGAAACGGGGTCGAAGATAAACCTGCAATAAACCCATTGATCGGGTGTACCACCATTTCATGGGAAGCCACGCTTGGATTTCGGAATACCGACAGGTGCACTCCCAGCATGAGGAGGCCAGGGAGCCCAAATAGGAGGGCCCGGAGCGCGCCAACAAAAAAATGGATATAGAGCCAGAATGAAAGAGGGATAGCTAGGGCGCCAAAAGCTGCTCCAGCCACGGTATATTTGAATCTGAAACGCCCTGGAAGGAACAAGACAAGAAGGGTTGGTGCTAGGAGGATGGCAGTGACGCCTACCGATATGAGCCAGGAGAGGACAAGCGAGTCGCTAAACAGGCTTATGAAAAGGGTTTCGATCATAAAGATACATTCATATCTGTTTCCCAACCAATCAGATTATTGTTCTTCCAGGACGACCGAGACGGGAAAGTGGTCGCTGAAGCCGCTGGTATTTACGTTCCGCTGGGCGTTTCCTTTGGGCAAGCCAAAGCGAATAGGTCCTTCCGCCACTCTGTGGTCGACCATCTCTGGGAAAATTTCCATTCTTGCGGTGTCCTCGAGCACCGTGATTGGGCTGTTCTGCTTCAAGAGCCCCTTGGATACGAGAAGCTGATCAAACACGTTCCCGTTTCCTTTGTAGTAGAGAGTGCCGTGAAGGACCTTTTGGTTTCCGTTGTGGTCTTGGGCTTGTTGCTCCATGTACCGCCATCCCAAATTGTAGAAGCGAGCAGCGGTTAGCGCCCGTTCGGCATCACCCCGCTCCCGCGTCGCCCTGGCATTAATTTGGAGTGACTCGTCGAACGGGTCGTCGTTGAAGTCCCCCATGGCAATGATGGGCATGTCGTTTCCTCTTTCTTCCCAAATTCTTTGTTGTCAGTACGAGAGGGTTTCTCCGGCGGTCATCCGGAATCCACGGCTTTCGTAGGTTCCCCCGCTTCGTGACGGCCAGTGGTTACACATGGCCACGAGGTCGTTTCCTCCCTGAGTGGTGAAGGTAACCTGTGTGATATCCCGAGTCCCTGTTCGTCGTATCACAAAGTGAGAAAAAATAGTATTGGAGTCAACGGTATACTTGGCACTATCGAACACGAATGCCGTATCAATGCCTCTACGGTCCTGAGTCGAGTCGGCGTGGGCGACCGCGTAATTGCGGTTATTCAATTGCCCGTTCAGCTGAGCCGCCAACTGCTGCAACACGAACGCATTCTCGATCTCGCACACTCCCAAAATATCCGGGCCTTGCGCGCTGTTCATTTGCTGGATGATTGACGCCAGCTGATTGACCTTGGTGTCGAAGAGGGCCTGGGTCCACCCATTCAGATCGGATGCCATTTTTTGAGCAATCCATGGCTCTCGGTTGGGGAACCCTTCTGGGGCAAATAGGTTTTCCAGATTCCAAAAGGCAACGAAGTGATTGGGCATTATTTCACCTTCCATGATTTTCATGGTTTCCCCGCGAGTACCGCTTGGGGTTTGGGAGCCGTGGGCCTGGCCTTGGAACGAAGCGTTTTTCGATAGTTGTTTGCTCTCCTCAGGTAATTACAGATTCACCATGTTCATGCCCCACTCGGGATAACGGGTGCCGGCGGCGATTCCAAGTGGGACAACTTGGTTGATTCGTTCTATTTCATCAGGGGACAGTTGAATATTGAGAGCCGACAGATTTTCTTCAAGGTGTTTGGTTTTGGTTGTTCCCGGAATGGGAACAATGTCGTTTCCTTGGCAGAGCATCCAGGCTAGAGCCAGTTGGGCAGCGGTGCAGGATTTATCCTTGGCTATTTCTTCGATAGCCTCAACCAGTGTCAGATTTTGTTGAAAGTTTTCCTCGTGAAAACGGGGACCATTGCGGCGCCAATCGTTTTCGTCTAACTCCTCGAGTTTTTTAATATTGGATGTGAGAAATCCTCTTCCAAGTGGGCTGTAGGGCACAAATCCGATTCTCAGTTCTCGACAGATGGGAAGAATTGCTTCCTCGGGATCTCGACTCCAGAGGGAATATTCAGATTGGAGAGCGGCAATGGGATGAACGGCGTGGGCTTTGCGAATGGTTTGAGGTCCAGCTTCAGAGAGTCCGAGGTAACGGACTTTTCCTTCCTGTACTAATTCCGCCATGGTTCCGATGGTATCTTCTATGGGTGTTTCGGGATCGACGCGATGCTGATAGTAAAGGTCAATGGTCTCTATGCCTAATCGACGCAAACTGGCTTCGCAGGCGGCACGGATATACTCGGGTTTGCTGCTGACTCCGGTAAATTCCCCTTTGGCATTTCGGACAATCCCAAACTTGGTCGCAATGATGACTTTGTCTCGATGCTGTTTTAATACCCTTCCGATAAACTCTTCGTTGCGTCCTTGCCCATAGACATCTGCGGTATCGAAAAAGTTGATCCCCCGCTCGATGGCTCGATGCAACGTGGCCATCGATTCTTTCTCGTCCGCATACCCATAAAATTCGGACATACTCATACAGCCTAACCCCAAGGCCGAGACTTGTAATCCATTTTTTCCTAAAGGCCTCTGTTCCATTAGTTTTGCAGATAAATCTTTCCTAGGTTTATTGATTGCCTGTATTGTAGGCCGAACTGTGTAAAGAAAGGTAGGGGGCAGATAAAGCGGGTACGCTCTTTGGGGAACGGGTGACTGCAACGAATTCGGCCAGGTCCCTCCAAAAGCGGTTAGCGACTTCTCTTCGTGAAGACGATGTGATGCCAATGGTGAAGGATCTTCCAGAAGGCCTGGCCGAGTCAGAGTTTCTTCAGCAGTTTGGAGGCCTGGACAGCCCCCGTTATTACCAGATGGTGGCCAAAATTGATCACCGTGTACAGGCGTTGCCTCTTTATCAGCCCTTGTAGTTGTTTCCCTTTTCCTTGTGTGATTGCTGAAAATATTGTGCAGTGTTGTTCTCAAAGTTAGTCGCTCGTTGCTGGTCGCTAGTATTTTAGGATCAGGAACATCCTATTTTTCCCTAGCAACTAGAGACTAGCGAAAAATATCATACTTTCTATCCATTAAGTTTTACCTGTCATTCTCCTTGCCCTCGGTCTGGCCTCGAGGCGAATCTGTATCCGGCATTTTGGCGAGCACTGTTTGAGCGGAGCGAGTTGCGCAGCTGCCGGATTCTTTGCGCCGGATTAAGATCTTTGTGCCCAGGCTGGGCAAAAATGGTTTTGGGTTCTTTTACCGAAACAAAAGAATCTCGACTACTGGGGCGAAACCCAGTTTAGTTATTCAGGAAAACACCGTGCAAAGGCTTGGAGGAATTTCAATGGGCCTTGGACGCGAATTTTTCTTCTGAGAATGGCCCACAGGATATTTCGTTCCTTAGCCAAGAATCCCAACCAGGTTTCGCTATCCGCAGTTACATGCACATCGGCTTGGCCTTCGTGCCCTTCCTTGACCTGCAGAATTTTATTACCAATAGTCACGGTGGCTTTTCTTGGTTCTTTCCCTGTGAAGGTGAAGTGATAGGTAGCTGTGAGCTTCTCCGCCCTGTTTCGTTGAAACACTAATGGCAATCCGTCTAGAAATCCCTGAATGGTTCCCGGACGTAAACTATTGCCTACGTATTTGAGCGTTTTATGCGGAAAGCGTTTAGCCGCATAGGTTTCGGCATCGGTGCCCGGTACCACGTATAAGGTTTCTTCTTTTTGTTGGAGCGGCTTCACAATGTCCGCGACGAATTCTTTGCGATTGGCTTTAAACGGACTGATCACATCTTCACCGGCTGGGCACACCGCCAAGCAATAGGCGGCTTTGTAATTGGCCCCAAATGATAAGCTTTGCCACATGGAAGCTGATTCGGCATCGCTCACTTTCCCTCGGTAGTCCTTGGCACTTTTACTGTCGGCCACATTGCCTACCCAATCGGTAAAGCCTCCCATGAATTCTCGGTAGTTATGGGTGTAGCAGGCGGAAAAATTAAAATGACCATCTTGGCTAATGGCCCCAACGGGACAAGCCGCGACACAAAGCTTACATTCCAGACAGGGGTTATATTCAATGGGCATGTTCGTCGTGGTCACCTCTGCATCCACGAGAATGGTTCCGAGTAATATAAAATTACCGAACTTTGGATGAATGATATTTCGATGAATCCCCATATGGCCTAACCCTGCGGCAACCGCGACTGTTTTATGGGACACTACCCAGATTTTTCCGGGAAACTTTTCCATTTCCATGGGAAAGCCCATGGCGGGATTCAGGGCTCGGATGCCCTTGGCTTCCAGAGCTTTCACTACATGACGCGCGACGTCATTGACCTGATCGCCAGTATGATGAAATTCGAGGTTCGCGATTGATCTGGCTGGGCTGCGAATAGGTTCCCGATTCATCCGTACCACAAAACTTATGAGGGTTTTGGTATGAGGAAAGGCATTGAGGATATCGGGGCGATCTTTGACGATTTCCACCCGATCAATTTCGACGAACCCCACATCATCAGCTCCGGCCTCGAGACATAATTGCCGAAGTTCGTCGGGGTCTAGTCGTGAAGATGTGGGTTTTCCTTGATCCATTAAAGAGGGACCACTGGTTTGCCGGGTGGATGGCTGTTGGATCATGGGAAGTTCAGTCAGTGTTGCCATGAGGGGCTCCTTAAATTTTTCAGTTCATTAAAGTGTATATGCACGTAATTGGTTAAAAAATTTTATCCCGCTTGTGTGGCTTCCACGGTGGCTTGTAAATCGGTTAACAGGCGGCCAAATCGATCTTTCCCGATATCTTGTTGGACCTGTCCCTGAGCTTTCTTCCATAAGGGGAGGGCTTTGGCTAACATGGATTCCCCAGTTGGCGTGAGTGTAATTTCTCGTTCTCGACGGTCTGATCCGGGAACGGTTTGAATCAATCCCTGGTTTTCCAATAGTTTGAGATTTCTGGTTAAGGTCGTCCGATCCATCACCATGGCTTCGGCCAAACGGTTCACCGTGACGCCGCCTAGCAATCGAACTCCCACGAGGAGTGAAAATTGTGTGGCCTTCAGCCCCAGGGGTCGAAGGAGGGCTTCGTACCGTTGGGTAATGGCTCTGGCGGTCTTTCGAAGGCTAAAACACATACAGGCCTTGGCGGGTTCCAGACATTCTTTGCGAGATGGAATTTTCTTACTCATCATAATAGGAGTATATACACTTATTTATTCTACGTCAAGCCATTACCAAACAATTAAATAAAGGGCACCTCTAAAAACCAGGATTTTTTTGTGAGGGCAAGGAAGTCGCGCGCGGAAAACCGCAGTGTATAAGCGAATACATAAGGGCGCACGGTGCGAAGAGCACCATGTTTGTGCGCGCCGAAGGCTGTGAGCACGAGGCTGACGCCGCAATCACGGAAAAGGACGGTTTTTAGAGGTACCCTAAAGGAATTTGTCAGGACACTGAGGGGTTAGGGTC
>CAZKRH010000218.1:0-2786 GCA_964555115.1 uncultured Nitrospiraceae bacterium | reverse complement strand
GCCACTACACCGTCGATTTTTCTAAGAACGAGTCCCCGCCAGTAGATCATGCACCAGATCAATCGGCACTCCGGAGTTGGCTCCTTCAAATCGCCTCATGATCGTCGCATTGACAGCAATGACTTCCCCTTGGCTATTGAACACCGGACTACCACTGGCTCCTCCGGTCGTGGGTGCATCATAGACCACCCGGTTGGGGACCACATCCCCAATATGGCCTTGGGTCGCTAATGGTCGAATGCCTTTCAGCTCCGCAATAGACTGGATTAAATCTTTCAGTTGCAAATTTACCCGTTGAAATAATTTGGAGACCACGAACGGATCCATCCTTGCTAAGAGGGCATCGACGGCCACGGGATATCCCAATACCATCACGGGTTCTCCCGCACTCACAGTGTGAGATGGTGGGGCTAACGGAATGGGAATCACTGCTGGTGGAATTGCCGATAATTTCCCTAATGCGACATCCCCATCGGGCGAGACCTTAAGCACCGACACCGTGTAGGACTGTGCTTGCCCCGGGAAATAAGCCAGTATGGTGAATACCCTGGGATGAACCCCTCCCTGGACTAATTCGGTCACTTCCGGGTTCATCAGCCAGGGTTCGACAATGTGCCGGTTGGTGACGATGTGTCCTTGTGTATCCACTAAAAATCCCGTACCCATCACCTCGGTCGAAAATGATGGTTCGTCAATAGGCTTCCCATTGCGAAAAAGACCGTATGCCACATACACAAAACACACCGAGGGCCCATAGCGTCTAATCATCCCTTCCGCATGATTCCGCTCCATCTCTAATGCCTTCAAACGATTTTTTAGGATGCGGACCTCGTCTGGATACACACCAACCGTTTCACTCTGGTGTTCTTTCAAGATAGTCAAGCGACGATCAAACTCCATTTGCCAAACAGTTAAATCTTCCCCTATGGGTTGCTGGGACTTTCCCCGGTCTTGTCCAATCATGGATTGCCTGCGATGGGTGGCTTCAAGTTCTTGAGATAACTCAACTAATTGCCGTTGATAGTCTTGTTGTAAAGAAAAGGAGTAATACCCCACTCCCCCAATGCCACAGACCACGAGAATCAGGATCGCCCAAAGAATTCGTTGGGTCACCCGTGTCGAGTGACGACGGACTTCATGGACCAACTGTCCCACAAAAGGCCTGACCCGACCCCGGCCAGCTCTTTGGGCTTCCTTTGACACATCCAGAGCATCCCGTAACATTTCAGGAGGCCGTTTGGATTGTGCGTAGGCTTCACCTCGAACCCGAAAACGCAGCTTGGGACCTTGGGAACCCAATTGAATAATATCCTGATCTTGGAGAATCGCGGCGTCCAGAGGATTGTGATTAATCAATATAGTAATGTCGGAGTCCTGATTTCTCACCATCATGTGTCCATCTTCTTCGAACAACTCCACACATTGCGGAACGACAGGATCTCCCCCCCCCACCAACCAGAACCAAATCATTATCTGAAGCTCGACCGATTGTGATTCGGGATTGATCAAAAAATCGAGTCTTTCCCCGAGATTCACCAGATAAATGTATCAAGGCAAATTTCATTTTTTTACTTCCTGAGTTCTATCCCAAAAAACCATGATCACTTCCCGCATTGAACCTTGGAGGATGTATGAAGTTATCCCAATACTGACCCCAACTTTCATTTCCCCTTTGAGGCGACGTATGGCCTATTCTACCCCAAGAACACACAAGGCTCCTATTCCCCACCCAGGATGATGCTGCCCTATCTTAATCAGAAATCACCACTCTCAGCAAAATGGACCTGCCAAGATTTTCTTAGAGAGAAAATGATAAGACTGTTCTTCATCTAGAAACATTAACTAGGAAATCGCCACGGACTTCCCCCTTTTGTATCCCCAAATTTTTTTTGGCTTTGATCGTTCCACATTGAATGGATTCTCATATTTTCTAAAGGTATTTCTCTTGTAGTCGTGATAGGATTGTAGGCCATGCCTTGAAAAAAATTTAGTCAAGAGTCTTTGCCTAGATTTCCCCATGCCAACTTGCTCAAAATGAGAAGGGTGAACATGTGACGATCGAACTGAATAACCAAATACTGCGCTTACAGGTGGTTCCAGAAATTGGTGGATCAATCGTGGATTTTTCAGTCCACCATGCGAACCAATGGATTCCGATAATGCGGAGAGGAGAAAATCCCCTCTCCAAATCCTCTAACGCGTCAAGTTTCTTGTTAATCCCCTATTCGAATCGATTGCGAGATGGACAGTTTTCTTTTCAGGGTAAGGAGTATCAACTTCGTGATCCCGAAAAACATGCCATCCATGGTGATGTTCGGGATCGATCGCTAACAGTCACAGAACAAACAGATCACCGGATTCGAATGACGTTCAATTCAACAGACGTTCCCGACATGAATTTTCCTTTTCCCTTTTCCGCCACCCTCACCTATTCACTTGAGGAATCCACACTGTGGAGCGAAATTGAGTTGACCAATATCGGTCAGGAAGCCATGCCTGCTGGCTGTGGTTATCATCCCTATTTTAATCGTCGAATCCATGGATCAACAGGTGAAGTAGAATTACAGGTCAAAGTGAGAGGCGTGTACCCTGGAGAAACTCCACTTCCAACAGGTCCGGCCATACCTATTTCTTCCGAACAAGATTTTAGTACCCAACGTCCGTTAGATGTCGTTCTTGATCATTGCTTTG
Source organism: uncultured Nitrospiraceae bacterium (assembly GCA_964555115.1). Taxonomy (GTDB): domain Bacteria; phylum Nitrospirota; class Nitrospiria; order Nitrospirales; family UBA8639; genus CAZKRH01. Next base: position 95 of record CAZKRH010000218.1, on the reverse strand, counting down.
CTGGGTGGGATCGTGAAGCCGTAATTGAATGGCCGGGAAGTGGAATTAAATCCAGATTCCAAGCTGACTCTGGACTAGAACACATTATTGTCTAT
>CAZKRH010000217.1:0-3803 GCA_964555115.1 uncultured Nitrospiraceae bacterium | reverse complement strand
GGTCGGCCTGATAAATCCAGGATGCTCTTGAATATAGGTAATCAGACGATCCTGATATCGACTCATCCGGAAAAAGTAATTGCTTTCACTGAGTTGTTCCAAGGGGCGATGACAATCCGGACACAACCCCCCTTCCACATCTTTCTCCGTCCAAAACCGTTCATCAAAGGTGCAATACCAACCGGTATAGTCCGCCCGATAAATAAGGTCCTGGTCGTAGAGTTGTTGGAGGAACTGTTGGACAACCGTTTGATGTGCTGCATCTGTTGTACGAATGAATGCATCATTGGAAATGTTCAGGCGTGTCCAGAGGTTTTGAAAGTGGGGAGTGAGTCGATCGCAATGTGCTTTGGGGGCAATTCCGGCTTTGGCGGCAGCTTGTTGAACTTTTTGTCCATGTTCGTCCAAACCGGTCAGAAAAAACGTGGGATGGTCAGTGAGTCGATGGTAGCGAGCTAACACATCGGCGGCGATGGTGGTATAGGCATGTCCGATATGGGGGACATCATTGACGTAATAAATGGGAGTCGTGATGTAAAAAGGTGAAGGCATAAAATGGTCTTTCACGTTTAGCAAAAAGAAAAGTGAGTGGGGTGATCAATGACTCAATACTGGCAAAGTCCTCATGCGGATGAAGGGGCAAGGGTTTCCTGAAGTTTGAGCAGGAACGATTCAAGATTCAATTGAAGATTGAGGTTTCGTTTTGGTGCGCGTTCTAAGGATTGGAGTTCCTCAATAAGGTCAAACAATTTAGCCGTGGAAATCGATTGCGTTAATTCTTGAAAAGTGGAGAGATGATCTTGGTTAAGAAGATGCGATGGATCACAGCCAACGCGGGTCAGCAGGACATCTCGAAGAGTGGAGGAAAACCAGGTTAAGGATTCTGGAAATAGTCCTTCCTTCGAAAGGGATTCGGCCGTCATGAGGAGGTCAGTAATCGTGGAATCCGGAGCGTCGGTGACCAAAGAGAGAAATTGTGATTGACGAGCACGAGTGTCTTCCACATCCATGGTGAGAGCTTGTCCTACCCGGCAGCCGGTGGCAAAAGCTAAAAACCGTGCATCTTCAGGTGGAAGCGCGCGTTTGAGAGTCAAGGCGCCTTCCACAGCTGATTGAGATTGGGGAGTAAAGGGGACGGATAAGCATCGGGAACGGACCGTGGACAACATGGTCGCTGGCCGGCTGGTGATCAGAAAAAACACACTATGATCAGGTGGTTCTTCCAGGGTCTTGAGCAGGGCATTGGCGGCGCCAAGGGTGAGTCGGTCAGCATCATCAATCACACAGATTTTATACGGGCTGAACAGTGGACGGTAGATCACATGGTGTTCGAGATCTCGCACACAATCTATAGAAATCTGAGGATTGGCCTTCTCGGTATCTGGCGAGATGAGGAGAAAATCAGGATGAATGAGTGCCTCGATCTGGGAGCAACTCCGACACTGGCCGCAGGAGTCGGCCTCATCCCCTTGGGGCGGCGAGTCACAGGAAAGAGCTTGCGCCAATCGAAAGGCAAACAGACGTTTGCCAATGGCATCTTCACCATAGAAAAGGTAGGCATGGGCCAGACGCTGGTGCTTCAGGGCTGCACGCATCCAGGTTTTGGGTTTGTCGTGCCCAATGATATCGCCAAAAGGCATAGTCAGAATTTCCAGTCAAAAAGGTGATAAAACGGTTATAGCGAAAAGTTGAGTCGAAGGTCTAGCAGACCTTAGGAAAACTTAATATTTTTGGCTCTTCAGGGAATTGTGTGGGTAAGCCAACGCTTTCTTTCGTGTTTGATGGTCAGGATTTTCCCTTCCTCCCTTTTGTAAGGGGAGGTGAGGTGGGGTAGAATTCTGGACGAATCGGGAACCAGTGATAATTGTAGGCACCGCTCACAGGTGAAGAGACTACCTCCCCTCCGCCCCTCCTTACAAAGGAGGGGGACTTCCGGACGATCAGCCACAATTATAACTCTTCAAACTTCGAAAGAAACACTTTATAACACCCTGCTAGCGTATCCCAAAAAGCCGGGCAATATGCTGATCAACTTGTCGTGCGACCAAAGACAGGGGCTTCCCAGCCTGAATCGTTTTGATCCGTCGAGTATGTCTTTTAGCCAAGGTAAGAAACCCCTGTCTGACGCGCTCATGAAAGGCCTTGGCCTCACGATCTAACCGGTTTTGATGCCGAGCTTGTTGACGCCGAGAGAGTCCTTTTGCAACCGGGAGATCAAAGAGCAGGGTCAGATCAGGAGAAAGCCCTTCTGAGGTCAGGGACTGCAATTGGCATAACTGCGTCAATGGCATACCTCGTCCATACCCTTGGTACGCTAAGGTAGAATCAAAGTATCGATCGCACAAGACGACCTGCCCCTCCTGAAGCGCTGGCCGAATCACATGAGCGAGATGTTGGGCTCGGGCGGCCATGATGAGCAGGGCTTCGCAGGAAGGGGTCATAGACTCAGGAGCGGATCGAGTAGAAGGGAGCGCAAGGAGAAGGTTCCGAATACCCTCGGCCAGAGGAGTGCCTCCTGGTTCACGAGTTTCCAGAACCTGATACCCCAGATTCCTGAGAAGCCTGGCCAATCGTCCACATTGAGTCGTTTTGCCAGATCCCTCAATCCCTTCAAACGTGATAAACATCCCCCGCTTCAAAGGGGGGAAAGACTTGGGATTTTCCAAGAGAGAAGGCCTGCTGTTCACGGAGGGCATCCTAAGCTAAGTTGTTGAAAATCGCAAGAAAAGGCTTGCAGGAGTAGGGGAATGCTTGTACCATTTGGAAGGCAGGTCGTACCTCTTGAAAACGCTGAAAGCCTCACTCAAACGATATTTTTTAACGGGCCTCTTGGTGATCACCCCAATTTGGGGGACCATCTTGATCCTTAAGACCCTGTTCGTCACGGTCGACAGTATTCTAGGGAATATGTTGGCCGAGGTGGTCACGGAGGACTATTACGTCCCGGGCCTCGGCATTCTCACGCTGGTGTTGTTGATTTTCCTAGCCGGCGCGATGGCCACCAATTTAATTGGGGGCCAAATTGTCCGGAAGTGGGAAGAATTTTTGGATCGAGTGCCCATTGTGCGGGGGATCTATGCGACCCTCAAGTCCATGATGGACATTCTTTCCTTTAAGCAACGAGAGAAATATAACAAAGTCGTCATGATCCAGTTTCCCAAGGATGGGAATTATGTCTTGGCGTTTGTCACTGGTGAGACTCGGGAGGAGGTCCAAATCCTCTCAGATGAACCCCTGGTTCATGTGTATGTACCCACCTCACCCAATCCGACCTCAGGCTATTTTCTCTTGATTCCTGAGAAAGAAGTCATGGCGGTGGATTTAAGTGTCGAAGAAGCCATGAAATTGATCGTCTCTGGTGGCCTCTATTCCTCAGGAAAATCAATGGGTGTGCCGGGCTTTGACCCTGACAATCCAGATGTCAAGCAGCCCGAATTAGAAACAACACCAAGGTAAGTTTGGGCATCAGAAAAAATCCCAGAGAAGAGAGAAGATAGAACACCATGAAAAACGTGTCAGCAGTGGTGATGGCTGCCGGGCTTGGCAAACGGATGAAGTCGAAAAAAGCCAAGGTCTTACATCCCGTCGCCGATCGGCCTATGGTGTGGTATATGGCCACCGTCGCGCAGCAAGTCTCAGATTCTAAAGTCGTGATGATTCTGGGGCACCAAGCTGAACGAGTCGAAGCCTATCTCAAAGAGGCCATGCCAGAGGGAACCCCCCTGCATATCGCTAGACAAATGCAACAGTTAGGAACCGGCGATGCGGTGAAACAGGCCAAACCCGAACTCTTTCCGAACGGA
>CAZKRH010000216.1:0-12655 GCA_964555115.1 uncultured Nitrospiraceae bacterium | reverse complement strand
ATCCCAGATTCTTTTTTGTGCCATATAAATTTTGGCTCTTGTCCATCAAATTGCCATACTTCAATCATTGTATGATGTCCATTAACTGTTCCATCATAGATCCCTTCGGCTACGGCCACCAAGTGTCCATTAGAAGAAAGAGCCAGGCCGTTTCGAATGGGTTGAGTGGTCTCCCAAACTGCGACCCGTTCCTTTTTTTGAAGATTCCAGACCTCCAGTGTTCGATCTCCTTTGGCTAGCACGATGAATTTTCCACGGTCATCTATGGCACTGTAAACATATTCTCCTTCGGTTATAAAATGTTTCGTCTTTGAAGAAAGATCCATTACCAGAAGGCGATTGGATTTCTCTCGAATGATCACTGAGGGTCCAGACTGTAGAAACGCAAACACATCCTGTGTCTGAACTACGTGAGAGGACACGTTCCCCGCCAATGTCCATTCGTCCACCCACCCATCATTCCGAAACGAGAGGAGGCTCTCATCTTCATGGTAAAAGGTCAGGCGACGAGAAGCTTCTGGTGGCTCAACCTGATCTGAATATTGCTGAGAAAATCCTAACGAAATAACAGGGGCATGGGTGGAGGTTGTGGAATCTGGCAGATAGGGAAGAATAAAATACACCAGCCACGCTACAAAGACCACGAACAGAAACACGCTCCAAGAAGGTTTATTCATGGAGAAAAAAAGGGGATGTGGCGAAAGAGCATATCATCTTGAGCTGAAAGATCCTGACGAAAGTTTTTCTTTGAAGAACAATGGGCATTAAAATCGCGAACTGGTCAGGGTCACATCTGACTCAACCCAGGCTTCGACAAATTGTTTCTGCACGATATCCGCCGCTTCCATTTTCCCTTGGGCTCGCAGGCTTTGTGCCAATCCATACAGCGTCCATCCGTTCTTCGGATGATATGCTAAATCCTCTCGATACACAGCCTCAGCTTCTTGAGCCTTTCCGGCGTTGAGCAACACCGCTCCTAAAATTTGTCGAGGAGGAAGATACCAATCTTTGGGTTCCGTGTAGTTCAATCCATCTTCGATGTCGATCGCACGATCCAAATGTTTCACAGCCCGGGCATACTCGCCTTGACCTTCAGCAATTTCACTGGCCAGCACGGCTTCCCCAATTTTCAAAATCTCCAATATCGCATTGATTCCAAAAATTTTCATGGGCGCAATTGCAGGATTCTTAATCACCTCTTGGAGCTGACGCTGTTCCTGTTGAGCTTGTTCAAGTTTTCCCTGCCGGACCAAAGCCAAACCGCGAGCATAATGCCAAACTCCAGTGGGATAGAGTAAATCCACAGGTGGAGCCGGTTCGAGAAGAATTTCCTTCCACTGACCAAACAAGGTTTTGGTATAGAGCGGCATGATCCAAAAATGTTGAAACGTCGCACCCAATCCCGGCGCACGCAGCATGGCTGGCTTCACTAAGTTTGCCGTATCGTGGGCGGCTTTCAATGCCAACGCTTGCTGCCCTGTTTTGGTCGCCGCGGCCCACAGGAAATGATGGTTATGAGGGACATATGCCAGCGTATAAATACTTTCCGCATGAGCCTGACTTAGGTAATGATGGTCAATTCCCACCGCATGTTTATTCACCCGCGCCGCATCAGAATAACGTCCGACCCGGATATAGACATGACCCGGCATGTGGACCAAATGCCCAGAACCAGGAACTAGCGTCTCTAAACGTTCGGCACTAGGAACAGCCTTCTCGGGATGGGGCGAGGCTTCAATCGCATGAATATACAGATGATTGGCCAACGGATGATTGGGGGCGAAATCCAACACCCTTTCTAATCTTCCCACGATTTCAGCGGTCCAGGGTCGAGCCTGTCCCTCTTTGGTCCAAAAATCCCAAGGATGTAAATCCATCAGTGCCTCAGCTAAGAGAGATCCAATGACGGGATCATCAGGAAACTGTTGAGCTACCTTCCGCATAGCCTCCACATACGCTTCATCTAACGATCGCCGATCCGTCACCACCTTTTCAGAATATCTGTGCGTTAGAGCCTGAATAAGAGCCTGCTCCTTTTTTGTTGTTTGTCCTGCCAATGCTTGAGCCTGTTGCAGAGTCTGAAAGGCAATGGGTACTGCTCCACTATCCATGGGCGCATTAATATTTGGACCTAAAACTAAGGCGGCCCCCCAGTAACACATGGCACAATTGGGATCGAGCCGAGCCGCTTCAAGAAACGATCGCCCGGCCTCGGCATGATTAAACCCAAATGAGAGAATGAGGCCTTGATCAAAATATTGTTGAGCCCGGGACACCGTCGTAGAAATCAGATAATGATGATTCCCCAAATTGTCTTGAAGAATGACGGTCTCATCGTGCGCTTGGGCATTTTGTGGCACTTCTAGCCCTGCCATCACCAATAGAGCCACGCTGCTTACAAGAACCAGAAAAAATTGCTGTTTCATCTCGCCCTTTCCACGAAACATCGTTCAACCTCTTCCTTTCATTTTTATAATGTAGGATCAACGTGGTACTATTGTCGAACACTTTTCTAGATAGAAAAACAAGGCCCACTTCCAAAATTCAAAACTCATGTTGTTTTTATGATCCACTCCCACCCACAATTTTTCTTCACTCGACTGTCGACAGGCTTGTTCATCCCCCTCTCCCTTCTCCTAGTATCATGCACGGGAAATGGGAGCCACCACATATCTCAAGAAGCGTTGTTGACTTCAATTGAAAAGGGAACTGCTCCTACTATAATAGACGTCCGTTCACAAAGCGAGTACGAGTCGGGTCATGTACCGGGCGCCATTCACTTGCCATTTTATTCTCTGTGGACACGTCAGTCTGAAATTGGGTCACTCAAGAAAGAGCAGGTTGTCTTATATTGTGAGCATGGGCCGAGAGCAGGCATAGCCAAATTTGAACTCTGGACAGCAGGCTTCGAAAAAATTCTCTACCTGGAAGGACACATGTCAGGCTGGAAAGAACGGAAACTTCCGATGGAAAAATAAAACAAGGCCAATGTGAAAATGACGAAAGATGTGTATCCACACAGCTGCCTAAAGCAATCTCAAAACATTCAATTAAGAGAGAGCATGGCTACTTTATTGGCAGGGAGGCAACAAATCGCACCGCTAGTTGAATCCAGAATTTAAAAGCATCTTCCTTCTTAATACCCTTTGAAAGAACCATCACCCACCCCTTCATTGGTCACCTGGTTATATCAAAGGGTTTTACATTGGCCATTTTTAAGGCTGAGAGCCTGGCATCCTGACCAATATGAAGCACCAGGGAATCGTTGTGCACGCCACAACAAATGTTGCCATTCAGAAGAAAACATATTCCGCCAAACATGTGTTTTTCGGTGATCCTTTTTTCCTTGTTAACGTTTTTCGAATGCGAGCGGCTAATTTCTCTTCGTAGGCCATGGTTTTTTCCCCTAGATTTGGACTAAGACTGGTGGGAAAAGGCAAGGGTCCGTTCAGACTGGCTTCGTACTTATTGCTGGGCTACAACCATTTTTCTTTCTAACACTCGAGCCACTTCGCTAGCAATTATTTGGTGTCCACTTTCATTGGGATGCCCATCTTCTGTTTCAAAATATGGCTGATTAGGCGATCGCCTGAGTTGCGGAAGCACGTCTATAAATGCGATTCCATGAGTCTCGAAGAAGTGAATCATTTCGGCTTTTAAGCGAGCCTCGTTGTGTATTAATTCTTCCATTTGTGTATGACCTTTGAGATCGAATACTCTAGACGCGAACACATTTTCCTTGGTGGGAAACAGCACCACCACAAATTCAGCTCCGGCGGCCACGACCTCCTGCTTGATTCTTTTCATGTAACTTTTAGCAATGTCCACCCCTGCTCGAATTCGTGGATCAGAATCATTCAAGGCCAAGTTCCGGTACGGAGCCTTCAAAATCGTTTTCCAACTCTGTCCCCTAAACACCGAGCAATACACAAAGTCGTCGGATTTTACGGTTTGGAGGGTTTGTTCTAACGGTTTTCGCTGACGGATAGAACTCATCACCACCTTTTTCGCCGATCGTAACAATCCATAGAGTCGGCTGTGAGCAGAAAGATAGGCTCGCATAGAGCTGGTTGCCTGAACCCCCAGAAACTCCTGTTCCCCTTGTCCTCGGCACAATCGGAAATAGGTCGTCGATTGCTTTTCAATCGTCCCCTGGGCTTCACGAACATTTATGGCTTCAAGGTTGGAGGGAGATGTAAAGGATTCGAGGGTTTTTTCTGATTGAACATGGTGGAAGGAGTCATAGAAGTCATTGCCAAAATAGAAGCCCAACAACACGATGTCAGGATGTAAAGAAAGAGCCACCTTCAGGTTGGTAAAATTGTGTGTAGGGCCATAGTTCGGCATCCCCATATTATAGACAGCCTGTTGCAGCTGTTGAGATAACAGCACCGGCCATGTGTGCTTGGCAGAGACATGAAGTCCATAGGTATGCGAATCCCCCAGGGTCACGATAGCCGCACGATCGAGTGGCGCCCGGTTTCGAAATCCCCGATTATCATGCTCCTTCCATTGAGGATTGCCTTGCAGTTCTAATTGTTGATTAAAGAGGAATCGCTGAATTTGTGGAGGATGTCGATTGGTGATGTGATCGATCGCGGAGACCTGATGGCTGGCGACCTGAAGGACAAGTTCAAACACTACTATCCAAAATACGAACAGGCCCAAAACCACCGCACTGCTTTTCCAGAATTTTCTTGTACCTTCTCTATTCCTCATTTCACCTTCTCATATCATGGCCACCAAAGAAATCTCTCAAGAAGATTTCACTTCTCAAGGAGCCCATCCCCTTGCCATCTTTTTCTACCACAAGAATAAGATACTGACGCCCTACTCACAATTCCCAAAATGGGGTATAAGACGATCGATCCGACCTGATGAAATTCCATAGCCATGTCCCCTATCCTGGCTATCTCTGCTAGCCCCTGTAATATTTGTAGCCCATGGAAGACTTCTTTTTCAGGAGGACATACCCATGAGGCATCGGTCACGTCGTGATTTCGTAAAATTAGCAGGTGGATTGGCCATGGCGACAGCGTTTCCTTTTCCCAAACCCTCCTTCGCTGGTATGTGGAGCCAGATCTTTGGAGGGCTCTCTCGAGACATGCCACCCATTACCGCCAATGACGATTTCTATATTACCTCCTATCGCATGCCCCCTATCATTCGCAAAGACAACTGGTCCCTCACCATCAAAGGCTTGGTCAACAACCCCATGACATTTAACTATCCCGCGTTATTGGCCAAACCCACGCGCTCTGAAATTGTCACCCTAGAATGTGTGGGGAACGGCATCGCCGGGGAATCCATTGGCACCGCCGAATGGGAGGGGCTGTCTCTCAAGACGTTACTTGATGAAGCCGGTGTGCAATCCAACGCGTATGATGTGGTGTTTCGTGCGGCCGACGGATACTCCGATAGTATTACTCTTGATCGTGCCATGAGGGACGATGTGTTAATTGCCCATAGAATGAATGGCGTGACCCTTCCTCAGGGGCATGGGTATCCTGCCCGCATAATCGCTCCAGGCATTTACGGAATGAAAAATGTTCAATGGCTTACCGAAATTGAACTTGTCCCTCACGACTATCACGGGTATTACCAAAAGCAAGGTTGGTCCGATGATGCCACGGTCAAAACCATGACCTGGATCAATGATCCGCAAGATGGTGATACCTTGTCCGTTGGCCAAACCAAGATGATTCGCGGATTTGCCTTTGCGGGTGATCGCGGTATTCGGCACGTCAAACTCAAATGGAACGAAGACCCCCATTGGCGAAAAGTCACCCTCTCGCCTGCCCAATCTCCTTACTCTTGGGTGTTTTGGTCTTTCCCGTGGGAAATTACCCAGAAAGGCGATCACCGAATTTCCGCACGGGCCACGGATGGAACCGGGTCCATGCAAACCCTGTTAGAAGAAAAACCGTTTCCAGCTGGAGCAGCCGGCCTTCACGAAGTAATTGTGGGTGTCACCGGATAAATGGGACGGTTCCCCCTGTTCAGCCCCTCCCTAATCCTGGCTCATGAAGAAGGAGCCCTACACAAAACCAACTACCCACATGGGTCCCAGCTTTTTCATTGATGTTTGTTTTTCAATTCAAAATGGGCAGCCCCCCACGATCCCTGTAACATTCGGACCCATAGACAGACTTTTCAGGTAAATGCACCGAATCTTGGAAACACACATCCCAGAAACGGACAGCAAGTTGACAAACATTCACTGATCTATTTTCATTCATCATCTTTAGGAGGATTCCTCATGATTTCCAACAAATCCCTACTCGTCAGCGCCGCCCTCACAGGTCTGTTATTCGCCACCGGATGTGCCCATTCCCATGACAGTATGTCCCATGGCGAAATGGCCAAAGGGCAATGTCACGGGGTGAACGACTGTAAAGGTCATGGAGAATGCAAGGGTGCCGGCAGTTCCTGTGAAGGGAAAAATGATTGTAAAGGCAAAGGCTGGGTCACCATGTCCAAAGCTAATTGTGACACCAAAGGTGGGACCTACGTCGCCAAAGCCAATTAACAAAGAATTAACTAGGTCGACGGACCGGAAATTGTAATTTTTTCACTCATTCACTCGTTACGCATGTCTTCCAACGAACAACAGGCCTCTATTGGGGTGGGACTTCGTCCCACCCACTACCCTCATTTGGAATCTCGGCCACGAACCAAGCTAACCTGGTTTGAAGCCATCAGTGAAAACTATATGGATTCCCAGGGCCGCCCACTCCAGATGCTGGAGTTGATTCGGCAAGATTATCCGGTGGCATTGCATGGCGTCTCGATGTCCATTGCGTCCCATGAGGGACTCCGCCCAGACTACCTCAAAAAACTCAAACGCTTAAAGCAACACATTGATCCGTTCCTTGTGTCTGATCATCTGTGTTGGACAGGTCTGCATCAAGCCAATCTCCATGATCTCCTCCCCATTCCCTATTCAGAGGAAGCCCTCTCGCTGATTATCAATCATGTGGATCAGGTGCAAACCACCCTAGGCTGCCCCATGTTGCTAGAAAATGTCTCAACCTATCTTCGACTTCCCCAATCCACGATGACTGAATGGGATTTTCTCATCGCTGTCGCCCAACAATCTGGATGCCGACTGCTCTTAGATATTAATAATCTCTATGTGAACGCCAGAAACCATCATTTTGATCCCCATGACTTTTTAGAGGCCGTCCCTGTATCGCTCATCGGCCAAATTCATTTGGCTGGGTATTCTGATATGGGCACCTATCTGTTTGATACCCATTCCAAGCCTGTCTATCCCGAAGTGTGGGATCTCTTTTCACGATTCATTGCTCGTGCTCCGCACGTACCTATTCTTATTGAATGGGACGAAGATATTCCTGAATTTTCACGATTGGAAGAAGAAGCAGTGAAGGCTGTTCATATTTGGAACCAACATCATGGCCACACTCACACTCCAACAATACCAACAGCTATTTAGCAAAGCCATGTGTCAGGGGAATCAGGCTCTTATAGCCCCTTCACTTATTGAAGCAATTACGCCAGGGGGACTCTTGTCTCCACGGGGATCTCTTGAGGTATACAGCCATGGCCATATCGTGCGATTGACCGAAGCCTTGGGAGAAACCTATGAAGCAGTGTGGTGGGTGTCCGGAGACGAAGATTTTTTCGCCCTGGCTAAAAATTTTATCCTGTCGCATCCCTCTCAATTTTATAATCTGTCATTCTATGGACAAGAATTTCCAGTTTTTCTCGAGCAGGAATGTCCTTTTTCTGATCTCGCTTTCCTCCCTGACCTCGCTCGATTTGAATGGTTGTTCAAACAGATTTTTCATGCGCCCCAACACGAACCAGCCTCAGCGGATGCCATTCGAGAAATCGGCCAAAACGGACAAGTTCGCTTGATCTTTGGTGAATCAGTTTCCCTCTTTTCCTCAGCCTGGGCCATCTATGATATTTGGAAACTTCGTGGCACACCGCATGAAGGACGACCTGACGTCACGTGGAATCGGGAGCAACATGTCCTGATGTACAAAAAGGATTCGCAAATTTTCGTCAACGAACTAACTTCTGCGGAATTTCAGTTGTGCACACACCTCCTCTCAGGGGCAACCCTGGAGGACACCATGAGTTGGGCCGCGGAAATGATTCCTGACTTGACTCACGATCAAGTTTCTCATTTTTTCCAAATGCTGTTTCATTCCGGAAGTATTCAACGTATCGACTCCTAACCGTTTTTCCTATTCTCTGAGCCACTCCTTCGGTTATGACACGTACAACCTCCCCATCGATATTCACTCCACGTAAACTGGTATCCGGTCATGCTCATTAAACCAGAAGAACGAGCACCCCTGGCGCACCTCCTCTCCTTTCTAGAGCTTGGGGAACACCTGGCACATGATTGTGCCCTCCAACAAGCCGCTCTTTCTTCCAATGAAGGCATGTGTCACTTTTTCATGAGTCAAGCTCGTCAAGAATCCTTTCATGCCCGCACATTTCGGATGGCTACCCGATGGCTCGGAGCCAAACATATGGGGGCCAGTCCCTATACCCACACCCTGCATCAATTCCGCGTACAACTAGAACAGGCATTCTGCCGAGGAGATTTTTTGACCACTGTTTTAGCTGAACAAGTTATTTTAGAAGGTTTGGGAGAAGTGATGCTGAAGAAACTCGAGCATGGATTGATGAAGCGACAAGCATCATTTCAAAAACTGAGGCAGCGCCTACTCTACCAAGAAGAAGCCCATCATGGGTTCGGCCTGAGGGTTTTGGAGCGAGCCATTATCCATCAAGACATTTCAGTTTCAGAACTCCGCGAACACGCACAACCTTTTTTACAACTCGCGGAACGCCTCGTACTCTCATTAGCTGACCTGTTATATTCCATCGACGAAGATCCTAATTGGTACCTGAAGGAATTTCACCAACATTTACCAAGGTGGCTGAGAAAGCCAAGTCCCATATCTTCGGCTTACAAATTTTCTTCTCACAATCAATGCACCCCTGAAACCTCTATCCCACTTTTGGAAATCTCAAACGTATGATCTGGGTCATTATTCCAACCTATAACGAAGAGGTCGCGCTCCCTGCCACGTTACAGCATCTGTTTTCCCAAACAGCAACCTACACTGCCATCGTCGTAGACGGGGGGAGCACCGACTCAACACGGTTTATCGCCCATGCTCATTCCACTCTGACACTCCTCAATGCTCCCAAAGGACGGGCCTCACAAATGAATCGAGGAGCCACCTATGTGCATGTAGCTGGAGCGCAACCCCATGATTGGCTCCTGTTTCTCCATGCTGACACCCATCTACCCACGGGAGCTCTTCAACAATTACAAGGCATGGAAGATGATCTGACGATTCAGGCGGGAGGGTTTTGGCACCAATTCTCAGGAGATGATTGGCGATTGCGATTTATTTCGTGGCTCGACAATTTCCGCTGTCAAACATCAAAAATAATCTATGGTGATCAAGCCATGTTTGTGCGCCTCAAACGATTTCAAGATCTTGGAGGATTTCCCAATCACCCTATTCTCGAAGACGTGGCCTTTTGTGAAAAATTAATTCAGCACGTCACACCCATCCTGCTCACCCCACCCGTTGTTACTGATTCCCGCAAGTTCATAAAAATGGGAATCTGGCGAAGCCTCCTGCGGGTCTTTGCGATAATCCTCTGCGTGGAATTCCGCCTGCCCTTTTTCCCAAAGGCCTTTTTTCAGGATGTGCGGTAATGAGGAAAGACAAGTTCATACCCCCTGAAATAGAAAATTGAATATTTCTGAAAATTAAGAAGGAATATCCATCAACCGATAATAAGAAGGAATTCATGTATTGATTCTACGGATAGAAGCGAGAATGGCCCTTTTGAGACTGTGACCTAAAAGATAGAGGATTCATGTCTTTGGGTTTCAGTCTACTCTCCACGGAAAACCAATCATCAAAGAGGGTTTTGTTTTTCTATCGCCATCATCCCTAGAAACGGACAAAGCCTATGAGGTCTCCAACTCTCACCATTCTCATTATTGACGATTGTTCTGAGGATCGGGCCACCTACCGACGATTTCTGAATGAACATGCTTCACCAGGCTATCATATCCTTGAAGCCGACTCGGGAATCGAAGGATGGGAACTAGCCCATCAAGAAAATCCCGACTGCATTTTTCTTGATTCTCAACTTCCAGATTTTGATGGTTTGGATTTCGTGACCTCATTTGTCAGAGAGCAAGCAACAGTTGGACACATTCCCACCTTGATCATGCTCATAGGCCAGGGTGATGAAAGTATTGCCGCCCAAGCCCTCTCAAGCGGTGCTCGCGATTACCTCGTCAAGGGAAACATCACATCAGATGGATTCCATCGTACCATCACCCATGCTCTGGAAAAGACTACGCTTCTTTGCACCATGGCAGAACAACGTGGCGCTATTGAGCGTTCCCAACAAGAACTAGAACAATTCGCGTATACACTCTGCCATGACCTTCAGGCCCCGGTTCGACGGATTATCAATTTTTTAGAATTATTTCAAAAAGAAATGGGAGGGGAGGTTCGAGGGCGTTCGCAAGAATATCTTGACCGGACCATTCATAACGCATGCCATGTCCGCCAATTCATCCAAGATATTCTGGCGTTTTCTTTAATAGGAGGGGATACCAACCCCCCTGAACCAGTCGACTTGAATACAATCGTTCGCAACGTGATTGGAGATCTCGATGGGATTATTCAGGAAACCCATGCTCAGGTTCAATGTGATCACTTACCGACTGTCGAAGGCCAGTCGCGGATGTTCCATCAACTCTTCCAGAACCTTATAGGTAATGCTCTCAAATATCGGGGAACAGAACCCCCTCTCATCCAGATTACTTCTCGACTAGAAGACACCACCTGGCACTGTCAGGTCAAAGATAATGGGATAGGAATTGAGCATGAGGGTCTTGAACCTATCTTTACAGTCTTTCATCGCTTACATACAAAGTCTCAGTATGAAGGTAGCGGGATTGGTCTGGCGCTATGCAAGAAAATCGTCGAGCGACTTGGGGGACGCATCTGGGTTGAATCTGAGAAGGGCCTGGGGGCCACGTTCCATTTTACTATGTCCTTAGCGAATCACTCTCAGAATCTCCCCAAAGGATCACATACCACACAAGAAGTTGGTGTGACCCTATCCACTTCGTCGTCTACCCTTGAATGAGAGGCACTTGGGAATCATGACTAAACTTTTTGTGGAAACACCGGTGAGAGAATAACCGTGCAGAAATAGCGGTCTGTGGCAACTATCCTACGACCATAGGATGATGATCGATCGCTTGTTGAATAAGACGTGCAAGTTCACGTGAATCGAGTTGACCTTTCACCTGATAACTGAAAAACCCGGCTTCCCTGGCTCGCTGATGTATTTCAGGTTGCAAAGTTCCGGTCAGTAAAATGGCAGGAATGTGGCAACCTTTTTCCAAGGCTTCCTGGAAGAGTTCAAGCCCGGTAGACCTTCCCAAACTATTATCAAGAAGATGGACATGGTGTTGGTTGGTCATCATTTCCTGCAAGCCATCTTCATACGTAGCGCACCAGTCAAAAATATATTGCCCACCAGAAATATCAGACAGGAGAGCCTGAGCAATAAGAGCATCGTCCTCGTCATCATCAATCAGTAACACTTTAATCGGTTCTATTTCCAACATCGTGTTTCTCCTGATCACGGCACATCAAGTGTCATTCACATCTGAAAGTCCATGCCCCTTAAATGCGAAATGGACACTCACTGCATTACACATGTCCCCCTCCTTCTGAATGGGACACAAAATTTTCCACCATGTAGTTATGCAATGTCTGAAACGTTGATTGATAACCAGAAAGACTGACCGGTTTATGAAGGAAAATCGCTGCACCAAGTTCATGCGAACGGGTCATATCATTGGCAGCCATGGAACTCGTCATAATGACAACCGGAATATTTTTGAGAACAGAATGCGCCTGGATTTCCGCCAGGACTTGATGTCCATTTTTATTGGGCATGTTCAAATCAAGCAAGATGAGGCCAGGTCGTGGAGAGGTAGCGGGGTCAGGATATCGCCCCACATGAAACAAATACTCAAGAAGCTCAGCGCCATCTTCCACAAAATGCGTTTCCCTCCCAAGTGGATGATCTTTCCAGGCTTCCATCATGATGAGACGATCATCCGAATCATCTTCTGCGATTAACACAAGATTGGGCAGAGTGGATGTTGTTGTCGTGCCAAGCATACCGCGTTCCTCCACACAATAATTGAACCATCAAATATGCCGTCTTAGTGTTTCAGGTTGGCGGAACATACTTCCCACCAACACCACATCTACAAATACACAAAAAAGGGAAAAGGAGAATCGTAATAGGAAGGTCGCACGATGTGGCCCGGCTGAAGTGAGGTAAAAGAAACAACCTATCTTCTCAAAAAAATCTCCACTAGGTACATCAACCGCGTGGGAATAGCGCACAGACCATGCAACGTGGCAACCAGGCGAACCTCAAAAATTTTCGCACTTCCCTATAGGTCCCGTGGTTTTGCGTCCCACTCTTACGAGTGGTTTGCCTTTTGCACCTTGTAGCCAACTTTATCGGTCCACATTATAGAAACTCAAGAGAACTGTATCCAACATCAACGTAGCCCCTTAACCCCGTGTGAAAATCTCCAAGAAAT
>CAZKRH010000215.1:0-2012 GCA_964555115.1 uncultured Nitrospiraceae bacterium | reverse complement strand
GTCGGGCCTTCGTCTTTTTGACGACGCAATACTTCATGCCCCACAAACGGGCCTTTGTCCCAACTCACCAGCCATTCGGCTCCTGCTTCTATCGGGGTAATCTCTTCGGTCAAATCATTGCCATAGAGAAAGTAGCCCATGTCTAAACGAAGCAAGTCTCGCGCCCCGAGCCCTGCCGGTTTTAATCCCTCGGCTTCTCCGATCACCATTAATTTTTGCCATATTTCTAAGGCATGGTCCGCAGGGACGTACAATTCATACCCACGTTCACCGGTATACCCCGTTCGGGCAATGACACACGAGGCCCCAAACAACGTAGCCTCTCGAAACTGTCTCGGCTTGAGGCCTTCAAGGTCTGACCCGAGTTCTTGTTGCAAGATGATCAATGCGGCAGGGCCTTGTAAAGCCAACTGCGACATGGATTCGGAACCGTCTTCAATGTGAACGTCTTCCTTGTGATCATCCCGCTGCTCCAGCAACCAATCCAAGATCTTTTCTCGATTCGATCCATTGACACACAAGAGAAACTTTTCCTGTGCCAGGCGATAGATAAAAATGTCATCCTTCACTCCGCCTTCGGAGTTGCAGATCATGGAATATTGCGAATTGAAGGGACTGATTGTATTGACATCGTTGGTCACCACTCGCTGAAGGTAGGAAACCGCATCAGACCCATCCACTTGAATGCGGCCCATGTGGCTGACATCAAAAAGGCCGGCTTTGGTGCGAACGGCTTGGTATTCATCAAGCACGCCTGAATATTGTAGCGGCATAGCCCACCCGGCAAAATCCACAATCTTACCGCCATGCGCCACATGCGCCTCATACAGTGGTGTGTGCTTCATGATTCTGTAATCCGTGATTTCAAATCCGAAATGGAGGGAAAAGTGATGGGTGAGAAGTGATGAGTAAAAGATCAGAACCCGGTAGCACTCGTGACTCATGCTCCCTTACCTATAATGCTGTTCCTCAAACGTTTAATGCAAGTCGAGCAATTCAACCTCGAAGATTAAGGTGGCATTGGAAGGAATCGCCCGTCCTGCACCACGTGCACCATACCCCAGGTGTGGAGGGATGATCAGCTTGCGTTTGGAACCAATGTTCATCCCAACCACACCTTCATCCCATCCCTTAATGACTCGCCCTGCACCGAGACGAAATGAGAAAGGTTTGCCGCGATCAACGGAGCTGTCAAATTTGGTTCCATCTTTCAACCAGCCTGTATAATGGACAAAAGCGGTTTCGCCCACATGGGCTTCCCGTCCCGAGCCTTTGACGAAATCCAGGTACTGAAGGCCTGACGAGGTCACCGTCGGCTTTTCTTCTTCTGCTAGAGCAGTGGAGAAAAACGCTCCCACCGATAGTCCAAAGATCATGCCAACGAGGATACCCCAGTCCATCACACGTTTGTACATGTTAACTTTTCCCCCCCCTCAATATTGAATCCACGAAATTTGTCCGTTTTATTTTTCAAAAATTATTTCTCGGCGAATAACGCGACGCTCGCAGTATACCCATGAATAAAATTTTTTCCACCGACGGGCCCAATTTCCCCTGATGCAAAGAAACCGGCGATGGGAAGACCTTCAGCGCGCTTCTGCACCGCGCGCACATCATGATGCGGTTCGGCAAAAAATTGTCGCCCTCGACCATGGCAACTAAACAGGAGGGCCCCTTTGGGTGTTTTGTTGGGGAATTCGACTTGATCTTTGGCAAGCAACAAGTTCAATTCTTCGCTCGCGGCCTTGGGATCCCGCAAATGAAATTGCACCGTCTGTCCTTCCTCTACCAGATCCGAAATAGCCATGCCCCCTGAACGCTGATCCCCACCAATAAGAGCACGAATGAGGAAATCTCCTTGATCCAATCGTTGGCGTTGTTCATCAAAGGCAATGCCGACCTGCAAGGATCTCGCGGCTTGCCGGCCTCCATCTGCGCCTAATTTATCTAAGGTAGCTTGTAACCGTTGCAGCGCCGGGGCCCCACCTAATTCGTATATGATGTTGCGTTCC
>CAZKRH010000214.1:0-1919 GCA_964555115.1 uncultured Nitrospiraceae bacterium | reverse complement strand
TTTATCCATTGAGGAACGATCCCCATCATGACGACTCTTTTGATATCCTAATTTTTCTTGGAGCACTTTGGAGTGTTTCACCCACCCATAATGGAACATTCTTGCATTGATCCGTTTGCCAAATGGCCCAGACTTCAACATTCTTGGTGAATCCACAGTCCTAAAGTCACAACTGTCTAAAGATGAATGGATTTGCCCATTGTTCCTAATAATTCGTGTCGCTTTTCGGTACATCCAAGGATCTACAGACCAGTAGTCCCCTTTAAAATGCACCATGCGAAATATTAATCCAAGGATATCAGGTTGGTCCCAATACAGGCGCATAGCAGTTCGAATGGCGGGGTAATCTTCTTCATGAAGAACTTCATCAGCCTGAACAAGAAGTGCCCAATGTCCAGTACAATGTGAAAGCGCAATATCTTGTTGTATGCCAAAAATTTGTCCATCCGAGTTCAACGTCTCATCCCAGACTGTCTCGACAATTCTGATCTTTTCAGAATTGATCGATTGAATTAGTTGAAGAGTATTATCCTCAGACTTTCCGACATTCACCACAAATTCATCGACAAGGGGAAGGGCTGATTGTATCGCTTCCATAACGGGATAATCATATTTCAGAGCATTTCGAATAAAGGTAAAACCACTGACTTTCATGCTTGGTCGCTTCCATTCACACTTACGCCCCTCAATCCATGACTCCCAAATCGACCATATAGTGCCTCGATCTGCTTAAACATGTTTTCGGAAGAATACGAACATTCAACAATTTGACGGGCACCGCGCCCTAAACGCTGACGGTATTCTTTATCCTTTAACAGGGCATAGACATTTTCAGCTAACCCTTGACTATCCATGGGATTCGTAAGAAGCCCGGTAGAGCCATGTTGAACAACCTCGGGGATTCCACCAACTTTGGTAGCCACCACTGCCCGTTCCATGGCCATGGCCTGGGTGAGCGCTTGTGGGATTCCTTCCGCCGCTACCGAAGATAGGACAAAGACATCCATATGAGCTAAAAACTTGGGCACCTCTTCTTTAAACCCAGTCATCACAAAGCGATCGGTGAGACCCAGATTTTCAATTTTGTTCATAATCTGGTTTTGCTCAGGTCCACTACCAATTATCCAAAATTTAATGTTGGGGATTTTTGACAACAAAAGTTGCGCGGCTTCCACAAAATAATCCACCCCCTTATAATCTCGAAGAAAGGCAATCGTCCCTACCACGAAATCATCATCTTGGGTTTTCAATTCTCGCCTAATTTCTCCATTGGCTTGCATAGGATAAAAAATACCCAGATCAACCCCTGTAGGAATAGACACGACATCTGATGCGGCAAGACCATTTCGATAAATGAGATCTTGCCTAATGAGGTCTCCTGTCGTGATCACCGCATGAAGTAATGTTCCATACAACCATCGATTTCGAATCGTTTTGGCAACTGGGGTTGATTTATGACGTGTACGAATGATCAGGGGACTAGGATTTGATAAACGTCCAGCAATAGAAGATGTCCAACTATCTATAAAACCATGGGTATTAATAAACTGGGGTTGATGTCGTAAGATAATGTGACGAAAGTCTCGTATAAGAGGAATCCACCGTTTTCTGGACATCACCACGGTCTCCACCGCAACCCCTTTTTCCTTAGCTTTACGTTCCAATTGACTGCCCGGTTGGACCACCAGCGTCATGTGGTGTCCACGCTCTTGCATACCAATCACTTCATTCAACACCCTAATTTCCTGGCCACCCCACTCCATAGCAGGTTCGGTATGGAGAACCCGAAATATTTTTTTATCTCCCCTTAAAGACATAATAATTCATTCACCCATTATATAAGGTTAGTCATCCTCTTTTTGGATCCTCTTTAGGGAAACCCCTACCATCTTTATTAACCCATTTAGTGAATATCTTTG
>CAZKRH010000213.1:0-1584 GCA_964555115.1 uncultured Nitrospiraceae bacterium | reverse complement strand
TTTTTATTCAGGTGGGGAGTATGGGGGATAGGGCAGGGGAATAACAAACGGGAGCGAGTCCTAGGCTTGTTAGGGAAGTTCCCTTGAAACGGGGGTTTTGAGTTTTTTGAACATACGGGTACTGCCAATTTAGTGATTCTGAACTTCTCTGCAGACTCGTTCGATGCGGGCGCTATTTGCGGAACGCAAATAACTCAAGCGACTGTTGGGCGATACTCATAAAACATACGAAGAAGGAGGCAACATCACATGATGGATAAAACTATTAGCCAAGCAGCGAATGATGGGAAGTGGTTCAGCAAGTCCTTTCCCTTTTGGTTAAATTGGAAGCGTCTTCTCAGTATCCTTTTATTTCCAATGACTCAGATCCCGGTGTAATAATTGCCCGAGTTTGTTGATATCTTCTGAATAACTCTCTTGGAGAATGACTTTCATGTGAGGCTCAAGGGGAGGGAGAGGTTTTTTGATAGCATTAAATTGCCTGATCTTCTTAATGACCCGGCTGACTGTTGACCGCTTCTTGACACCTTTTGGCTGTGTATCCAATTTTTTCACTGCATGTTCGACACGTTTGGGGGGATGCCAGAGCAAACGATTCAGCCAATGGAATTTATACGTTTTGCTCAACATTTTATGGGGGAATTTTGTTCGGCCATCGTAATCAATATTAATAAACGTCAAAACGTTTTTATAGACGTCGAGCATATTATTTTTCAAATCATCAAAAACCACCACCATGCACTTTTCTGGTCCTGCGAGTCGATACAGTTGTTCCACGTATTTTCCAAAGCGGCCTACTTCAGCATATTGAAGTATGTCAGGATCACGACATAGCCGTGGAAGATGTTTGCCTTGCGCTCGTGCCCCCTGGAGATCCCATGCTCTGTGAAAATCCACTTGATCTTCCTCCAGAATGTACAGCAAGCGAAAATGGAATGAGTAGACCGCCTCCATCGGATTCCGTACCGAGACAATGAATTTGGCCTGGGGATTGAATTCTAGAATGGCACGGATCGCCTTCTCCGAATACAGGTAGGATGTGGAACCCTCTCCCATCGCGCGATGGTGTGGCTGATAATGAGAAAAAAATATTTCCATGTAGTCTTTAGATATATTTTCAAGAGAAGTCTTGCCGTTCAATTGCGTGAAGTAGTGGGGTTCTTTGGGTTTGGAGAAGCAAACCTGAGAATGTAGTTGCAGGGCTCGGCTGAGTGAAGTGGTGCCACACCGTGGGGCGCCGACAATAAAAAAATTTGGTTTCATTTTCATCCCGACCCCTAAGGTACCTTAAAAATGTTCTAAGCAATAAATAATTGGAGGATAGATGGGAATGTGTAAAACGACCATCCTCCTCAACTTAATTCTTTTGACGGTATTGTCAACTTAACATGCGACAAGCGAAAGGGGACGGATTCGCCGAGCGTTGCCACCCGAAACCCTCAACCCGAATGCTTACCTCTCTCTGAAGTGTGGGTTTCAGCTTACGAGGCACGGCCCATGCGGGGGTCTCTCGCTGCGGTGTTCCGCCAACTGGCAACGCATACGACATGTAGAACGCAGAATCAGGGGTGTGTCGTGGTCCGT
>CAZKRH010000212.1:0-5699 GCA_964555115.1 uncultured Nitrospiraceae bacterium | reverse complement strand
CAAGAGGCCATCGATATGGCGTACTACATGGGTGGAGAAGGCCGTCGGCAATTTGGACAAATTGTGCCGTCGGAATTAGCAGATAAAGCGGCCTATGGTGTGCGGGAGCCCTTAGGCGTCGTAGGGATGATCACCCCTTGGAATTTTCCCATGGCCATTCCCTCGTGGAAAAGTTTTCCCGCGTTGATTATGGGAAATACCATTGTGCTCAAACCATCGCCTGAAACACCGGTGACTGCTGCTCTATTTGTCAAAGCCCTTGAAGAGGCTGGTTTGCCACCAGGGGTCATGAATTTTGTGATGGGAAGTTCCCCGGAACTTGGATCGACACTAGTGCAACATCCGGCGGTTGCCTTAATTTCCTTCACCGGTTCAAAGGTGACGGGGGGGAAGGTCGCGGTGGAAGCGGCCAAGCATTATAAGAAGGTTGCGCTCGAGATGGGTGGGAAAAATGCCATTCTCGTCATGGAGGATGCTGACCTGAGTTTAGCGGTTGATGGCATTTTGTGGAGTGCCTTTGGTACCTCTGGTCAGCGATGTACGGCCTGTAGTCGTCTCCTTGTGCACACAGACGTCAAAGAAAAAATGGTGGAGATGTTATTGGACCGTATGGCCAAACTTCGGGTTGGTAATGGATTGACTCCTGGCGTAGATGTTGGCCCGGTCATCAACCGCACGCAACTGGATCGGATTCAAGAGTATGTCGAAATTGGCAAAGGAGAAGGTGCTCGTCTCCGAGCAGGAGGAATGATCTTAACCGAAGGTGAATATGAGAAAGGTCATTTTTTTGCACCAACCTTATTCGACGAGGTGACGCCTCAAATGCGAATTGCCCAAGAAGAAATTTTTGGACCGGTGTTGAGTGTGCTAGAGGTCAAAAATTTAGAGGAAGCTATTGCCTTGAATAACTCCAGTGAATATGGCCTGTCCAGTTCACTGTATACGCAAGACGTGAATCGTGCCCACCAGGCGATGCGCGATCTTCGAACAGGCATAGTCTATATCAATGCGGGAACGATTGGCAGTGAGGTGCATTTACCATTTGGGGGGATTCGTCATACTGGCAATGGGCATCGTGAAGCCGGCCAAGCCTCACTCGATACCTTTAGTGAATGGAAATCGATTTACGTTGATTACAGTGGACGGTTACAACGGGCGCAGATTGATACCAACTAATGTGTGAGGATGGGAGATGAGTAACAAAACCCGACTCGAAGCGCTTATTGAAGGTCTGCTCCAGGATTATCTGGAAGGCAATCATGCTGCGAGGATTCTCCAGAGGGGATTAGATGAGGTGGGCATAGGATTTAACCCGGTGCTCGATCATATCACGCTCAGAACCAATGATATTGACGCGCGCGCTCAGGAATTTGTGGATTTAGGGTACACGTATATTGAAACATTGCAGTATGGAGACTGGTGGGCCAAGGTCTACCGCACCCCTGGATTTCCTGCCTTGTTTGTGGATCAAGCCTATTCGGATGCTCGGGGACAAACCAGTGTGATTCCAAAATGGGTAGGGAAATTTGGAGACCGACGATTCCATCATGTTGCGGTGTTGGTGAAGGATATTGATATCGCCATTGGTCAGTTGCAAGCACGAGGTGCTCAATTTCGAGGGTCGGTGGTAGGAGACCCAGGAGACGAATTGAGACAGATTTTTTCGATTCCCGAACAAATAGACGGGGAACCGTTTTCGGTGTTGGAATTAACCGAACGTCACGCGGGGTATCAAGGGTTTTCTCCTCCTAAAGCCGATGCGTTGATGCAATCCACAGTAACGGCAGGATAAAAAGTGGGAGGCGTGCTCACATCCAGGCAAACACAAATGGGATGGGCTGGTACTCCCTGTTCTTCTCTATCATGAGGTCAAAACAATGCAAAATATTCTCATCTTAGGTGCCGGGAAAATTGGATCTCTTATCGCCTCTTTTTTAGGAGGGAGTGGAGACTATTCAGTACATATTGGGGATGTGTCTCAGGAAGCTTGTGTCCAAATTGGGGCAACTCATGCAGGGCAAAAAGTTGGCACGGTAGTGTTGGATGCGACCAAGACCTCGTTTCTGAAAGACTATTGCGAGACCCAAAAACCAGATGCGGTGATTTCCAGTCTTCCCTATTACTGTAACCCTTCCGTCGCTGAGGTGGCTCGCGATTGCGGGATGCACTACTTTGATTTGACGGAAGATGTGGAAGTGACGAACCGTGTCAAAGCCATGGCTGAGGGGAGCGATCATGCGTTTGTTCCTCAATGTGGTCTGGCTCCAGGATTCATCAGTATCGCGGCGAATGAATTGATTGGGCATTTTGACAAGGTGGATACCGTCAAGATGCGAGTGGGGGCCTTGCCCATTAATCCCAGTAACGCGTTGAAATATTCCCTCACCTGGTCCACTGATGGGGTGATTAATGAATATGGCAATACCTGTTATGGAGTCGAGAAGGGTGTCCCCACGGCGCTCCAACCTTTGGAAGGCTATGAGACGGTGGAGGTAGATGGATTGCTGTATGAAGCCTTTAATACGTCAGGAGGGTTAGGGACCTTGGCCGATACCTATGCCGGGAAAGTGCAAACAATGAATTATAAAACACTGCGCTATCCAGGGCATTGCGAGAAAATGCATTTTCTGATGAATGATCTGAAGTTAAATGAACATCGAGATATATTGAAACAGATTTTAGAAAATGCCATTCCCAAGACGTATCAGGATGTAGTCCTGATTTACGTGTCAGTGACGGGGTGGCGAGATGGAGTATTAATTGAAGAAAATTACGTCAAGAAAATTTACCCCCAAACCATCTTTGGAAAGTTATGGTCCGCGATTCAAGTGACCACGGCCGCTGGCATCTGTAGTGTCGTGGATCTCGTTCTATCCGGTCCCAAACAATATCATGGGTTTATGACGCAAGAAACCTTTCCGCTCGATACCATTCTTTCGAATCGATTCGGAAAATACTATGCCTGAGAAAGCCAGGCCGAGTTTTTGCTTTTATAAAGTTGTCTTTTCTATTTTCTAGTGTCCTGTCCCCCTTTGGTTTCCTTTTCACCACAAATCTTTCTTTGGTAGTAGACTCTCCCCTGCCTTTTGTCCTGGCCGAGCAGTGCAGCTGACTCCGGGGTTTTTCGGCGAGCACTGTTTGAGCAAAGCGAGTTGCGCAGCCGCCGGAGTCTGCGAACCGCGCAGGGGACCCGTAGGGCCAGGACAAGGCAGAAATGGTTTTGGGTCCTTTTGCCGAAACAAAAGGCCCTCGTCCGCCGGGGCGAAACCCGGCCCTTATTATCCAAGGGCGAGAAACAAGGGGAGGGGTTTTTCGAGAAGTTCTTTAAAACCTTGAAGGAACCTTGCCGCTTGTGCAGTGTGAATGGCGCGATGGTCACACGACAACGTGACTTTCATGCGTTTGCCAATCCCTACAGTATTGCCGTGAACGACGGGAACCGTGCGGATGGCCCCTATGGCTAACGCGGCGACATGAGGAGGAGTCAGCACGGTCATAAAATTCTCGACGCCATACATCCCAAGGTTGAAAATGAAGAAACTCGCTTCACCAAGTTCCTCTGGTTTTACCTGTTGATTGCGGGTCTGCTGGAGAAGGGCACGGGCCTCCTTCGTGATTTCCGAAAGGCTTTTGGGGACGCAATCTTTCACGACGGGGGAGACCACTCGATTATCCAATGCCACAGCCAGTCCTATGTCGACGTTTTCAAGAGGGCAGATCTCTTTTTCTTTCAACGTCACATTCATGGCGGGATACTTTTTCAAGGAGAGGGCCGCGGCTCGTACAAACAGGGACGTGAGGCTCAAAGGATCTCGGTGAATATGATCGGCTTGTTCGCGTAACCGTTGAGCCTCATCCATCATGATTTCTGTGGTGAGATAAAAATGTGGAACAGGACTGGAGGGCACAGATTCTAAGGGAGTGATGGCGGTTGGTGCCCAGTCTGTGGTCGTGTTAGAGACGCTTGGGGAATTCCCTTTTCCTGTTTTCTTTGGCGGATAAGGCGCAGAAGGTCTGAGGACATACACCTCTGCTGCAGATCGTGGCGCCTCCGGGGCATTCTTCTCACGACTGGAGGAATGAGTGGTAAGGACCGGAGAAGTGGTGGAAGCTTTGGCCCCTTTGAGCGGAGGCAATGTGCCGGATTTGGATTGGTCCGACATCCCTAGATTTTCCAAAAGCGGCTCAATATCTTCATCAAGTTCACTAATGATGGCCAGGAGAGTTCCCACTTGTCTGGTCTCACCCTCTCTTGCTAACACGCGTCTCAGAATTCCCGTCCCAGTGGCTTCAAGATCCATCACGGCAGCGCCGGTTTCGATATCGGCTATGAGGTCCCCAGATTGGACTGGATCCCCCTCGTGTTTTTTCCAGGCCACCACGTGGCCTTCATTCATGGAATTGGTCAATTTTGGCATAAATACATGGTTAATCATGGTACATACTCCCTTATATATATAGGTATATATCGGCATGTTCGCATGAAAATTGCTTGTACGTTTTCAGCCTGAATTTAGGGATAGACAGAAGTTGAGCTTGTTACAATCACGATGGATCTGAATGGTTGTTAGTCAAGGGCTATCAATCCTAAAAACTCACTAAATTTCCCTTTTTTGCTGTTTCAGATTAGTGAATGTTTATCCTCATTGGTTTATGGCATAGCTAATCGTTACCACCGCTTTGATGGCTTTTTCTCGTGACGAGGTATCGTTGCGACCATAGTCGGAGATTTCGGTGGAATGGGCCGGGGTGATTTGAAAGACCCCTTGCCGGGCGTGGCGTAATGGGCCAATAGAGCTTCCACTACCCTGGGCGAGTTCTTCTGCTCGTCGCCGAGCATCTTCTGTCGCTTGCCCTAACATCGATACCTTCAACTCTTCAAAATTCGTATAAAAGTACTGAGGGCGATAGGCTGAAAATTCGACCCCCTTGTTGAGAAGATCACCGGAATTATTGGCAACCTTCTCAATCAAATTAATGTCTTTGGATCCCACCTGAATATCCTGGCTAAGGCTGTACGCCTCAATGTGATTGGTCGAGCGTCCTTTCTGATCGAGGGAGTAAATGGGATGAGTGGTGGCTGGTGAGATTTCCCATCCTTCTTTTGGGACATTGAGCTGGTGTAAATAAGCGATCACGAATTCTCGGTCAGTTTCTAGTTTGCGATAGGTTTGCAGGAGCGTTGGTGCGCGAGTGGTGAACGTACCGCTCCAGGTGGCAAAGTTTGACGTAAACTTTTTTTCAGCAAAACCCTTGACCTGGATCGTTTGGTGTTCACGTTTGATGGTGAGCATCGCCTGGGATCCAATGAATGTCGAACAAACCAGCGATAACCCCAGAGTAAGCCCCAGCGCGAGAGGTCCCCAGTTGGAATATGTGGTACTCGTCGAATGACTGGTCATGGATGAACCTCTGTTAGTTGCTCCGTGGGAAAGAAGCTGAGATTGCCCTGGTTGGAAGGTGTGGCGGTTGGTGGGACGGCCACGGAATGGGTAACTGGGAGATGGGGTTCAATTGGTTCTGATAATGAAGAGGCGGGATTGGAATTTTCTTTGTCACTGAGACCCACTTTTTTATCCTCGTATGTTTCCTCTACATTAACGAGTTGAGAAGTAAGCTCTTGCGGACTGGGTGTTTCTTTCTCCTGATCATGTTCTGTTGAAAGTGGGGCTGGGGTCACTCGTTCGGCTTCCACAGGA
>CAZKRH010000211.1:0-2854 GCA_964555115.1 uncultured Nitrospiraceae bacterium | reverse complement strand
GTGTTATGGGCGACATCTTGTCCAAACACTGGAGTGGCGACCACGGCCACTAACAGGGCCACAGCTGGTAACAATGTTTTTAAAACCTTCATGATGACTCTCCTTTTTTGGGTGGTTAAGTTGCTATGTGTATACCGATCTGTATACTTTAGATCGTAGTCATTTAACGTCTGATTTTGTTACGGCTCGATGACATTTTTTTGAAAAATTTGTAAAAGCATTAAAAGCCCAATCCTTGAAAGGATTTATTTGATTACGCTGCTGTGAGTTCTCGGTAAGGCCTGACTTCTTTTTCTGATGTAACACGTGGTACCAATGTTTCACGGTTCATTAAGACCATGGCGTCAAACATATTTCCGCAAGATACGCATCGCCAGACATCACAATGAATATTCGTATCCAGCAGGTCATATGCTCGATCCTGCACCATGAAACCTGAACATCGTTGGCAGTTCATAGCGACCTCCTTATTATTGCGAACCGTTGGTAAGTGGCAGGTTATGTGGTGAATAATCTAAGAACTCCCACGTCATCTGGGATGAAGGCGAATTTTCTATCCACCGATCAATGTGAAAATCCCAGTAGCGATTGGTGCCTCCCGTTTCTTGTTCTCCCCCTTCCATGTCATAGAGGATCTCGGCTCGTCCAGTGAGTTGAAGGGTTCGATTGGATTCGAAGTCCACAAACATTAATCCTGCGCGGGGATCGGAGGTAAAATTCCCGAGGGTGTTGAACATGGAATTTCCTGGATAATCGGGGATGCGAAGTGTTTGGTCGTTCAGGATTTTGACGAACCCAGGGTTCCCGCCTCGATGAGAAGCATCTACCCCACGCTCGGGATGGACACTCGCAACAAAGAATGTGTCGGATTTGTTGATGATTGATTGTTGGGGTAATCCGAGCAGGTTACCGTTTTCTGAACTACGCGGGATGCTGTTTTCTTCTTGCTGTGGCGTTGTGATATGTCGTCTTTGGATGTACTTGGGGCAGTTCGGGTATGACTCTTCCACATTGAGAGTCAGTTTCTTGTCTGATTCTCGGGTGATCCTGCCGTTAATGCGTAAGCGTCTGCGGGAGGCCAGTTCAATCGCGAGCATTCCCACTTGGGGATTCTGTTTGATATTTTTCCAGAATGGATCATACGGATTGTGCGTTAAGGTGGAGAGGTCGAAACGTATCGTCCTCTCATCGTCGGCCCGCATGAAGCCAGGCCTTCCGACGAATACAGACGCCCATACATTTTCCTCGTGGTCAAGACTGCCCAACACCGCAATGGGTTGTTGACTGATATAGCGGAGGGCACCTTTCATAATGGAATCTTGAATAACCACACCGTTTTGGGCTCCCTCCTTCAGGACGCCCACGCGCTCCTGAACCTGTAATTCACCTTCATGGAATGGATTTTGGATTTTCATGATGCCTCTTCTTCTAGGAACAATCCTGTCTCGTCCCTGGAGGCGCAACGTGGTACGCCTCCAGATGAACGAGGGTGCATGTGATTAAAAGGTGAGAATGGTGGAGCCCTCAGCGGCATACTTCCGTAAGCTCGCCATCCCTGTTGTACCCGGGATCGGGTTGTCTTTAATCAAGTCGAGTCCAGCTTTTTCAGCTTCTTCAGAACCACCGAACACATCTGCACAACCACAGGACACTCCGGCTACCCGATCTTTCACGGCTTCGAACAGATCATGCGCAGGATGTTGTTGTTGGTTGAGTTCGCCGATCCATCGGGTACCGGCGCCTTGGAAAACAATGGATACCTCGTCGCCTGCTTGCTTGAAGTCATACCCAGCGGCCAAGCCGTTAAAGACACGTCCGAGCGCTTCTTCTCCATTTTTGGGATCTGAAAAAATGATGATTGTTGCTTTCATAGTACTGTCCTCCTGTGTAGGTTGAGTGTTACAATTATACCGAACGTTCGGTATATAAAGAGGCCAAAAAAAATGGCCTGGGTTTATTCTCATATAGGACCTCGAAAGCCCGGACGAGATGGGGTGATTGAACTAGGCAATGTGTGCATATTGAAGACTTCCTTCATTTTTTATTCTTCAGTAATACTTTGGGCAGGTCCAACAACATTCGTTCAAAGGGACCGTAATCTTTGAGAACCCGAGCGACGACCAACGAACCTTGAATGTGACTGATGGCATCTTGCGCTTGTTGAAGGGCTTTCTTTTTAGGAATCCCCACCTCGATCGCTACTTTGGCTAAGGCCTCGACCCATCCCTGCATGCCTTCGCGCACATGTCGTTGAATATCATTTTCTTCGAATCCAAATGAAAGGGAATCTAACAGACAACAGTGCTTCCCCCCACTGAAAAAAGTATGGAGTTCTTGGGCCATTTTTTTAATACGATCTGAGGGTTTTCCCGGTCCCGACAGCGGAGCCAATACCCGATTGAAGAGCCATTGCCCAGCTCGTTCCAGGACCGCTTTGGCCATGTCTTCTTTACCACCGGGAAATCGATGGTAGAGGCTGGCCCGTTGAAGTCCTGTCGCTTCGGAAATCAGACTGAGACTGGCGCCCTCGAATCCGTGGGTGCGGAAGACATCCGTTAATCGATCCAGCAACTCGTCATCATGTACTTTCGTAATGGCCATGTTCACTCCTTGTTGTATTTCGAATATATACCGAACGTTCGGTAAAGTCAATAAGCCATTAGCAATTTTTTATTCCGGGGCTTGAGGTATAGGATGCTTCAGAGGCGGGGAGGGAAAGGTCAATGAATTAAACCACTTAGGAAGGACCCATGTTTCTCGGTATTCGAATCCTGATTCATTTTCCCAGTTTTAGCTACACTGTGGTCCAACGGAAAAACCAACTGAATTTATAGGGGAGGGTTGTATGGCTGCC
>CAZKRH010000210.1:0-5517 GCA_964555115.1 uncultured Nitrospiraceae bacterium | reverse complement strand
ACCATCGGGGTGCTTCTCGTGGTTCTTGTTTGTGGAATGTTTCTCAAGGGAACATTGATTTTATTGGTCAATAAACGGGTTGGGTATACCGTCGCCCATGTGGCGACTGATCTCCGTTTGAAATTACTCGGGGCATTACTCGCAGCTCGCTGGGAATATTTTAGTCGACAATCAGTGGGGAATTTTGCCAATGCTGTTGCGACGGAAGCCATGCGTTCTTCGTTTGGATATTTGCATGGGGCAACGCTTATGGCAGTTATTATTCAGATGTTGGCCTACACGGGCATTGCCTTTTGGGTCTCCTGGAAGGCCACCCTTGTATTATTGGTTGGAGGTGTGGGGTTTTTGTATGGATTAAATTGGTTAATTCGTATGGCGAAACGCGCAGGTTCTCGACAAACTGCATTACTAAAGTCACTGCTTTCTCGTCTGACGGACACCTTACATTCTATCAAGCCACTTAAGGCGATGGCTCGAGAAAACTTGGTTGGTCCCTTGGTCGAAACTGAGACCAAACGTCTTCAGAAGGCCTTGGAGAAAGAAGTCTTTAGTACTGAGGCCGTTCATGGAATGCAAGAACCACTACTGACAGCCCTATTAGCATTAGGGTTTTATGGTGCACTGGTTTTTTGGGAGATGCCAATGTCTGCAGTCTTAGTGCTGGCGTTTTTACTCGCCAAGGTCCTATTTGCCCTGGGTAAAATTCAGCGCCAGTACCAAAAAATGAGTGTCTGTGAAAGTGCTTACTGGTCATTACAGGAAACAATTCAGGATGCCATCCGTGAACAAGAAAATATGTCAGTTGGGATGAAGCCGAATTTGGTTACGGCTATTCAATTTGACCGGGTTTATTTTTCTTATTCCACAAAAGATGTCTTGCGGGATGTTTCACTAACAGTTCCTGTTGGATCTTTTACCGTCATCCTTGGTCCATCAGGGGCTGGGAAAACGACAATTGTTGATTTAGTTATTGGATTATTGCGACCTCAAAAGGGTGATGTCAAAATAGATACATGTTCCCTAAATTCACTTGATGTCCGAGCCTGGCGTCAAATGATTGGCTATGTCCCTCAAGAAACATGGCTGTTAAACGAATCGATTCTCCAAAATGTGATGCTGGGTGATCCGGATCTTACTCAACATGATGTTGAACAATCACTACGAAGTGCGGGTGCCTGGGACTTTGTCCAAGAGCTTCCACAGGGAATGTTTCAGAATGTTGGTGAGCGAGGAGCCTTACTCTCCGGTGGACAGCGCCAACGAATTGCTATTGCTAGGGCCTTGGTTCATAAACCCAAACTTCTCATTCTGGATGAGGCCACGAATGCTCTTGACCCTACAACGGAGGCCGCAATTTGCCAAACACTTGGAGCACTTCGTGGGGATCTGACCATTTTGGCTATCTCACATCAATCTGCAATGATGGATGTGGCTGATCGGGTCTATCGGTTGGAAAACGGAGCAGCAACACTGCTGACGGACCGTGAGATGACGGTGTCCGCACCTGAGAAAATTGGTGAGAATTCTTGAGGAATACATCCCGTTAAGCGAATGGAGTACATCTTCATTTGGTGTAAGATTCTTCAAAGGTATTGAGGCCTATTTTTTGTTAGTATCGCATGTCAATGTCAATTTTGGTCAGGCCTTCCGTGGTTTCAAAAGCGACCTCTGCATGGTCGGGTGGCCCGACAAACAGTTCTGGGTTATTTGAGAACCCATAGCCTTCTTTAGGAAATCCAAGCCAATTTCGATCAAGTTTTCTATTCCCATTTTCATCATGGTGGACGACAATGGCATGGAGGCCAGGTTGAGGGGCATAGACGCATACAAGGGTGAGGTCTTTTTTTGCTGGTAATCGAGGAGCGTCAAGTTTTTTTCCTGTTACCAGGAATTCCTCAGGGTCATTTCCATACAGTTTCACTTTGATGGTCCCTTGATTATTTCTGACTCCATGAACCTGAACTACAATGGGGTTGGGTTTTTCGGTGCACATAGATTGATCCAAACCTGGTGTCATGCCCAAGAGAGGGAGGGCTGTCCATATGAACAAGATGAAGAACGTAGCATTTCTCATTGGGACTCCTTAATGGGATAGCGTGGAAAGATTCGGGACCACCATAGTGTATTTAACCAAAAATTGTCGTGAAGGTGAAGGGGGAGTTGATGAACTCCTCAGGAACATTATCTTCTGGATGTCTACCGATTGATTTCAACACATGAGAAGGTTTCCAGGAAAGGATCGTGACGAAAGTAGGGGCAATGGTAAATGGTCGCTTAGAATCCATTTGGCTTAAACGGATGAAGCGAGGTCCAATGGACCTTGTTCAAAGAGCCTTATTAGTGGATGGAAAAGGCTTGAAAGGGAATGCGGACCAAGGTGGAAGGCGGCAAGTGACCATACTCGAACAGGAAGTATGGTCCTCGCTCATGCAGCAAGTTCAGGGAACCCTGCCTCCCTCCGCAAGAAGGGCCAATCTGTTGGTGAGGCAGTTTCCCTTGGCTCGATCCCGAAAACGAATCTTATTGATTGGTGATTGTCGGATTCGTATTCTTGGAGAGACCAAACCCTGTGAGCGTATGGAAGAATTGTGTGTGGGGTTGCAGAAAATAATGTCCAAAGGGTGGGCTGGTGGAGTATTTGGGGAAGTCCTGGTGGGTGGAGAAATTTCCGTGGGAGATTCTGTGAGCTGGTGTGATGAAGAATTGGATCTGTGGTCTGAAAATGGAAATGAAAAAAAATAGATTGGGGGACCACCACAATGTGGACACTGGGGTTTGGGAATAAATCTCAGCGTTCGACAGATCTCAATTTGAAAATGTGAAAAACCCAGCTTTAGGATTCATGACTGACAGGCCATGTCTTTGTCCTTCAGTTAACTCTATGCCCAATATACGTGTTGCTCTTCATATTTCCTCTGATGATTTTCTGGCTTATTATGAAGGTGCCGCCAACACCGTACTTGCCACGTCCAGTGATGGGCGAAAAGTACGATTCCCTGCTCGGGTTCTCAGGCCTTTTTTAAGCCATGGTGGAATTGATGGCCATTTTATCATTCAATTTGATGACAAACATAAATTTGTTGGCATCAAGAAGCTGTCCCCAAAACCAAGAAAATGAAGGTATGGGGTTTTGTTGAAGAAATGGTTTTGGATCTTTAAACGTTCATGATATTTGAAGAGAGTTCCTTGTGGGCCCTGTTTGTCAGTGCCTTTGTCTCTTCGACCGTATTTCCTGGGGGATCTGAAGTGCTATTGGGCGTCCTCCTGGATCAGAAGAGTCATGATCGATGGGTGTTGTGGGGCATAGCCTCGCTGGGGAACACCCTTGGTGGCATGAGTACCTGGGGTCTTGGCCGATTCATGGCATGGTGGTATCCCCTTGCGCCTCTGACGAAGCCCCGTTATCAACAGGCGCTCACGCGGGTACGACAATGGGGAAGTCCTGTCCTGATGTTGTCTTGGATGCCGATCATTGGGGACCCCTTGTGTTTTGCCGCGGGATGGATTCGAACCAATTGGATCATTGCCTGTGGCTTCATTGGGGGAGGAAAGGCTCTTCGGTATGCCCTGATTGTTTTGGCCTTCCCCTAAACACTATCGAAATGGGGTCGGGGATCAACCAGTGATTTATCCTAGAAACGGCAGTTTGGCGCGAAAAAGCTGTGCAAGGGATTTATGTGCATAGGGAATTGTACAAACTTGCGGTCACCTTCTGGGTGATGAGAGCTTTTTACAATTCTCTAGGTGCATGAAGAACGTGTGCAGACTTTCGTGATCCAACTGCTGTTTCTAGGATTAACCGACGGGATGAGGGCCAATCGTTTCCACGTGGGTGGAACATTCTTGGCGGTTACGATCCTGACAATAGAGTGTCAAGGCTTTCGTCATAACCGGAAATGCCAATTGGTCCCAAGGAATTTGGTGAATGTGAACGAGTTGCACATCTAAACTTTCCTCGCCAGCTCCATATTCGAGCGTACGTAGTTTTCCTTGAAAAATGGTATAGACTTGGCTCACAGCTGGGATGCTGAATACGCCGAATAGGGAGGTAATGTCCACCTGAGCTTTCGCTTCCTCCCAGGTTTCTCGAAGGGTGGCCTCTTCCAACGTCTCATGATTTTCCATAAAACCCGCTGGAATGGTCCAGAGACCATATCTGGGTTCAATGGCACGTTGACACAGGAGAATCTGTTCCTCCCATTCAATAATACATCCCACCACCATTTTGGGGTTTTGGTAATGGATGGTTCCACATGCATCACAGACAAAACGAGGGAGTGTGTCCCCTGGAGGAATGGTTTGGCTTCCCGTTGACCCACAGTCACTACAAAAATTCATCAGATTTCTCCAGATAATTTAATATCCTATGCTTTTGGGATGCGGACAGCCATTTTTTCCCCAAAAACTTGCTCCTCTTCGTAAGGTATGCTTCAATACGCGGTCTTTTTCAAGTTGCTTATTTTGGGAATCGCTCACTGATGAACGTGCCATTTTTAGATCTCAAACCTCAATATGCCGAAATTCGTGAAGAAGTGATGTCGGCTGTTCAGTCGGTGTTTGAGGACCAGGCCTTTATTTTGGGGGCGAATGTTTCAACACTTGAAGAATCCCTTGCCCAATATCTGGGGTGTACTCATGCCATAGGGGTAGCTTCTGGGAGTGATGCCTTGTTGTTATCCTTGATGGCGATGGATGTACAGTCTGGTGATGAAGTTATTACCGTACCCTTTACATTTTTCT
Organism: uncultured Nitrospiraceae bacterium; assembly: GCA_964555115.1. Lineage (GTDB taxonomy): Bacteria > Nitrospirota > Nitrospiria > Nitrospirales > UBA8639 > CAZKRH01. The sequence goes on along the minus strand of CAZKRH010000210.1, from coordinate 777 downwards.
CAACGGCAGGAGTAATATCGCGTTTACATGCGAAACCGGTTTTTGTCGATATTCGACCAGATACATTCAATATTGATCCCTCCAAAATTGAAGAGCAAATTACCCCCCGAACCAAAGCCATCATTCCCGTTCATTTATTTGGACAATGTGCAGAAGTGGAGCACTTGGTGGCGCAGACAGTAGGGAAAGGAATTGGTATTATTGAAGATGGCTGCCAAGCCCTTGGAGCGGAAAGACAAGGAAAAAAAGCTGGTGCTTTGGCTGACTTGGGGTGTTTTAGCTTTTTCCCGTCAAAAAATCTTGGCGGCATTGGCGATGGGGGATTAATTACCACCCAAAATCAAAATTTTCGTGATCAATTGGCGGCTCTTCGGGTTCATGGTGGGTTTTCTGATTATCATCATGATCATATTGGTATGAATAGTCGCTTAGATGCTCTGCAAGCAGCAGTCCTCAAAGTGAAACTGCCATATTTGGAAACATGGAATGCTCAGCGGAGAGTGAATGCGAAGAAATATGAGAGCTTATTTGACGAAGCCGGACTGTTAGATCGAGTGATCTTGCCGTGGATCGATCCTGAAAACGAACATGTGTTTAATCAATACACCATTCGAGCACAGAAACGTGATGAACTTTTGGAATTTTTGAAAGAGAAAGGAATCGGGCATAAGGTGTATTATCCTGTTCCTCTCCATTTACAAGAATGCTATAGCGATCTGGGCTACCAAAAAGGAGACTTCCCCGTCTCCGAGCAAATGGCAGAAGAAGTCCTTTCCC
>CAZKRH010000209.1:0-8733 GCA_964555115.1 uncultured Nitrospiraceae bacterium | reverse complement strand
CCACCAAGTAAGGGAAGTTCCCCCACCCCTTGTTTTAATGCTAATTTTTTCAATTCTCAAGGAAATAACATTTCCCAAATATTCAATTGATGTGACTCCCCTTCCGATAGAGCTAGGAGACCCAAGTTTTTTTCTGGGTTTTTAAGCAAATTGTTTCTAGGGGTATTTCATGAAAACTAATTTTTGTTCAAAATCTCTTGGTATCTCTTTTCCCCTTTTATTATTTGTTCTTTTGGTAGTCCTTTTAACTCCAGGATGCTTACTCCTTCTAGGTGCTGGGGCTGGAGCGGGTGGGGCTGCTTTTGTGATGGGAAAACTTGATGCGGAACTGGATGGGTCCGTGAAAAAAGTTCACGGCGCGACGGTTGCCAGCCTCAAAAGCTTGGATATGGTGATCCTCAAGAATCAGGTAGATAAGCTATCGGCCAAGGTGGAATCTAAAACGGCGGATGACAAAGATGTGTGGATTCATCTTGATTCGGTGACTCGATCTAAAACCGAAATTTCTATTCGGGTTGGATATTTGGGGGATGAGACTCGTTCTCGGCGTATTTTAGAAACTATCCAAAAACGTCTTTAAGTATTTCTCACACTGCACCCCTTGGATCGAAGCCCGCGCTTTTTTAACTTCTTGGCAGTGAAAACCCTTTTGGGCTGTTACTCCTGCCTGAGTACGGCCAACGGCGGTTCCCCTAAAATTCGGTAGGTACTCAAAAAGCCGACGGCCAGGGCCATGACGACCGTGACTACAATACCCAATCCTAAGGTCTCGGGTTGAAACGTCCAAGGCAAATCAAGAAAAAAGACTAATACTGCCCATGACAGCACACTGGCCAAGGTCACCCCGATGACTCCAGCCAATCCCCCGACTAACGCAAATTCCGCCGCCAAGGTTTGAAGTATGATAGATCGGGTTCCCCCAATGGCTTTGAGAACGGCTGATTCATATAGTCGACGGAATCGAGTGGTGGACACCGCTGCCGTCATCACCACGATCCCACTGACAATACACAAGGATGCCATTCCCTGAATGGCCCATGCCAATTGATTTAAGAGGGTGGCAATATTTTTCAAAATGTCGCCGACTTTGATCGCTGTCACATTGGGCACGGCTGCCACGATCGCTTTTTGCAGAGCCACCTCTTCTTCTGGCCTAACTTTGGCTGAGCCAATATAGGTAAACGGCGCTCCATCCAGGGCCCCAGGTGAAAGAATCATAAAGAAGTTAATGGCCATGCCTCCCCATTCCACTTTTCTTAAATTATCCACCTCCGCAATGAGGGGAGTGCCTTGAATATCAAATTCAATGGTTGAGCCAAGTCCTGCCTTTAGATTTTTAGACGCCTCATCTTCGAGGGAGACGCGAATAGGTTGATGGCCTATTTCTTGTGACTCTTTTGTTGCATCCTTTTCCTGTTGCCACCATTGGCCTTTCACCACTTCATTTTCTTTGGGGAGTTCGCTGAGGGAGGTCACCACATATTCTCTGGTAAAATACCAGCCATTACGCTTGCCTTTATGATCCTCAGGATTGATGGGTGTCCCATTAATGGCCGAGAGTCGCGATCGCACCACTGGCGTCAACAGCACTTCCGCTTGTTTCGTGTTGGCCTGAACCACCGCCTCAAATTGGGATTTCTGGTCGGGTTGAATATCCACGAAGAAAAAGGTTGGCGCATCCTTGGGCATACGTTCCCCAATAGCCGTCAGCAATGATGTTTTAATCAACGCAATGCTGACAATCACCATGACCCCCACTCCAATGGCCACCACCATTCCCGAAGCCTGACTACCTGGTCGCTGAATATTCCCCATGGCCTGCCGCATGACAAACGACCGAGGCCGGGCCATGGTAGACAGTCCCCACACCAATAGTTTCATGGCCCCCAATAACAGAAGCAGGGCGACACCAAACGCGACGATAAAGGTCAGGCCCAACCCTGGTGAGCGAGCTTGCCACATGGCTAAACCCGACAGACCCATTCCCACTCCCACCCCCGTAGCCAAACGATAACGATCTTGGAGCAGTCCTTGAACCTGACCTTTGAGGTTTTTCCACATCGAGGCGGACCCGCTAAAATTTTGGGGCTGATCAATATCTCGGCGAAATATTCTTAAGGGCGACACCTGTCGAACGCTCAACAATGGCCATACCGTGAACAATCCCGTGGACAGGGTTCCTAACGCCATTCCCTTCATCAGTGGAAACACAAAGATCGTGGTGGTGATGGGAAGGGGAAATATGTCCTTCAGCAGTGTCGGCAACATGACCAAAAACCCTATCCCCAACACGATTCCCACCAGGCTCCCAATCACTCCCATGAACATACTTTGGAACAAGTAGGTCCGCAGAATAAAACCAGCTTCGGCTCCTACCGTTTTGAGAATGGCCACGGTGTTCATTTTTTGGGCAATGAATCCTTGAATGGTCGCCGCCACTCCAATTCCCCCAACAAATAACGCCGTCAAACCAATGAGCCCTAAATAGGTTGCTAATTGATCAAGAAAGCGTTTGATGCGAGGTTGGGCTTCTCGGTAGGTCGAGACACGAACTCCATCCTTACTTAACCGGCCCTTTAGTTCTCCCACCAAGGCCTCTAACGGATACGTGGGGGGAAGCTGGAGAAGATAGCGTTCCCGAATGCGACTTCCGGGTTTCACTAATTCTGTCGAAGCCAACGCTTCACGAGAAATCATGACTCGTGGTCCCAACCCCACTCCCATCGCGACTCGGTCCGGCTCTTTCAACATGACGCCGGTTACGACAAAGTATGCCTGACCAATTTTCAGAATCTTCCCCACCTCTAAACCCAGACTGAACAGGAGGGATTCCTGGACAATCGCCCCAAAACAGGGATCCTGGTGACAACCCGAAGGAGATGTTTTCAAAAACTCCATGAGCGGCCCAGGTGGTTGAATCTCCACCACGCCATAAAAGGGGTACAGATTTTCTACGACTTTAAGCTGGACCAATTGGGTGGAGGAACTTTGGGATGAAGGAGACTCGGATTGGTCTGAGGCCGCCATGGCCACTAATTCACTGACATGCACAACCTTAATGTCGCGTGTGTAAATCGACTCCAACACAGTGTGACTATGCTCCGTTAACGGTCGGGAAGAGCGTAACTCAATATCCCCACCCAATAAAGCTCGAGCATCTCCAAAAATGACGGCTTCCACATTTTTGGAAAACAGACCGACAGCCACCATGGCCCCCACCCCAATGGCAATACAGAGGAAAAAGAAGAGAAATCGCCGCCAGCTTGCCCGAGACTCTCGCCAAGCCATTTTCAGTGAAAACATCATCTTAGTGTGTGTGAATCACGCGTTTGGTGAAAAAACTTAGACTTCATCTGTCGGGAAGCATCGGACGCCATGCACATTCGATGATTGGGGGACATGGCCTGTGTATCTTCGCCCCGTCATTCCCGACATTCGTTATCGGGAATCCATCTTGTCGTTTCTTCAGAGGAAGAGACAGAAAGCCTGGATCCCCGATGAAGAATGTCGTGGATGACAGAAAGAGGGTATCCCCTGACGGCGACCGACTCCTTTCCCCTTTGGATCTGACAATGTCTGAAAGTGAAAAACAAGTTTTTACACGTTAGGTCATTGCACCTTGGTCGCTGGCTACACGGCCATCTCGGAGGGTAATCATTCGTTGCGTGCGTTGAGCCAGCAGAGGGTCATGGGTCACCAGGACTAAGGTACTGCCATGATCTCGATTCAGTTGAAACAACAGGTCAATCACCACCGCGCCGGTGGTACTATCTAAATTGCCCGTCGGTTCATCAGCAAACAAGTACGGCGGCCGTAGGGCAAAAGCCCGGGCCACCGCGACTCGTTGTTGTTCACCCCCAGACAATTGCACGGGGTAATGGTGGATCCGATCTGCTAAGCCTACTTGTCGCAACAATTCTTCAGCCCGTCCAGTAGCCCCGGGATCGCCATTTAATTCCAAAGGCAAGGCCACATTTTCTAGAGCGCTGAGCGTCGGGATTAAATGAAATGATTGAAAAATATATCCGATATGTTGTCGACGAAATTGGGTCATTTGAGTTTCGGACAGGGTCGTGAGATCCTTTCCCATTAATGAAATAGATCCCTCTGTTGGCCGATCTAACCCAGCCAACAAGCCCAGCAATGTTGATTTACCACTGCCGGATGGCCCCACAATAGCGACCACCTGTTTTTCAGGAATCTCTAAGGACACACTATCTAAAATTTCCACGGTGTGGTTTCCTGCTTGTAATCGCATGGTCAGATTTTCTACGACAATCATATGGCTTTCATTCCTTGGATCATCATGGGCTGGGTGTCGCCCAGCCGGCGAGGTCCTTTTGTTTCGGCAAAAGAACCCAAAACCATGTTCGCCCAGCCTGGCCAAAAATGCACTATCCGACTCACAGAATCCGGCGTCTGCGCAACTCGCTGCGCTCACACCGTGCTCGCCAAAATGCCAAATTCGGTTCGCCTCCAGGCCAGACCGAGGGCGAAAAGGATCTCCGAAAACAGGAAACGAGTTACCAGCAACGAGCGACCATTGTTGAAAGGGCGGTGGCAGCTTTTTTCAACAGGCCCACAATGAATGTATTATACAGGAGGCTTTTTTAAAGTGGAGTCATCCTTTAGTACAATGGTGAAATAACTGCTATGAAACTTAAGAATTTCATAATACCTCTGAGTCTTCTTTTTAGTTTGCTCGTTCCAGGATGCGACACCTCTAATCCGGAACAGGATGCCCCCTCTTCTCGTGCAGGTTCAGAGCCCTTGGCTCTCACAACTCAAGATCTCAAAACAGGCAACACCAAGAGTCACACACCAGGAATTCTGGACCCACCCAGGATCGTCGCTTTTGGGGATAGTCTCACCGCAGGGTTAGGAATTCCTCAGGATCAAGCCTACCCAGCCGTTCTGCAACGCCAACTGGATCGTGAGGGCTATCGGTATCGAGTCATTAATGCAGGCGTGAGTGGAGATACCACTGCTGGTGGCCTTCGCCGTCTCAATTGGGTGTTAAAAAACCACCCATCCATTGTGATCATAGAATTAGGCGCCAATGATGGACTGCGAGGGCATCCCCTTAACGAGACTTTTCACAATCTGGAGAATATTATTCAGGGATTTCAAGCAGCCGGTGTGACGGTGGTCTTGACCGGGATGCACATTCCCCCCAACTATGGCCTCCCCTACACCACCAAATTTTCCAACATGTATTCCACGCTCGCAGACAAGTACGACCTCACCTTCATGCCATTTTTTTTAGACGGAGTGGCCACTCACCCAGCTTTGAACCAAGCTGATGGCCTTCACCCTACGGCTGAAGGGTACGAGGTCATTGTCCAAAACCTGATGCCCATTTTGGAACAAGTTCTCCAAAAACCCAATTGAGGGAAGAAGCAAGAGCACCATTTCTCTTTTTGATCCCTGGTGGTGTGGAGAATTTACAAAAAAAGCCCCCTAGCTTTCTTTGACACATTCAAAAAAAACTAGAGGGCTGGCAAACTTGAGAAAAGGGAAGTTTATTCTTTTTTAAACCAAATGTCATAGACGCCATATGCCAAGACAATGGCGATAACAGAGTAATATATTCCCGTGATGCCTTCGTATCCCCCACCCGGAACATTGGCAAACGCGGGGCTGGCCAGCATGCCTGACGCCAAGAATGTTGCAACTGTCCGTTCAGCCAATTTTTTCATCGGGATTCCCCTCCTTAGCTCAATATTATATTTCAGTTTCTCGTAGGTTTTTCCAAAACCGAACAGCTATTTTATTAAAAATCATGGACAAAGTGCAACATAAATTCGCACGAGCCTTGTAAGTTGTTCCGAAAGGGGAATTCTTGAATTGTTGCCATACGCTTCTATAGAAACCGTATACACCTCAAGGACTTAGGCCTCATCCAACCGTGAATGTGACCCATCGCAAAATGGCGGCTTTTTGGTGTGCTTACATCCACACCATGCCACCTTCTTCTTTTCCTCAATTTCTACTTCAATCGGGGTAATGTCGGTACCCGTATGGGACCCATCACAAAACGGTTGTTCCTTTGATCGTCCACACCGGCACCAAAAATATTTGCCCGGTTCCATTTCCATGACATAGGGGGTTCGCTGGGCTATCACCACCGGATCACTCATGATGTCCTCCTCTTTAGCATTCCATTCAAAAAAAATTGAGAATTCGTAGACTTTCAAATAATTTTTGTGAGGCCAACAATTCGAAACCGGGACAGCCTCATTCCCTCGCTCTTCTTCCACCTTTGTAAAAGGGGGAGTGAGGGGGATTATCCTAAACTGTCCCGAACCAGGTAGCCAAATGAAGACCCAGAAGGGCAATCTCCCCTAGCCCCTCTTTGCCAAAGAGGGGAGCAAGAGCGTGTTATACCCCCTTTGAAAAATGGGGTAAGGGGGATTTTTCCAACTCGCTCCGCTCAAACAGTGCTCGCCAAGATGCCGAATTCAGGCTCCCCTCGAGTCCAGACCGAGGGCGTGTCAAATCACAAAATACGAGCGACCAGCGACGAGCAACTAGTGACAACTTGTATCAAACCCTGGTGCCCGACTTTGCACCAGCCTCCATTTACCCACAACGAGGTTGGGGGCCGCCAGGCCCAATCGGAGTCAGCCAAATATAATCAGCAATCTGTTCATCAATAGCCTGATCAATCTCTTCCAGCCTATCGGGATCAAACGAATTGAGATACACACTCAGGGATTTGAGCGAGGAGCCCTGGTCTCTCAGCACTCGACTGGGAACGGGAACATGGTATTGGATATGCCCCCCTCCTGTGTAACTGACGACGGGGCCATCGGTCCCCGCCTGCTTGTTCAAGGCATCGACCAGGATTTTGGCCATGCCCTCATCACGAAAGATAGAGGCTTCATAATAGCGCGTATACATCTTTTCGGGCATCCCAGGATGACATTCTTCCAATTGTCGAAATAAGACGCGATGATATTCCGGATCTTCCAAAGAGATGGCTTTCTCAAATCCCCATTGAATTCTTTCGGGATCTTGACGGGTCGCACTTAACCCCTGAGTAACTACCTTGCGAACAAGAGTTCGCGGAGGATTCATGCCATAGAGTGGCAACCTATGCGTTTTGGCATAATTCACGAGGGGTTCATAATCGGCAAAATTCCCACCCCAATTGGCTTCCCAATGGACGTCAACCAAAAATTGACTTTTGTCAGAGAGGGTTTCCTGGATATACTGATCCAACGCGTGCTGACCATCCCACCCGAACATTTCCATGGCAATTCCTGGACGCTTGCCCGTATCCCGGATGACCTCAAGCATTTGAATCGCGGCTTGAATATGATGGGGATTGTAATGTTCCTCCCCTATGTAAATAACGTGAGCCTCTAACAAGCGGGGCTTGAGGTGATCAAAGGTCACGATTTGTTTGGCGTGGGTATCAATGATGTCTCCAGCCTTCCATGATGTGGCTTGGGGGGTATGCCCCATCGCACAGCCAGAGACAGCAAGGTATACACTGATAAGGATGAAGAAGATTCCGAAAATCTTTCGAAACCCAGATTTGCTCTGGAAATGCCTCATGAGAATGTAGTAACACAAGGTATGGGCCATCGCAACCCAACTAATCGAGAAGGGAAAATGTTCGGGAGCAAAGCTGCGTGTAGTCCATGCCCTCTTGTTAACCCAGACCTAAACGCATCCAGTGAACCGTTCTCTTTTCGACATAATCCATCTGCCTAAATCCCTTTTCAGGAAACCATGACTGAATCTCATGTTCGACTAGATCCACAGGAACTCGAAACCTTTCGGCACATGGTGAAACGGGTTCGAGAGGAAAAACGGGAGGAATGGGAAACAAGTCGAAAACTCATGGCCAGCGCGTGTTTACCAGAAACCTTGCGTCTCTTGCACACGAGAATCCGGAGTTCTGAATTCTCCTTGGAATTTCAAAATACGTTGCTTGAGTGTTTGGACCAGCAGCAGATCGACAAAGCCGCCCAATTGGACTCCACACGCCTTAAAACCCTCACCGGGCTGCCAAGCTCTAAAGCCCTTCGTGCTTTAACTGTCGTCTTTGGTCTCACTCGTGGGGACAACGATCTGCCCGTGGACCCGTCGCTTCCTGTGAGTCGAATTCAGAACATTCTGACTGAGTCCTTCAATCCATATGATGTATTGGTCCAAACAGAACACCCTTCTCTGTTAAATTTAGGAGCCGGAGACCTTTCGTTTGAACAGGAATTAACAGACCAGCTTCTTCCACAACTCCAAGGAAAGAAGAATCCCTTCATCCTCCATGCCGTAGACCGACTCCAACCAGGTTCCCGGTTTGGGGGCGTGTATCATGCCAATCAGGAACACCAAACCGCGTTGAAGGCTTACCCTTCGGATGTCCTTCAATTTCGGTTTTGGGGTGGGATGAATATGATGGATGTCTTGTCGTTAAAGGGACGGCGTTCTTCCTATTCTCTGGTTACCTGTCATTCTCCAGCGAGTCCGACTTTTGCTTTTGAACCCTCCCGGCTATCGCCGGATACCATTTCGCGCGCACTCAGACAAAGCAAAGGAGAGTTTCGTGTCAAGAAGATAGACGGGGAATCTGCGCTGGAGGTCGTGCATGATGACCGTGTACTCACCTTTCCCTCCTGGAAATTTGAAGTGTGTGGTCCGCTTGCACTCTTGGATCTCATGTCCCGCTTAGGACATGTGTGCATCCTGTCCTCAATTGATGCTGAAGTCTTTTGGGAAATT
>CAZKRH010000208.1:0-6220 GCA_964555115.1 uncultured Nitrospiraceae bacterium | reverse complement strand
AAGGGAGGTTGCTTTAGGAAAACCTTTAGGTGGGGTAGGCTGTATTTATGGTAATATAGTCATGGGTCAAGTCATTAGTCCAAAATTGAAAGGTGCCTGGTCCCTTTCCTAGGGATACGGTCACCTCAAAGGAAGATTGTTTCATAATTCGTTTGGCCAATTTCAAATTGGTCGAGTGTAGCCCCAATCCCCCTTCCACCACCTGAATGTTGTCAAAGTACAGATCGATGCTTTTGGGATTGACAGGAACTCCTGCCCGTCCAATGGCTGCCATCACTCTCCCCCAATTGGGATCTTCTCCAAATAGTGCAGTTTTGACTAAGGGGGAGGTGACAATGGTATGGGCAATCTTCTTGGCCTGGTTTGTGGATCGGGCTCCTTGGACTCTCACAAGAACCACCTTGGTTTGACCTTCACCATCATGACACACCTTCAAGGCTAAGGTCTTACAGACTTTGCTGAGGCCATCCTGAAAACATTGCATAGCCTTGGTGTGGGGCTGAAGCACAGGATATTCGGCTATGCCATTGGCCATGGCCAGTACCATGTCATTGGTGCTGGTCTCTCCATCCACAGAAATACAATTGAAGGATTGATCCACTGCCAATGTTAAGGCCTTTTGAAAAGTCTTAGGGGAAATACTTGCATCCGTGGTGATAAAGGCCAACATGGTCGCCATATCTGGATGGATCATGCCTGAACCTTTCGCCATCCCTCCTATTGTGACCGAATAACTCCCAAGGGGGATGGCCAAGGCACATTCTTTGTATACCGTATCGGTGGTCATGATGGCCTTAGCGGCATCAAGGTGGCCACCCTTGCGAATCTTTTTCACTAAACTGGGAACAGCTTTGGCAATTGTTGAAATCGGTAAGGGATGCCCGATAATTCCTGTCGAGGCGACGAACACCTGGCTTGCGGGAATGTTTGCATGGTCGGCCAGGAGGCGAGTCATGGTTTTGGCATCTTGTATACCTGGGTTTCCCGTACAGGCGTTTGCATTTCCACTATTAATGATTATGGCTCTTCCTTTGTGGGTCTTTAATCTTTGTCGATCCAGAATGACTGGTGCAGCGGGAAGACAATTTTTGGTAAAAACACCCGCCATGACGGCATCTGTATCAGAATAGATTAAGGCGAGATCCAGTTTGGAGGGCGGTTTGATCCCTGCGTGAACCCCACTCGCACGAAATCCTTTTGGAGCAGTAATGCCCCCTTTCATCACTGTGCTTTTCATGATTATTGAAGAATGTGCAGTAAGGCCCATGGGGTTAGGGATAAAGGGGAGGCAAGGATAGTCCTAAGGTCTCAGGAAACCCTGCCATAATATTCATGGCCTGTATGGCTTGTCCTGCGGCTCCCTTCACCAGATTATCGATGGCAGCGATACTAATAATGTGTTTGGTATCTTCATTCAAAAACACTCCCATGTCACAGAAATTCGACCCTCTGAGATGGGAGGGACTAATGGCCATGGGGTCGTTGTGCAGTCGGATAAAATATTCGTGTTGATAAAATTTCTGGTAGAGGGCCTGCAGTTGTTGAAGGGTCATGGGTGTTTTACTCTGGCAATAGGCTGTACTTAATATTCCTCGATTGATGGGAAGTAAATGGGGCGTGAAGGTTACCTTGAGTGCAGCTTTTTTCTTTTTCCCTGATGTCGAGTTTCTACCATGTAGGAGTGTAAGCTCCTGTGTGATTTCAGGGGTATGTCGATGAACCCCAATTTTATACGCCTTAATCGATTCATGAGCTTCAGGAAAATGATAGGGGACTGCCGGTGTTCTGCCAGCACCAGAGATGCCGGATTTCGCGTCAATGATGATCGACTGTGGTTTAATGATGTCGTGAGCGATCAATGGGGCCAGCTGAAGGATAGCGGCTGTGGGGTAACACCCGGGAACTGCCACAAACTTGGATTTGGCAATTTTTGATCGATAGAGTTCTGGCAATCCATACACCGCCTTTTTAAGCAACTCTGGGGCGGTATGAGGGACCTCGTACCATCGTTCATAATTTTCTTGATCTTTTAATCTAAAATCAGCACTTAAGTCTAACACCATTTTTTTCGCTTGAACAAAATGTTTGACGAGTTCCATGGATTGGGTATGCGGTAATGCCAAAAACACGACATCAACTTGCTTTGTCAGGGATTGGACATTGGTCCGTTCGATGGTGTGAGGCAGAAACGTTTTCAAATTGGGAAATAAGGTGGACACGAGGGTGCCTGCGGATTTGTCCGCTGTGACCGTTGAGACTGTGATCTTGGGATGTCCGGCTAGAAGACGAAGAAGTTCTCCTCCCGTATATCCACTGGCTCCAATAACTCCAATTTTAAGAGGTGACTTAGGCATGATCGTTTGTATCGGGAATCACGAAATTGTGGAAGAATATAAAAAAGGGAAGGCCGATCGACCTTCCCTTTTCAAATTTGAAATTCAAATGTCGGCTTATCGTTTTGAATATTGGAACCTGGCGCGAGCCCCTTTTAATCCATATTTTTTTCGTTCCTTGACCCGCGAATCTCTAGTCAGTAACCCCAATTTTTTTAGAGCTCCCCGGTATTCGCTATTGATTGCCACCAAGGCTTTTGAAATCGCATGACGCACAGCTCCCGCTTGTCCGGACACTCCACCTCCACAGACCGTGGCTTTGACATTAAATTGGCCCACGGAGTTTGAGGCTTCAAACGGAGTATGGACTTGAGCTTGAAGGGGTAATAAGGGGAAATAATGTTCAAGGGTGCGACCATTTATTTGAATCTCTCCTGATCCTGACGTAACCCAGGCTCGGGCAATCGCACTTTTTCTCTTCCCGGTTGCATATTGATTGATACCTGCCATGCGTAAACCTTTCTTTCAGTGAATTCGAAAGATATTAAGCGAGGGATTCTGGATTTTGGGCGCCATGTGGATGTTGGGCTCCAGCATAAATCCGTAGTTTCCTAGCCATTTGCTTTCCTAATGGGTTTTTGGGGAGCATGCCACGGATGGCCTTAGAAAGGACCTCGGTAGGCTTTTTTTCTAAAAGATGTTCTGCCGAAGTGGATTTGATGCCTCCTGGATAACCCGTATGGTGGTAATAGATTTTATTTTTAAGTTTTTTCCCAGTGAAGTGTACTTCGCCAGCGTTGACAATAACGACATGATCCCCGGTGTCAACATTAGGGGTGAAAATTGGTTTATGTTTCCCTCGAAGCAAGGTGGCTACTTGGGCAGCTAGTCGTCCGACCGTTTGTCCTTTGGCATCAATGAGATGCCACTTTCTGGTTACTTCAAGAGGTTTGGCTTGAAAAGTTCGCATGTGTTACTCCGAATAAGACTATAGCTGACCTGCTGACTCTCTCATGATTCAGGTTGCTCAAATTGTTTGGGGTCTAATTTAGCCAACCAAGCATCAAGGTTTTCCCCGCTTCGTCGCTTTAACACATCCTGCGTCACAAAAATTTTGGCTTTGGCCCGTAAGGCCAAGGCCAGGGCATCACTAGGTCTGGAATCGACGGTTCGTTCCATTCCATTGGATGATAAATGAATTGTGGCATAATACGTATTATTTTTCACATCTGTAATCACAATTTTGGTCACCTTGAGTCCAAGGTGATCGGTAAAACTTGAGATGAGATCATGACTCATCGGTCTTGGGGGAATAATACCTTCCAAGGCTAATCGAATGGAAGTGCCCTCTGCCGTTCCCACCCAAATCGGAAGTACATCCGCATTATTGTCATCACGCAAAATGACAATTTGGGTATCGGTGTTGGGGTCGACTAAGACTCCATGAACTTTGAGAGGAATCAGTTGGGAATCTTGCTCTACCACGTCATTCTCGTCACTCATGGCAATCGTTCAAATTTTGGAAAAACTAATAGGTATAATCGTCTATTAGCGAGTTCCTAGTTGTTCCTGTTGGTGGAAAATTTACGATAATGGACTTGAAGAACGAGGGGACATATTGGAATCCAAGGAATGTGGGTTCCAAGAGGCTTACGTCTCGTATTTGCCAAAATCCTCAGGTTTTAGGTTTTCCAGCCACCGCTCTAATTCTTCAGAACTTTGTTTTTTCAAAACATCGTCTGTGGTAAAAATAGGCGCTTCTGCACGAAGGGCCAGGGCAATAGCGTCACTCGGTCTAGAATCTATTGTAAATTCCGAATCGCCATACCACAGGTGAATTTTAGCAAAATAGGTATTTTCTTTTAAATCTGTGACCACGGCACTCAGGATTTGGGCATTAACTTGGTCAAGGATATTTTTCATGAGATCATGGGTCATAGGTCTAGGGGGCGTAATGTGTTCCAGGGCAAAACTTATGGCACTGGCTTCGGATTTCCCAACCCAAATGGGGAGCATATCGGAATTTTCCTCATCCCGTAAAATCACAATATAAGCATTGTTATAGGGGTCAAATAACAGACCCCTGACATTCATTTGGGTAATCATATAATTTTAGAGTGTGTGACTCGTGGGTGAGAGGATTATCCCTGCAAAGTGGGGATACCCTAACATCGAAAACTTTCCTTTGTCAATGAATCATTTATGCTCATATGGCGTACAAACACTGTGATTTTTTTAATAATAAATAATATACCATCCTACTTCAAGTCCAATTTAGGGGGCCTGTAAAGGACCAGCTTAAATTCCGGTGAGTCTAAATTATAATACGGTGATGTGAGGGGAAAATTTGCCCTCACATTTGAATAAATTATTTACGTATATTTATTTAGCTAAATATCAGATCACGAAGATGACGTTCCATTTCCTCTGGCTTAAGAGTTTGAATTTCTCCTGTTTTCCGGTGTTTCACCTCAATGGTTCCTTTGGCTAGCCCTTTTTCGCCAATGGTAACCTGGAAGGGTGCACCAATGAGATCGGCATCATTAAATTTGACTCCTGCCCGTTCATTGCGATCGTCCCAGAGGACTTCAATATTTTGATCGATCAGAGCGGCATACAGAGATTGAGTCAGTTCTTTGACCTGATCGGATTTGGAGAGTGGGAGCAGATGCACATGGAACGGCGCAAGGGGGAGAGGCCAGATCATGCCTTTTTCATCATGATTTTGTTCCATACATGCTGCCGCGGTTCGGCTGATTCCTATCCCATAGCATCCCATCACGGCAAATTGGTCTTTTCCTTGATCATCTAAAAATTTGGCCCCCATGGCTTTGCTATATTTCGTTCCTAATAAAAAGACGTGGCCCACTTCTATGCCTTTGGCGGCTTGGAGTGGGGAGCCATTGTGGGGGGAAGGATCTCCGGCTTGGGCTTTTCGTAAGTCAGCAAATTGTTCAATGTGAAAATCCCGATCCCAATTCACGTCGACCAGATGGGTATCGGCTTGGTTCCCACCTACGACAAAATTTTTCATTGGTTTGATGGCATAGTCAGCAAGGATTCGAACCTTGGGGAGATTGACCGGACCCGCGAATCCTACGGGGGCAGACGTCAGGGACGTCACGATTTCAGGATTGGCTAATTGTAAATCTGTGGCCTGCATGACACGTTTGATTTTAATGTCATTGGCTTCATGGTCTCCGCGAATCAGGATAGCCACAATGTCATGATTGTCTATTTGATAGAGGAGAGTTTTGACGAGCGTATCTGCTGGACGTTGTAAATACGCAGAGACCTGTTCAATAGTCGTGGTCCCTGGCGTGTTCACCTGTTGAAGGGGGCGACTTGGCTCGGAGTTGACTGATTCTTGAGGAAAGGTTTCCGCTTGTTCCACATTGGCGGCATAGGATCCTGTTTCCTCATACAGGATGGTTTCTTCTCCCGTTTCTGCCAAAACCATAAATTCATGAGAGACATTCCCTCCAATCAGGCCGGTATCGGCTTCTACCGCACGAAACTGCAAACCACAGCGTTCAAAAATTCGCTGATAGGCCTCATACATCTTTTGATAACTGATTTGGGCGCTTGGTTCATCCCTGTCAAAACTGTAGGCATCTTTCATCAGAAATTCACGGCCTCGCATCAATCCAAAACGAGGGCGAATTTCATCACGAAATTTTGTTTGAATTTGGTAGCAATTCAGGGGAAGTTGGCGATAGGAGCGAACTTCTCTTCGAAACAGGTCAGTGATGACTTCTTCGTGAGTGGGACCAAAGCAAAATGCTCGATTACTTCAATAATTAGTACAGTCAGGGATATGTCTATCTTCCCGTCAAATCCCTTTCTTCTTCCTCTGCCCTATCACTGCTTCATAGTCTCAATTCAAT
>CAZKRH010000207.1:0-2232 GCA_964555115.1 uncultured Nitrospiraceae bacterium | reverse complement strand
ATCATTCCATCTTTTCGGCATCCAATTCCACGGTCCCATACCGTTCAGGATCTTTCACCAAATATCCAAACACCGTGGCGCCTTCTTTTTCTTGCACTTCTTGTTGGAGGATCGATGATAAACCATGACCATAGAAAATGTTGTCGCCCAAGATGAGTGAGACACTATCCTGGCCAATGAACTCTTTACCGATGATAAACGCCTGCGCCAACCCTTCTGGACGGGGCTGTTCAGCAAAGCAGAGGTGCAAGCCCCACTGCTGGCCATCTTTCAACAACTGACGAAACAGCGGCAAATGTTTCGGGGTACCAATAATCAAAATGTCGCGAATGCCCGCAAGCATCAAGGTCGAAAGCGGGTAATAGATCATCGGCTTGTCATACACCGGCAAGATCTGTTTACTAATGGCGCTCGTGAGCGGATAGAGCCGACTCCCAGATCCTCCAGCGAGAATGATGCCTTTCATGATTCTATTCTCCGTCTACAGGGTTCGGATGGCAACAAGTGTAGCATTACCCATTGGATGGGTTTTGATTCTATTGAAGCGGTCGTCACCATCTTTATAATTTGCTCGCACGAGCCAACACGATTTTGCGTTTTCCACGATTAAAGTCACGCAATCGTTCCACATGAAACTCCAAGTGAGCCTCTTCTAATTTGGCGAACTGTTTGGGTGTCATAAAAAACACAACCTGATCTTTTTGGTCAACCAGTTTCAATAGATCCTCAGTCGCCTGGTCAAAGTCTTTTTGCCATCCAATGATACTAGCCCCGGAATGCCGATACTGCCAATAATACAAATCTTCGTCACCCCGCCACTCCCAATGCTGAAACGCCAGAATGCGTTCATCAGGGTTAGGCAGCAACGCTTTCGTTTCCTGAAACATCGCCCTGGGAGAAGCCGCAACATCCATTGCTGGCAAGAGAAATCCAATAACACCAAGCATCCATCCGGCTGCGAGAATCCCTAATCCCTTCACCGCCATGTGGATGCGGGAAGACACAACTTGCCAGAAGAGCCACGCACTTAACCCGATCATCACTCCGGTATATAGTACAGGGAACACATCCGTTGATACGCCCCGCAGATGCTCTAATAGAAATGGACCGCCAATGAGGCCCACCACATTCACGACACAAAATACCCCAAGCAACACTTTCAATAATCGTTCCCAAGGGATTTTCGGTCCAGATGTCGAAAAGATGGAATGATAAAAATAGCCAATCGCCAAACCCATCGGCGGAACGATCGGCAACAAATACCGTTCGGTTTTTCCATGTGCCAGACTAAAGGCGACAAAGTAGGCCAAAATCCAAACCAACAGAAACAGTTCTTTAGATCTTGGACCAAAGGGCCTTACAGACCACAACAACATCAGGCTAGACGGAATCAACACTGACCAGGGGAAAAAATCAAACCATACCACGATGAGATAATAGTAAAACGGTTCATTCCCAACGGAAGATTCAGCTATCACTCGATCCAAACTTTCCTTCAAGAAAAAATGCTCGCGAAACTCTGGACCTAACGCCCAATAATACGGCACAACCATGGACAGAAACACCACCAGCCCGAGGTAGAATGGCCATCGTCGAAACACACTCCAATCCCGCTGAAACCCAGAAAACACCAGAAGGACCAAACATGGTAACAACAGTGCATGGAGGGCTTTAAACATGCTCCCGATAGCCAGACACACAAACCCCACCACATACCACCCCGACTGCTTCTCAAGAAAAGAAGCCCGTGCCCAGCAATACAATCCCGCCGTCATAAAAAAGGTCAGGCCAGGGTCCATCAACACGAGACGCCCATACCAGTAAAAGAGATATGTGGTCGCCACGACCACACCCGCCCAAAATCCAGCTACCGGGGAAAATAATATCACACCCAAATGATAGGTCAGCAGCAACGTCCCCAAACTAAATAACGACTCGGGAATCCGCAACGCCACTTCGAGGCTTCCGACAACTGGAGCAAGATAAGTTGAAGCCAGAGATTCCATCCAGAAAAACAAAGGAGGTTTATTCAGATAGGTTTGGCCATATAAATTTAAGTGAAAGGGATTTTCTTGCGTAAACGTCTGGTCTATAATCGCGGCATACAACCCCTCATCTTCCACGAATAATGACACATCAAGATGTGCACATACGCCGAATAGGCCCAAAAGAAGAACCACGCAAAACTGGAGACCAACTTTATTTGCCATATAAACAGACAGCCGTAATCAG
>CAZKRH010000206.1:0-6988 GCA_964555115.1 uncultured Nitrospiraceae bacterium | reverse complement strand
TCGTATTTCTCGGCTATGACCATGAAGTCTGTGGGGACGGCGGCC
The DNA here is from genome assembly GCA_964555115.1 of uncultured Nitrospiraceae bacterium. Taxonomy (GTDB): domain Bacteria; phylum Nitrospirota; class Nitrospiria; order Nitrospirales; family UBA8639; genus CAZKRH01. The sequence goes on along the minus strand of CAZKRH010000206.1, from coordinate 6,943 downwards.
TATAAAATGATTGAAGAAGTCAGACGTCAGTTCCGCACCATTCCCGGCCTCATGGAAGGGAAAGCCGAGGCGGATTCTGATCGATGTGTGGCCATTTCAACTCAAGCTGCGCTGAAGGAAATGATTGCCCCAGGCATTCTGATCATGGGGACCCCCCTGCTTGTGGGCTTCCTGTTTGACATCCAAGCGCTCGCGGGTGTCCTGGCAGGTTCCTTGGTTGCCGGTGGGGTCATGGCCATCTCCTCATCCAACAGTGGTGGGGCCTGGGATAATGCCAAGAAGTATATCGAAGCCGGAAACCTCGGAGGGAAAGGCACTGACATTCACAAAGCCGCGGTTGTTGGCGATACCGTCGGGGATCCACTCAAGGATACCTCAGGGCCGTCGCTCAATATCCTGATCAAACTTTCTGCTATTCTGGCACTGGTCTTCGTCCCATTTTTTGTGCAGTATGGTGGGTTGCTGGTTCGTTAATTCCTGGCATTTTCTTTTTGGGAATCCATGGGAATAGGCCTTTCAGCCATTTGAAACTTGACGCATTTTTTACATCTGAGTTAAGCTGAATGAGTAGATCATCATTACCCCTTGTTTTATGTGAAAGGCCTCGAGGGGCTGAGGAGGCTCGCCATGGATAAGCAAGAACGAAAATCGGAAACAAAACGGGACTCTTCCCCCCAAGATGAGAAGGAAGCTCAAGCCAATCCCAAGGTCGTTGAGTCTGGGAAAAAGTTAAAGGAAGATATCGATCAATTGGTTGAGGACATCGATGAAGTGTTAGAAGAAAATGCAGCAGAATTTGTGAAGAATTATGTTCAAAAGGGGGGTGAATAACTCTTCTATTGAATCGCCAATCAGTACATTCTTTCCCATATTTTTTCATTTTTTCTCCTCTCCTCTCTTTTCTTTTCTTCTTAGGTTTTATCCGATTGTCGTCCTTCATTCTGTCGTTCATTTAGAAAAATAAGCCTCTGCTCTGTATGCTGTAACGAGGAATGGGTCATTCCGTTACCAGGCTCACCCGTTTCCAATTGGGGTTCAAGGGAACTTTCATTGTTCATTCAACCTAGAAATGAGAGCAACATGGCTCCCGCAAATGTTTGACAACCCTTAGTCCCCCTCATATGATTTTCTTGAAATTTTGTGTTGTTCGGAGCCTGAAGCCAATAGGATTATTAAAAATATGAATGCCAAACAATGGGTGTTGAGAAATTGTATACCTGAAGAGACCCAGTCCTTAGCTCGTGATCTTTCCCTCTCTCCTATTACTGCAGCCATATTAATGGGTCGTGGGTTAACAACGAAGGAGGCTGCGCGATCATGGATTTCTGGCGAAAGCTCTGTTTCCCATGACCCTTTTCTTCTTCCGGATATGGAACAGGGCGTGGACAGAATTCATCGGGCATTGAATGAAGGAGAGCATATTTGTTTTTATGGGGATTATGATGTGGATGGAATTTCCGCTACCAGTATCCACCTCAACTACTTTGGGCAATATAGTTCCAACCTTCGATCGTATATTCCACAAAGATTAACTGAAGGATATGGACTCAACGAGGAGGCCATCCGTAAGCTTTCCAAGGCTGGGGTTTCCGTCTTAGTGACTTCTGATTGTGGAACCACTTCCTTCAAAGAAATCGAGGTGGCTCAGGGTCTTGGGTTAGACATTATTGTTATTGATCATCATCAAGTTCCGACGGAACCTCCACGGCCCCTGGCGTTTCTGAATCCTCATCGAGCTGACTCTCACTATCCCTTTCGAGATCTGTGCTCTGGAGGTTTAGCCTATAAGGTTGCAGAGGCCTATTCTCTGAAATTCGGGGAAGGAAAGATTTCGGTGAGTTCTTTAAAAGATCTTGCCACCCTTGCCACGATTGCCGATGTGGTTCCTTTGGTTGATGAAAATCGAGATTTGGTACGTGAGGGGTTAACGCACTTGACTGAGTCCACACGATGTGGGATTCGGGGATTAAAGGAAGTATTAGGTATTGATGGGCCTTGTACTGCCTCCACCGTTGGTTTTCGATTGGCCCCCGTCATTAATGCGGCTGGTCGATTAGCAGATGCGCAGTTAGGCGTTGATTTATTAACGACGGATTCTGAGGAGCTTGCCTCTCAACTGGCTAAGAGGTTACAGGCATTAAATCTGGAACGTCGGCATATAGAACAAGAAGTGGTGAGGGAAGCTCAAGATGGTATTGGCCCCTATTTTGCTGATTCTGCGGTTGTCGTTGGTTCAAAGGGCTGGCATGCCGGTGTCGTTGGCATTGTCGCTGCTCGTTTGGTTGAGCGCTATCATCGTCCTGCGGTCGTGGTGGCATTTAACGCAGAGGGTTTGGGGCGGGGGTCTGTTCGTAGTGTCCCGGGTTTTGATGTGTGTCAGGCCTTGGCAGCATGTCAAGATATTCTTGAGGCATTTGGTGGGCATGCCGCAGCAGCTGGGGTGACGGTTCAAGAAGACCGCTTTCCTCTTTTTCAGAAGAAATTTTGTGAGGCTGTCATGAATTTGAGGGGCGATCATCTTCCCCTACCTGAACTGGATATCGATACTCAGGTCAATCTTTCGGATATCCACCCCAAGTTGATTCGGGAATTCGAATTATTGGAACCATTTGGAATGGGAAATGTTGAGCCAACTCTTCTAGTAGCGAATCTTCGGATTTTGGAACATCGGATTGTTGGGGGCGACCATTTAAAATTGGTTGTCAGACAGCAACATTCAGCACCCTTTGAGGCGATAGGGTTTCGTATGGCAAAATTAGCGTCACAATTGCCCTCCGATTCGCAATGTGTTGATTTGGCCTGTGTGCCTGAACTCAATCAATGGAAGGGGTATAGCCGAGTTCAGTTGAGGGTTAAAGATATGAGATTCAGTTCACCTATAGGAAAATCCTGATGTCCGTTGCCCTGGTCACTGAAATTGATGAATTAGTCAGTCAGGTATTGAGCTTTCATCCTGAAGCAGATGATGGGTTCATTCGGCGGGCCTATGCGTTTTCTGCCAAAGCCCATGAAGGCCAAACTCGGCGTTCAGGCGAGCCCTATCTCCAACATCCTCTTGCCGTGGCAGGCATTTTATCTTTTCTCAAACTCGATGTTCCGGCCATTGTCGCGGGCCTTTTACATGATACGCTTGAAGATACCTTGGCCACCGAAGCTGAGCTTGAAAAGGAGTTCGGTCCCGATGTTTTACGATTGGTGAAAGGGGTCACCAAGATTGGGCAAATTCCCTTCAAATCCTATGAAGAAAAACAAGCAGAGAATTTTCGCAAAATGGTTCTCTCGATGGCTGATGATATTCGGGTGGTGTTTATCAAACTCGCGGATCGTTTGCATAACATGAGAACCCTTGCACATATGTCTGAAAGTAAACAATCCCAAATTGCTCAGGAAACATTGGAAATCTATGCTCCATTAGCCAATCGGTTAGGGATGAGTTGGATCAAGCAGGAACTTGAGGATCTGTGTTTCCAGTATGTCAATCCCGATGCCTACCGTATGTTAAAGCTTCGGGTGGCGAAGCGAGATGAAGAACGTCAGGACTATCTCCAGGCCCTAGTTTCCGCAGCCCAAGAAGCTCTGGAATCCGAGGGGTTGTCAGGAAGCGTACAGGGTCGGCCCAAACATCTCTATGGCATTTATCAAAAAATGGAACGCCAAGGTATTTCATTTGAGGAAGTCTACGATTTGACAGCCATTCGGATTATTACCACCACAAAAATGAATTGTTATGCGATTTTGGGGTTGGTTCATTCCCGCTGGCCTCCGGTTCCAGGGCGATTTAAGGACTATGTGGCGACGCCCAGGGCGAATTTGTATCAGTCTCTCCATACGACGGTCATTGGACCCCAAGGAGAGCATGTCGAATTTCAAATTCGAACAGAGGAGATGCATCGACTGGGTGAATATGGGGTGGCAGCCCATTGGCGATACAAAGAACCAGGACCTGTCGCGGGACGGGATGAGAGGGTCTTCAGTTGGCTTCGCCAATTTGTTGAATGGCATAGAGATCTTTCTGATAACCGTCAGTTTATGGATTCCGTGAAACTGGATCTCTTTCATCTAGATTTATTTCACGATGTGGTCTTTGCTTTCACGCCAGCGGGAGAAGTCAAGGAATTGCCAGTAGGGTCAACTCCCGTGGATTTTGCCTATGCGATTCATACGGAAATTGGCGATCATTGTTTGGGGGCCAAAGTCAATGGAAAGATCGCGTCTCTGCGTCATCGATTGAATAGTGGAGACACGGTGGAAATCTTGACTTCTCCCACTCAGGTTCCCAATAAAAGCTGGGTCAAATTTGTTCAAACTTCTCGGGCGCGAGCCAAAATCAAACATTGGTTGAAGATTGAAGAGCAAAAACGAGGATTAGAATTGGGACAGCGGCTTCTTGAACGTGAATTACGTCGTCACCACTTTCCATTAGCTGAAACGCTTGAATCGGAAAAGTTTCTTCAATTATGTCAAGAGAAGGGGTATGAGTCGATTGAAGAACTCATCAGGATGATTGGGTATGGCCGTATTTCTGCTTCGCAGATCATTGGATTGCTCTCGGATTCCCCCGATGAAACAAAAGGAGAGGCTTCACTCGATAAAACCCCAGAAGCCCAAAAAACTGGTCATCATGTCAAATCCGTGAAGGTCAAAGGTACGGGAGATGCCATGATGCAGCTCTCCAAATGTTGCAATCCCGTTCCTGGGGACAAGATTATGGGCTATATTACTCGTGGGCGTGGGCTGACCATTCATGCACAAGGTTGTCCAAATTTGGAAGCTCTCGATTATGACACAGACCGTTTTGTGGATGTGGAGTGGGATCAGGTTCAACAGGGTACGTATTCAGTCAAAGTGACGGTCTTAACCATGGACCAAACGGGAGTCTTGGCACAAGTTTCCTCGGCTATTTCAGGAAGTCAAGCGAATATCAGCCGTGCTGAAATTACCACCCGAGAGGATAGAAAAGCCGTCTTAGATTTTGTGATCGAAATTTCCAATACCCTTCATTTGGAAAGAACGCTAAGGGAAATCGAAGGGATTGATGGGGTTATTACGGCAAGGCGAGTCAAGGGATGGTAGCCAAGCCATAATCCACCTGCTGTTTCTTAGGATAATCAAGGAAGCTCGACCTTCAGTGTTTTTCCTGGCTTGAGTCCTAAATGTTTTGCCTGGCCTGCCTTGAGCTCCAAAACAGAAAAGGCCTTCTGTCTTGGCCTATATCGAGGGCAGAAATCATCCTTTCTTTCGCAAATGGGGATATTCGGTTGAATATCAACGATGGTCCCTTTCCTGTCCAACCAAATCATATCCAATGAAATTTTTGTGTTTTTCATCCAAAATGTCCAATATCCCATGTCTTGAAAGGTGAAGAGCATGCCCCTATCAGGAGCCAAGGATGTTCTATACATGAGGCCCTTTGATTTTTTGAAAGGGGTATCGGCGACTTCCGCATAAATGGTAAAGCCAGCAGGCGTGGTGAGAGTAGCCAAGCCTCCCTCACTAAAAAAATGTGGAGAGGGAGAGTTAGCCCCTCCAACAGGGGAAACGCTGGAACCAATCAGCAAGATCGCTATTATGTGGAAAAAAATAATTCGTTTGGACATTTGTTAAGCCTGCTTCACTTGAGGGCACCTCTAAAAACCGTCCTTTTCCGTGATGGCGGTGTCAGCCGCGTGCTCCTGGCCTCCGGCGCGCACAAACATGGTGCTCTTCGCACCGTGCGCCCTCATGTATTCGCTCATACACTCCGGTTTTTCGCGCGCGGCTTCCTTGCCCTCACAAAAAATTCCTGGTTTTTAGAGGTGCCCTTGTGGCATTTAACCAAAATTCTAGGAGGGAAGTAAATCTCCTGAAACTCCAAGCATGGAGAGGTTTCCTCGGCTTCAAGAGTGAGAAAAGTATAAAAATAGTGAAAAAATTCTAGATCACACCATGGAAACGTGAGATCCTTTCAAAATTGGTACTATGTCCCTATCCTAACCGGAACCCCCCAAAATGGCCTGAAAATTTAAGAAGAACAACATCTTGACGAGCATTAGGCTTCACCTTATAATGTGCCGTTTGTAGGGATCGCTTCGCTTAAATTCTTTTAAGTGTTTTATCCTAGACAATAAGGGGTACGGTTTAACTAACGCGAAACAGTGTTGTGCAGTCATGTGTGAATTATAGTCCCTCCTTCTTATTAACGTAGATTATCCCTTTTTTTTAATAAGTTAGGGCGAATTGCCAACCAAAAAACACGAAGGGGCAGGTACCCAAGTGGCCAACGGGGGCAGACTGTAAATCTGCTGGCTGATGTCTTCCAAGGTTCGAATCCTTGCCTGCCCACCATAATAAGGGGTTGTTGAGGGGCTGGCTGGAAAATAAAACGGGGAAGCCCTGTTTCAGTTACGCGGGGGTAGCTCAGTGGTAGAGTTCCAGCCTTCCAAGCTGGCTGTCGCGGGTTCAAATCCCGTCCCCCGCTCCATGGAAGCGTGAGGGCGAAATATTATAATTAGGGTAGAAAACTGAAGATGATGGAGTTTGACATTCAGTTGATTTTCCGCTTCACGCTATCGGTTTCACGAAATCGAGGGCCCATGTAGCTCAGTTGGTAGAGCACGTCCTTGGTAAGGACGAGGTCACGCGTTCGATCCGCGTCGTGGGCTCCACGACCGTTTTGGGATGGAAGCTTCTGGAAGGAGTCCTGGTCGTCAGTTCGGTGACTTCAGTTTGTGAGCACAAACCATAAAAATTGTCATTGAGAATTCAGTGTTTTCTTAAATCTGAGAATAAAAATTTTCTTTTACCACTCACGTAAGGGGAAGACGGATGGCGAAGGCGAAATTTGAGCGACGGAAGCCACATGTGAATGTGGGGACAATCGGGCATGTGGATCACGGGAAGACGACCTTGACCTCTGCGCTGACGAAAGTGATGTCGGAGGTTAGCAAAGTGACGACGTATGTGC
>CAZKRH010000205.1:0-9170 GCA_964555115.1 uncultured Nitrospiraceae bacterium | reverse complement strand
GGAAATGAGGCTAGGCATAGCGGTGTACGGTAGGGAAAAGGGAAACAGGTTGCAAGCAGAAAAGGCAGCGGCAGTTTTAAATTTCCCAACCCTTATGAAGAAGTGGAGCTGAGCATTTACAGGGGGCTGGGACGAATTTCTTCTTTCAGCTTACGGGGATGAGCGTCTACCGATAACCGGTTTTGGAAAAATTGCAGGATTCGCTGTTCGTAGCGGGTGCCTTCCACGGCATGAGCTTGGCCGTGATCAGCACCAGGAATAATCCAGAGCGATGTGAGGTTGGGATTGGCATTGTGCGCAATGTGTTTGGAGTGGTCGTGGGGGATTTGGGAATCAGCCCCACCATGAATAAGCAATAGGGGAGTGTCTAGGGTCCTGACCGATTGTTGTGGGGAGACATCTGCAAGGTCAAAACCTAAGAACACTTTGGAAAAAAGGTTTGTGAGTTGTACGAATGGCCATCGGAGAATATCTGGAAGAAAAGAAAATTGTTGGCGGACGATTTCCAAGAGGGATGCATACGGACTATCTGCCACGATAGCACGGAGACTTGATTCTTGCGCCATGATAAAAGTGGCAGCACTCATGGAAAAACCTAGGGCGCCAATTTTAGTTGTATCCACATCTTCACGGTGTTGGAGGTAGGTGATGGCCGCTTGTACGTCGCGGATTTCATTGGCCCCCACCGTGGTATAGTGCCCGTCACTTTCCCCGAAATATCGAAAGTCAAAGAAGAGGAGATGATAATACGGATGCAGGAAGAGCCCGTGCTGCAGGATGTTGGCTTTATCAAAGGGATACCCATGTCCAACCATGATGGTGGGGCGTCTTTGAGAATGCAGTTCCGGTGACGAAGAATTTGGGGCAGGAATAAACCATCCGCGAAGGGTCAGCCCATCTACAGTTGGAAAGGAAACGTGTTCAAAAGGAAGGTCATAGCGACTGGGATCATCAGTGGTAGAAATTGATGGAGGACGAATACCCAGGAAAAAATTCAGAAAAGGAAAGAGGATGAACAGACCAACGAGAACCCAAAGGATGTATGTCATGATGGCTTTCAAGGGGCGATGAACCAGGAGAGGGATGTGCAAGGGAAGAGCCCATCATTAGCAAGGACAAATGATCGTTTGGGCTACGTGTCTTTTCTATCCTCCTAGGCCGAAACCAGAAAAACTGAATGCCACATATCAGGGGCTTTCCCACATTATAAGGAAAGAATACTGATACAGGTTACTCCTGGGCCACAATATGGGTGTCGGTTTCTTCCACACCCGGAATAGAATGGACGCTTGACATGATGACCTGGGCCAAGGCCTTTTCATCCGCGGCATTGATTAACCCAAAAATGTCCGGTTGTCCAAAACAGGCATGCGCTTGTTCAACACCGGGCACCTGGCGTAAGACTCGTAAGGCCTCCTGGGAATGGCCGGTTTTGACTTTTAACATGATGTACGCTTTGGTAGGCATCATCAGCTCCTTTCTGACTGAGGTGGGCCACGAGGAACGTCAGACAACATAATGAATGGAAAAAGACAGGTTCTTATTTGTACCACAGGACAAGCCCATTCATCTAGCAGGTGGAGGACCTCAAGGTCCTGCACTTAGGGAGAAATGTGAAGAAGGGGAATAAAGCCACAGAAGTGCCCCTCATCCCCTGGACATCTCACCAATTCGTCCCCTAAAGTGCATGGGGAAAGAAAGGTAGGTGACATGAAACGGGTAATATCTCTGATCCCAAGCGCTACGGAAATGGTCAGTGCTCTTGGATGCGAATCTTGGTTGGTGGGAAGATCCCATGAGTGTGATTTTCCACCATCCGTGCAGTCTCTCCCTGTGTGTACCGAACCCAAGTTTGACCCAACGGGGAGTAGTCGGGACATTGATGATCGAGTCAAAGGTCTTCTTCAAAATGCACTATCAGTTTATGAGGTCAAGAAGGACGTGTTGCAACAACTTGGCCCCGATCTCATTGTGACGCAAGCCCAATGTGAAGTGTGTGCCGTGAGTCTGAGCGACGTGGAGCGAACGGTTGCGGAGTGGGTAGAGTCTAAGCCGTCAATTGTTTCCTTGTCGCCCAATAGGCTGGCTGATGTCTGGGACGATCTTCTTCTCGTGGCCAAGGCCTTAGAAGTTCCCGAGGTAGGAGAACGATTGAAGGCACAATTGCAATCGAGGGTGTCGGCTATTCACGAACGGACTTCTCAAGTGCAAGAACATCCAACTGTTGGATGTGTGGAATGGTTGGATCCCCTCATGGCGTCGGCGAATTGGATGCCAGAATTAGTGGCCTATGCCGGTGGCAGAAATGTGTTTGGTGAAGCTGGCGCTCATGCACCATGGATTACCTGGGAGGGGTTACGAGAACAGGATCCGGATGTTGTGGTGTTGCTGCCCTGCGGGTTTAATATTGCGCGGACGCGTTCGGAATTGTCCGTATTAACCTCTAAGGAAGGCTGGTCGGAATTAACCGCAGTACGCCACAATCGAGTGTATGTTCTGGATGGCAACCAATATTTTAACCGCTCAGGGCCTCGATTAGTGGAGTCGGTAGAAATTCTAGCAGAAATTTTTCACCCAACTGTTTGTGATTTTGGTCATCAGGGAAAAGGGTGGGAGAAAATCCATAGTTAGTTGGGTGAGTCAACAATTTCCATCGTCCCTAGCCCATTTTAACTCTTAGTAATGTCTGGTCTCCAAGATCCAATTAGGGGTGTCGGTGATCTTTTGGCTTCCCCTCTTTGGTGAAGGATCCTTGTTGGGCAAGTTTATTCACTCGGTCAATCAGGCTATCCAAATCCTTCACGGCTCCATATCCCCGCTCCATCATTTCTTTGAAACGTTCCTGGGAGTCGAGTTTTTCCAAATCTCGTAAGAGTCGAGCGTACCCTCGTTTCGTCCGTTCAGTCATGTTTTTTCAACTTGTGTGGCGTGAGGAGAGTTACAACCTAGATGGCGAGTTTCATCATCCCTTATGTTTGTATATCGTCAGATTGGGCAAAAATCTTGCAATAGGGGGTTGATTGGCTAGGTTCTCGTGGGTATGATCCGGCCCCGAAGGAATAGGTCCAGCAAATGTTGAGAAATCGTCAGAATATGATGAAGCCTGTGAAGGGAATAGATCTGTTCGGAAAAGAGATCTGTGGGCTTTTCGTAGTGATGAGTCTCCTCTGGGTTGTGCCCTTGGAGGGGCAGGCCCAAACCCGCTCAAAAGAAATTATGAAGAAGGGCACGATAGAAGTTGGTGTGCTCGGCGGGTATTCGAAAGCCTTTACGGAATTGAATGGCGCCAAGTCTTCTAATCGAAAGGCTGTCTATGTCCTCCCCCAAATTGGATATGTGTTTACAGATTTTATCGACGCTGATCCGTTTAGTGGGGTCTTCGAGGTGTTATTTGAACCAGTAGCCGCTCACTATCATGAACCCTTCAGCGCCTCATTATTCGGGGCTTCCCTGGTGCTGAGGTACAATTTCCTGACTTTTGGTCGATGGATGCCGTATTGGGATTTTGGGGCTGGGGTGTCTTGGACAGATTTAGCCCCAAGAATTCCCGAACAAAGTACCAAATTTAATTTTCTCCTGCAGGGAGGACCAGGCCTTCAATATTTTCTGACTGAACGATCAGCCCTTAATGTGGCGGTGCGAATGCAACACATTTCCAATGCCAACATTGGGAATCGCAATACCGGAATTAATTCTATTCTTGGGTTGATTGGGTATTCGTATTATTTTGTGGATTAAATAAAATCCTTCCGGTTTGGTTTAAACATAATCAATCCTCAGAATCCTCATCCAAAATTTCATTTGGAAATAGTTAGTTTCCTAAAATCTCTTTTGAGTTTTCACGTTATTGTTTAGAGCCGGGGTTCGTCCCGGCAGCCGAGGTCCTTTTGTTTCGGCAAAAGGATCTTAAAGAACTCCGATGGCGTGGAAGAGGACGATGAGGACGGCGATGGGGGCGATGTAGCGGATGAGGATTTGCCAGGTTTGATAGGCTAGGTTGTTTCCGGTCTCGGCCAGTTCTTCCCGGGAGATGTCTTTGGCGAGAATCCAGCCTGCAAAAATGGCGATACAAATTCCTCCTAGAGGCAACATGATGTTTGACGTGAGATAGTCCAGATTGTCAAAAAAGGTCATACCGAAGAGTGTGACATCAGACCAAATGTTAAACGAAAACGCGGTACCAAACCCTAGGGCCCAGGTGGCGATTCCGCACCAAATAGAAGCGGAGATACGGGTCATTCGATAGTTTTCAATCAGCAGGGTCACGGCAGGTTCGATCAGGGAAATGGAGGAGGTCCACGCCGCCACGAGTAACAGAATGAAAAACATGGTGCCAAAGGCTATGCCGCCGGTCATATTCCCAAAGGCGACTGGGAGTGTTTCAAAAATCAAACTGGGACCTGTGCCGGGTTCCATGCTATTGGCAAAGACAATCGGGAAAATGGCCATGCCCGCAATGAGGGCCACGGCTGAATCTGCGATCGCGATAAACACAGAGGTCTGTGCAATGGAAATCCCTTTGGGCACGTAGGAGCCGTAAATCATGATGGTTCCCATGCCTAAGCTGAGACTAAAGAAGGCTTGGCCCATGGCGGCCAACATGCTGTCTCCTGAGAGCTTGCTGAAGTCGGGTTTAAACAGAAACGCCAGACCGTCCATGAAAAACCCCGTGGTCGTCGCATAGCCCACTAACACTAAGAGCAAGACAAACAGGGTGGGCATGAGGTATCGCACCGCTTTTTCTAACCCCCCCTTCACCCCACGGATAACCACAAACATGGTCATGACCATAAAGACCGTATGCCAGATTCCTAACGTGACGGGATCGCCTACAAATTCCTGAAAGGTGTTGGTCGCAAAGGAACCCGTTGTCCCTCCAAAAGTACCCATCGCCGATTTGAATATATACGCGACGGTCCATCCCCCAATCACGCTGTAATAGGACAGAATGAGCATGCCAGCCAATGTTCCCGACCATCCAATTAATTGCCAGCTTTGGCTAGCATTGGCTTCCTTGGCTAAGGTCCGCATGGTGTTTACGGGCGATTGCCGTCCCCGTCGCCCTAACATGACTTCTGCCATCATCATGGGAATTCCCAACGCTGCAACACAGATGATGTAGACAAGCACAAAGGCACTCCCGCCATGTTCTCCGGTGAGATAGGGAAATTTCCAAATATTCCCAAGGCCCACGGCAGCTCCTGTGGCTGCCATAATGAAAGTCCATTGAGAGGACCATTGACCGTGGACTGATTGTCGTTCAGAAATCATGGATTATGATGGATGGTTTTTGTGAATGGATGATGGGTTTTAGAAAGTGCCAGGATTTTCATAAAATTCTTCTTCAATTTTCGGTGGTTATACTTCATGACTTGAGATCAGCAGGGGCTCACACTATAGTGACCTGTCCCTGGTTTGATAGCCCTGTTGAAAAACCCCGCCAGCTAAGGATTTCTCAGTTATGAGTGGTGAACGACAACCTCGTCGCATTATTGCGGTGGCTCCTATGCCTCCCGAAAAGTCGGCCTATGCCTTGGCTCGGTATAGTCGGTCACCGGATTCAATCGAGGACAGCTTAAAATGGGTCCATTCTCATTCTTCCGAAAAATTCTGGGAGCAATTCTATTTTGCCTATGGGCACGGGTCGATTGCAGATTTAGGCCATGTGACTATTTGTTGTGAAAATATTTCTGAACTTGCCGCCATTCGTTTAGAAGATGAGCCGCTGTGGGATGGCCAGGCGAAATCCAGTCGCTATCAAAATTTTGCTGCTGCGGGGTGTTATACGCCAAGTTCCATTGAAAATACAGAGACCGAAGGTCTGTACCGGGGAATTTTGGGAAGTTTGTTCAATGCCTACCGAGTCTTACATGATCCGCTGTCCCAATTTTTGAGGGAACGCGATCCTTGCCCTGAAGAGATGACGCCAGCCTCTTATGATCGGACGATGGCGGCTCGTACCTTTGATGTGACACGCTATTTGCTCCCCTTGGCAGCCCAAACTAACGTTGGGCAGGTGGTGAGTATCCGGACCTTGGAAAAACAAATTACCCGATTGCTGTCTGCGCAACTACCGGAGTTACAGGCTATTGGCGAAGACCTGAAAGATGCTTGTCGGAAACCGCCTTCCAATGTATGGGCCAAACTGGAAGGGAAGGAAGATGAGTCGTTGGAGCCTTTGGCTCCTACCTTGGCCCGTTATGTTTCAGCTAATGTCTACCAAACAGAGGCCTACCGGGATATTCTTCGCCATGCCAAAGGCCTGCTGAAAAAGGAAGGACTGGATCAACCTTCGTCTTGGGAATCCTTTACGACTCCTGTTGATCTGCTTGAACCTCATCATCCCTTAGATGAGATTGCCACAACCTTGTTGTACCGCGTGAGTCATGCCCCCTATCGATGTGTACTCCAGGTGGTTCAGGATTGGTCGGAAAAAGAAAAACAGGAACTGATTGAGGTGGCCTTGCGACAACGGGGGCCATACGACGAACTGCTCAAAGAGTTTCGAAGTGGGTATGCTTTTATCTTTGATGTTCTCATGGATATCGGGGGATGGCGGGATATGCATCGGCATCGTCGGTGCCAACAAATTCAACAAAGTTTTACCTCAATGCATGGGTATGATGTTCCACCGGTGTTGGTCGATGCCGGGTTGGAGAAGGATTACACAGCTGCCATGAATGCGGTGAAGCAAGACATTGAGCGGCTTCGCGGCATGGACCAAGAGTCATCAATTTATGCTTTACCCTTTGGGTTTCGGGTGCGCTGTTTATTTAAAATGGATTTTGCAGAGGCAGAATATATTTCCAAGTTGCGGTCAGGGGTGAAGGGGCATTGGTCATATCGCACCATCGCCTGGTTGATGAAAGAAAAGCTCGCGGAGCAGTATCCCTTTTTGGGGGCCTTGGTTCAAGCGACTCCTCCTGATGTTGAGGATGCGTTAACGAGATAATTTCTGCTCCTAAATAGTCGCGAAATCTTTTTACAAGTATGCTTCTGCCTTCTGGCGTGGCCGAGCAGTGCAGCCGACTCCGGGGTTTTCGGCGAGCACTGTTTGAGCGGAGCGAGTTGCGCAGCCGCCGGAGTTGGCGAACCGCGCAGGGGACCCGGAGGGCCACGACAGGGCGAAAATGGTTTTAGGTCCTTTTGCCGAAACAAAAGGACATCGTTACCGGGGGCGAAACCCGGATATAAATTAATACGATAGGAATTTTTAACTGAGAGGGTTAGGGGAGAAGAATCATGGTGATTTTTTAAATGTCTCCCTTCATGTCGTGAAGATATGAGTGATACTCCAACATTTGAAGAATCAGTCAGGGATGCCATTGTCCAAGGAGATTGGCCCAGGGTCTTGATATTGGCTCAACAATGGTCTCAAGGACCATCCTCGGGTCCTCGAGCCTTTTTTGCGCTGAATGTTGTCCATTTGGTTCAAGGTGAATTCGCTCTTGCCTGGCAGATGTATGCGAAGGCTCTCGAATCAGAATCAGATATTGCTGAAGTAGGTGAGTGGGTGGAGGAAATGAAGCAGGCAGCTCCTGAAGAGAGTTCTATTCATTTGGTCACCGGCATGTTTCTGGCTCAGTCAGGGCAATCAGAAAATAGTATTACCTCCTATCAGGAAGCGATTCGATTAAATCCCAAATCCGCTCATCCGTATTTTTTCTTGGCCCAAATCCAACAACGGATGGGTCGACAAGAACAAGCGATCAGGTCGTATCGTGAGGCCGTGAAGCAAGATCCGGAGAATGTGGCCGCTCGATTGAATTTAGGAGTGGCGTATCAAGAGCAAGGTCATTTAGAAATGGCGATTCCTCAGTATCGTGAAATTATTAAGCTTCGTCCCGATGAAACGTTGGGGCATTCGAATCTTGCCTGTGCGTTGATTGAGCAGGGAAAAATTGAACCGGCCCTTAAGGAATATAAAGTAGCGCTTGCACTCAATCCCAATGATGCCGAACTCCATTTTGCGTTGGCTGGGGTGTATGACACGAAGGGTCGCCAGGATCTCGCCTTAAAAGCATATGAAGAGGCTCTTCGGATTAACCCGCGTTTGTTCCTCGCCGCAACCGCGATCGGCTGGATGCATTTTGAAAAAGGGAGGGTGGATACGGCTCTTGATTATTTTAGTCAAGCCTTGAAGGAGAATCCTGAGGATGCCGATGCGACGTTTGGCGTCGGGCGGGTCTATGATAAAAAGCGAAAATCTGAACTCGCTATCGATCATTATGTTCGTGCGTTGGAATTAGAAAAAGATCCCAGGAAAAAAACCACACTGATGAATTACATTGATAAGACTGGAATTGCCCAGGGTTAGAGGAGTACGTCCTTAATCGGGGGAAGAGATTTTGGGAATAGAGATGAAGGGAAAATTCCAGAGGCTTTACAGGTTAAGAATAGCTTGGCGCAGGGTAATGACTTGTTTAGGGGTATCCCCGATCTTTGTCAATTCTGCTTGGATTTGATCTTTCAAATATGATGAGTATCCCAGCTTTTCTAAAAAGAAATCGAGAAAGTGATCTCCCATGAGCGCACTTTGTTTTTTGAGTTCTGCGACGATGTCATCGCTGACAGGGACATAGGAACTGCCGATATGAAGGATGACTTTGTAATAATCTTCTTCTCCGCGACGTTCAAATTTCAATCCACTCACACAAGCCTCATAACTTAGGGAAAAATTTTGAGATTTAGGCAGATCGGCCATTCTACGCAAATGGATGGCATGCTGACAAGGGAAGGAATCGTCTCCCGTATCCTCAACGGCGGTCTCTCTATTCGGTATTTATACTTATAAGACTTGTGTCGTATTTACGGCCGATTTTGGGTGAAATTCTTGACGCATGCCAGACCATAGTGGTAGCGTAACCTTCCCCTAAATTCGTGAATTACCCGCCAATTTTAAAAGTTTTTGAGGGAGCAGTTGACCATGGTTCATCGAGAGGCATGGGCTTCTTGTCTAGTGAATTTTTCGAGGTATGGTGGCCAATGACTCTCGCGCATCCAAGATTTTGTGTCCATGGTGTTTGCGTAGAGAATTCATAAAGGCAGGCCATATTTTCTCGGTTTGACTTTTACCAATACCAATACCATTTTGTGTAGTACGTATAATAGAACGTGGTCTTCAATAATTAGGGAGTCTTTCATGTCGCGGTTATATAATTTCAGTGCTG
>CAZKRH010000204.1:0-2285 GCA_964555115.1 uncultured Nitrospiraceae bacterium | reverse complement strand
CCCCTTTTGGTGTGCCGAGCCTTCCAGATTTTTTCGGTATGGCTGGCGCGGTTTTGCGGGAGATCATCAATCCAAGCCACTGGCAAATCTTTTGTTGATAGTTTTTCCTTGCCCTGCTCTCTCCGTCCGTTATGGCATGTCCGTTATGCATTGAATACCCTGGGGCTGTCTATCATGTGGTGGGTCGTAAAATTTTGGGTTAGCCCCGATTAAAATTTCGGTTTTCGGTAAAGGTGACAGGGGAGATCAATAATTGATCAGGATCCCAATTAGTTTAATCCTGGTTGTTTTTCCGCAATCAAAGATAACGTAATGATTATGCCGTGTTAACGTGTTCGTCATCTTCTTTTTGTAGAATGTGTGCAATACAAACTACTAAAAAGGAGGAGAGGTATGAATGGTTTTTCAACACAGGTTGCTCCCTTGGAGTGTCGCCCGCTGTTACCATGACGGCTGTTTTGCGCCCAACTGCCGGTTCTAGGTTCAAAATCCCTTCCTGATTCTCCTGTTGTCCAGAATCACTACACACGTTGTACGTCAAAATGCGTATTAAGGCGGCAGTGGTGACCTTTTATAATTGTAAGATGACGTGGCAAGCATATTTGATGTCGCCGTGGTTTTGGGTTCCAGCATTCTTTTTGGTGTCTTTGGGAGCAAAGCGATGGATGCCGCTCTTTGCAACGCTGACAGTAATTGTGGCAACGGTTTGGTGGGATCAGAT
Organism: uncultured Nitrospiraceae bacterium; assembly: GCA_964555115.1. GTDB lineage: Bacteria > Nitrospirota > Nitrospiria > Nitrospirales > UBA8639 > CAZKRH01. The sequence goes on along the minus strand of CAZKRH010000204.1, from coordinate 1,564 downwards.
GCTCGGTGACATGATTCGCTGGATATCCAATTGAGAAGTGCTACTGGATTTCACTCAATCACACATGATTCTCATTGAGTGAATTAGGGTCAGGCATGAAATAGGCTGAAATTCTTGTTGAAAGCGTTCAGAGTTTCTCTTTAAATCGAGTTTAACCAAAATTACTCCAAGTTGAATCCACGTTTTCCCATGTACTCATTCATTCTAATAAAGTCCATAAATTTGAACTCCAAGAGAGAGCATCAAAGTAGGCTTGTTGAATGACCTCCGGCTCTAAAAAGAGAACATTGATCCCTTCCCAATCTCCGCGTTCATAGGATAAGACGCACCTCAAAGTCGCTCCCATCATGCCCTGATGATCGATTAAAGCTTGAATAGCTTCTTCTGATAAGGGAAGTTCTTTCGTGAAAGCGGTCATTGGGAGATCAAATAATGCATCCATCACCGAGTACAGACCAATAGTAAAATACGGCTCGGGGTCGGGAACCTTCATGGCGACCCCAAGTTGTTCACACATCATGGCGCGAACGATCCCGGTGAAAATTAATTCGAAAGACTTATTGGGAACTTTTAAGAGTTTCAGCAATATCGTCCAGGTTTTAATATTCTCCATACCTACCATACGGGCAGCTAAGGGAATTGAGTCGATTTTTTTGGGTAGGGAGAAATGAGCCGAGAATAGGAATTTTAAAAGGGCTTTTTGACTGGACAGCAAAGTACCAAAGCAGTCGTCCGGGGTCAATGACTAGACCCTGATTGCATACGGGATAAAAAACACAAGCGTAAACGAGTCGTCGATACACGCGTCACAAAACAGAGAGCCTCATCGTTTCGGCGGTGGGGCTTTCTCTCTTTCAAACACCACCAACCCAGTCGATAGTGTTTTCGTGATCGGGGATGCTGCTGGTAAGGCTAGCCCTCGGCTACGAGGGAATTTGAAAACGTCTGAAAAAATAGCACGTGTGCAACAAGCCCTCCGGCCATTGGCACCCCAACGGAACAATTGTGGGGATCGACTTTTTGCAGCACACATTTCTGTGTGCATGGCTACTGGTGACAAGCGGTCAAACAAAAAGCCCCACCGCCGCAACGATGAGGTTTGCTGTTTTGTGTGATGCTTGTATCGACGATTCGTTTACGCTTGTGTTTTTTATCCCGTATGCAATCAGGGTCTAGTCATTGATCCCGGACGACTGCTTTGGTACTTTCCTCTCCAGTCAAAAAGGCCTTTTAAAATTCCTATTCCCTCTCACTGGTGAGTTCTCCGCAAATTCCCGTAACAACGATCTTTGCACCAGCGCCCACCCATTGCTGAATAAATCCGCCATAAGGAGTATCAGCATTCAGGCCAAAACCTCCCCCCCCAGTTTGATACCCTGCGGTCAGGCTATCACCAAAACACACCAAAAATGGAGCCGTTGATTTCATTCCCATTCCCAGTCCATTCCTCTCGCTCGACCCACAGTGGAAAAATAGCATGATCACGAAGCCTCACCTCGACTTCCCTGATCCTGTATAATAGAGCATGGTCCAGCGTCAATGAAGATTTTTGAGACAACCTTGA
>CAZKRH010000203.1:0-34064 GCA_964555115.1 uncultured Nitrospiraceae bacterium | reverse complement strand
AATGACCGCCATCTCATGACCCTTATGTAATCGTAACAAGGTGTGGGGCAACCCAATCTTATTATTGAAATTTCCCTTGGTACTGAGGACTCGCCATTGAGCCTTGAGGATACTCGTGACCATTTCTTTCGTGGTCGTTTTACCATTGCTTCCCGTAATCGCAATAACGGGGATATCAAATCGCTGCCGATGATATCGGGCCAATTCCTGAAACGCCATTAAGGCATCTCCCACTTTTATATATATTGATGGAGGCTTGTTTCTGCGCCTGTTCCACCGATTCAAATTTCGAATGAGGTCTTGTGGAGGTGAGGTTTCGACCACCGCCCCAATCGCACCATTCTTAATGGCCTGGCTCACAAATTGATGTCCATCAAAATACGGACCTTTCAGCGCAAAAAATAAATCCCCCCATTGTAATTCTCGAGAGTCGGTTCTGAGCCGACGTGCTCGCTGCCGCAATTCTCCTGATAGGAGTTTGCCACCTGTCACTTTCAGCACTTCTTCAATGGTAAATGACGCCACGTGAACAAATGGCTAAGCCTTGCCAAGTCCTATAAAAGCCGAAGAGCGTTTCTTGCCTCTTCCCGATCATCAAAATGGAAGCGCGTGGTTCCGATAATTTGATAGTCCTCATGGCCTTTCCCCGCAATGACCACCATATCATTGGTTCGCGCTTCTCGAATCGCCCGGGAGATAGCTTCACGTCTATCCACCAGGACTTGATAGGTCGCACGAGTGGATTCAGGCACACTCAACACTCCACGCTCCACCTCTTGAATGATTCGCAGTGGATCTTCCGTTCGGGGATTGTCTGACGTCACGATGACATAATCACTCAGCTCCGCCGCGACTTTTCCCATTTTTGGTCGTTTCCCTGAATCACGATCGCCCCCACAACCCACAACGGTCAGGACTCGGCCGGCACTCAATCGTTGGGCTACGGTCAACAATCGAGCAAGGGCATCATCGGTATGGGCGTAATCCACAATGACGACAAAATCCTGCCCCTCATTGACTTGCTCAAACCGCCCAGGCACAACTCCTGCTTCCTTGACTCCCTTTTGAATAGTGGGAATCGAACAGCCACATTCAATGGCCACACCAATGGCAGCTAACATGTTGTACACATTATGTTCTCCTACCAATGGAGACGTCAGCGGGAAGGTCCCAATCGGAGTCGTCACGGAAAATTGCGTGTCCGTCATCGAATACTGAATGTTCGTGGCATGAAGATCAGGCTTTCCATCAAGACCATACGTCCATACGGGCACGGTACATTCCCGCTTGAGGCGAGCCCCCCATGGACTCTCTTCATTGATAATGGCCCGGGCTGCGTTGGGACTCCCTTCCTGACGAAAATACTCCACAAACAAACGTGCCTTCGCCTGAAAATACGTTTCCATGTTCTCATGAAAATCAAGATGGTCCTGAGTCAAGTTGGTAAACACCGCCACATCAAACCGACAGCCTTCCACACGGTCTAATGCCAAGGCATGGGAGGACACTTCCAAAATGGCATGGTCCATACGCGCTTGAACCATTTTCCCCAACATCCGTTGCAGGGTGACCGAACTGGGAGTGGTGTGGCTGGCTTCATACACGTCATCTCCTACCACATACCCTACCGTTCCAAGTACACCGACCTTTTCTCCATGAGCCTCTAACAGAGTTTTAATTAAATAGGTGACCGTCGTTTTCCCATTGGTTCCGGTCACCCCAATCATATGAAGCTTATTGGTAGGCTCTGCATTCAACCGTCCGGCAATCATGCCTAACGTTTGCCGGGAATTTTTGACGCGTACCCATGCTGTCTCATTCGAGTCAAGGGCCAGACGAACCCGGCAGGCTTCAATAGAATCTTGAACGATAATCCCCACAGCCCCGTGGCTTATGGCCTTGGAAATAAATTCATGCCCATCTGTCTGTTCCCCCTTGATGGCGACAAACAAACTTCCATTTTTCACCGCTCGTGAATCCTCAGTAACATCCAGGATCTCTGCATTCAGCAGGCCTTCCTGCTCAAGAACCTCCTCTTGGGGCACTAACTCTGTGATCGTCATACCCATAACCACATGCATCACCTGGCTCCCCGACAAATCCTATCGGACGGCAGCCACCGTAATGGTTTCGGTTTCTTGACCAGGCGTCACCTCAAGATATCTCAAGACTTGCTCCGCCACTTGCCGAAAAACTGGAGCGGCGACTACTCCACCCCAGGCCGGATCTTGCGGCTCATCAATGACCACAATCATCGCCAACCGCGGATTTTCTGCAGGAACAAATCCCATAAAGGATCCAATCAATTGCGTCTTGGAATATTTGCCCGTGTGAGGATCAACTTTTTGAGCAGTTCCCGTTTTCCCCGCTACTTTAAAATCGGACATAAAGGCGCGTTTCCCCGTTCCGTTTTTCACGACATTGACCAGCAACGCCGTGGTCGTCTCTGCTGTATGCGCCGAAACCGGCCTTCGACGGACCTCAGGTGTGTTCCGATGGACCAGGCGCCCCTGTCCATCTTGAATGTCCTTGACAACATACGGCCGCATGAGCCACCCATTATTCGCAATAGCTGATAGGGCCGTGAGCATTTGCAGAGGCGTCACTCCTATTTCTTGACCAATCGCGATCGAAGCCAATGTTCGATTCCCCCAATCTTGCGGTTCCTTGAGCAACCCTTTTGACTCTCCAGGCAAATCCACCTCCGTCCGCTCTCCAAACCCAAACGCCCGCAAATATTGATACACTCGGTCGCGCCCCATTTCCATCGCCACCTTCACCGCAGCCACATTACTCGATTGCTCCACCGCTTTGGCAAAGGTCAGCCATCCGGCCTTTTTATGGTCATGAATGACTGTCCCACTCACCGGCATTTCTCCATCTCCGGCATAAATCATTGTACCAGGTTCCACGACCCCCTCTTCCAAGGCCGCAGCTACCAAGGGAACCTTGAGCGTTGACCCAGGTTCATAAGGATCGGTCACTGCTCGATTCCGCCAATATTTGGTTTCGGTAGGATAGGGGTTATTGGGATCAAAGGTAGGTGCCAGAGCCCACGCTAAAATTTCGCCTGTCGGGGGATCCATGACAATAAGGACGCCCCCTTTGGCGGAGCTCTTTTGGACAGCCGTACTCAACGCATTTTCAGCTATATACTGAATGACCTCATCGATCGTCAGTGTGAGCGTATTCCCTGATACTGACTGCCCGGCCCCAAGATGGGTATGAGCAATCACACGTCCCAACGCATCTTGGTGAAAGAGCAGATGTTTGACTTCCCCACGCAATTCCGCATCATATCGATTTTCCAACCCCTCTAAGCCCTGGTTATCAATCCCGGCAAACCCTAGAACATGCGCCAACAGGGATCCCTTGGGATAATACCGACGTTCCTCCATCACAATGCCCACCCCTTGGGACACCCACGGCTGTACCTGGGCTTCCTCTTCCAGGGAAGCTTTTCGCTTCAGCCACACAAAGTCTCGAGATTGCTTAAGCTTGTCCTCTACCTCCTGAAAAGGTTGATTCAAGATTTTTGCGATCGACTGTGTCGTGGTTGCTGAAAACTCCATCATCTTGGGGTTGGCAAAAATTGAAGGGACCTCGGTGTTAATAGCCAAGACCCGACCCTGTTTGTCCATAATGGTCCCACGGCTGGGTTCCAAGGCCACCATTTTTTGATGTTGGCGTTTGGCCCTATCCACCATCTCTTGGGCATTGATGATTTGCAGTTGAAACAACCGACCAAGGACCAACACAAATCCGCACATGAATAAAACCCAGAGCACAATCCGTCGTCCTTGGTTGTTCTGGGCCTGGGAGGAAGAGGGGCGCCGACTTCTCATGTTCATGGTTCGCTATTCGGCCCACGCGCCACTTGAAGGAGCCTGTGAGTCCCTCTTTCCGTATTACCAGAGTGAGAGGGCATAGATACCAATATAATCTGCCCAGGTTCCGCTACTCCCATGCCTAATTCCTCCTGTGCTTTCTGTGCAATTTGATCAGGAGCTGTTAATTGAGAAAGACGTAACCGGAGTGTTTCATATTCTCGAATCAACACTTTTTTCTTTTGAGACAATTCTTCAATGGTATAGCCCACACGAACGGTATCAACCTTCCCCCACACATACCCCATAAAAAGAATGCCGAAGGCTACCAACAACACCAACAGGACATGTGGTTTCATCATCATTCTCCTTTTCTCCATTTTCCCTATGTGACCGTTGAAATAGGTCTCCCAAGGCGTTCTCAGAATTAGTCGCTCGTTGCTCGTGACTAGTCGCTAGGACTTTAGGATTTTTACGGTTGTCTTTTTCCCTAGGAACTGGAGACAAGCGACACGTCCCGTGTTTTCTTTAAATGCAGCCTTGCTCGACGTGCCTTTTTGAACAGCCACTTTATGCATTTCCTTTTCGTTCAATCACCCGAAATTTGGCACTTCGAGAACGGGGATTCCGCTGCTGTTCTTCCCGAGAGGCTACTATTGGTTTTTTGGTAAGAGCACTCACCAATGCTTCTTTGCCATGAGCCATCGAACGAAATGTGTGCTTCACAATTCTATCCTCTAAAGAATGAAACGATATGACTCCCATTCGCCCCCCCGGAGCCAACAATTCGACAGCTTCTCGAAGAGCCGGTTCAATGACGTCTAATTCACTATTGACCGCTATTCGCAATGCTTGAAAGGTACGGGTCGCACAATGGATTCGTCCATGACGATACGCAGGGGGGACCACCCGCCTAATGACGTCAACTAATTGAAAGGTGGTAGAAAGTGGAAAGTCCTTTCGCAACTCCACAATAGCCTTGGCAATTCGGCGAGAGAACCGCTCTTCCCCATTTTGATAAATAAGGTCTGCTAATTGATTCATGGGTAGCGTATTCACCAAATCGCTCGCTGTGACGGAGTGAGAAGGAGACATCCTCATATCCAATGGCCCGTCCTCCAAAAAGGAAAACCCCCGTTGAGGTTGGGCAAGTTGCGCGGAAGAAATACCGAGGTCAAAAATAATTCCATTCACTCTTGGAGATTCCTGTTTTTCTACTATGGCTTTTACATTCTTAAAATTCCCACAATGCAGTTGAAATCGGTTCGCAAAAGGGGCCAACCGTTCTCCAGCCATCCTGACGGCTTCAGGATCTTGATCCATCCCAATGAGGCACCCTTCTGGTGAACTCAATTCAAGCAGTCTGGCAGCAGTTCCACCCATTCCTAGCGTACAGTCAACATAGACCCCGGGAGATTTAGGTTCGAGCCATATCTCGATTTCCTCCAACAACACCGGGATATGGTGGGAGTTTTCCACTCCATCATTTTCACCATTGATCCACATCAACCCACTTTATACCACTTCATGGCAAGTATACCTAGCGCTATCTTCTTGTCAAGACAGAAAAGTCTTGATATTTAAGATTTTTTTGTATGTTTCCACATACAGTTCACCTAAGTGACAAAACCTTTTAAACATTGAATATTTAAGAATAAAACACTAGATAATAACCACTATACCTATAAAACCAGACTGAATTGTGGTGTGAGATTGAGGTTGTTGAAATGGAAAAGAGGTGGATCTGTGGCTTACCAGGGGTAAGATAGAGGAGAAGAATCTACTTTTTTCTCGTAATACGACCTATGAGAAACATCCTAACGAACATACTCTTTTATATTAAGGAAAGGGATTATATTTCTTGGTTAGGTCTCCGTGCATTCATCATGTTAGGACCTGAGAGAAAATATCTTGGACCATATCGCGCCAGGATTTGGGTCGGATTTAGACGGAACGATTGAGAAATACCCGAGGCATAGCACAGCTATGGTGAGGGTGTTTCGATTGAGGCCCGTTCACAGATGGCCCGAAGATTGGATGCGAGAGGTCCAAGTTATTTTCTCTCAGGTCCTTAAGGATATAACTTATACAACATTCGAGGGAAGGGAATTGTTTCTCGAACATGATCTAGTCCACAAATCCACGCCACAACCCGCTCAATTCCCATACCAAATCCTGAATGAGGGACAGAGCCATATTGGCGAAGGTCTAAATACCACCGAAAATCCTCTTCCGACAATTGATGTCCCTGAAGACGCTGAACCAATTTGGCATATTCCGAGATGCGTTGCCCCCCTCCAATAATTTCGCCATACCCTTCTGGTGCCAACACATCCATGCACAGCGCACGATCCGAATCGTTGGGATCCGACTCCATGTAAAAAGCTTTCACTTTGGAAGGATACCGATGAACGATGACAGGCTTCTCAAATTCATGAGCCAGGGTCGTTTCATCTTCACCACCAAAATCTTCATCCTCTTGAATTTCAGAACCCTTTTCTTGAAGACAAGCTACGGCCTCCTTATGAGTCATGCGAGGAAACGGTGAACGAATGCCCTCAAGTTTTGTCACATCTCGCTCTAAGGTCTCTAATTCTCTTTGCCGGCGGGATAGCACGGTTTGAACGATTGATACGATGAGTTCTTCTGCCAAATCCATGACATCTTGGAGTTCCGCAAAAGCCATTTCCGGCTCAACCATCCAAAATTCCATAAGATGTCGACGTGTTTTAGATTTTTCAGCACGAAAGGTTGGACCAAAGCAATAGACCTTTCCAAAGGCCGCCACCGTCGCTTCGTTATATAACTGACCACTTTGGGTTAAATACGCGATTTCATCAAAATATTGTGTTTGAAATAGAGTGGTCGTCCCCTCACAAGCATTCGGAGTAAAAATTGGCGTATCAATTAGGACAAACCCCCTCTCGTCGAAAAAATTTCGACATGCCCGAATGATTTCATGACGGATTCTTAGGATGGCATGCTGACGATTCGAACGAAGCCACAGGTGTCGATGCTCCATAAGAAACCCAACGCCATGTTCCTTGGGCTGTATGGGAAACGGCGCGGCTACCTGGATCACCTCCAATGAAGCCACATCCATCTCATATCCTCCAGGCGCTCGCGCATCCGCTCGAATAGTTCCGGTTAACACCAAGGAAGATTCCTGGGTTAACTGAGAAGCCGTTTCAAACTGCTCTTCCCCCAAGGTCCCTTTCGTTAAAATCGCCTGTATTTCACCGGTTCCATCCCTGATGGTCAGAAATTGAATTTTTCCGCTTTTTCGATGATGGCGAACCCATCCTCGCACGACAACCGTTTTTTCAGAATATTGGCTGATCTGTTCAATCGTTGGGATTGGATGAGGAGCCATAGTGCATTTCCTACCCTAACCGTGAAGAATACTAAGACACATGACCGTGCAAAAATCCGACGCTACGCTAGCGGAACCCTAGGTCAATTGCAACTTGAGAAATTTTTCTCTTCTTCTCTTTTCTTCTCTATTTTGTCAGGCATAAATGAGAACTTACTGTGCCACCTACCAATCTATTCTTCCCCATAGGCTTCATTCCATTGACACTCTTCTCAATGGAAGATTATGATGAGATTTCCGGGGAGGAGAAAGGGCGTATGAACTATACCATTACAGTAAAAGACCTAAAAGATAGACTTGATAAGGGCGACACCATTTTTTTATTGGATGTTCGAGAGCCTCATGAATATTCGTTAGCGAAAATTGATGGATCCGTGTTAATTCCCTTGGGAACTTTGCCTCAATCACTTGATCAACTTGACCAAAATACCGAAATCGTGGCGTATTGCCATCGAGGCATGCGAAGTGCCGATGCCGTGGGTTTCCTCGTCCAACAAGGTTTTTCGAATGTGAAAAATCTCATCGGAGGCATCGATGCATGGTCCATTGAAATTGACCAAACGGTTCCACGTTATTAAACGACCTTCGAATGAAGAGGATTGAGGATCCCTCATCCTCTTCATTTTTTCGTCATTCCCTTAAAAAACTCCACCGTTAATTGAAGCCCTTCATCTAATACCACCATTGGCTCCCAATCCAAGGCCTCCCGCAATTTCGCACTATTGAGAACACTTCGAATCTGTTCTCCCCTTTTTTCAGGTCCATGAATTTCTTTGCATTCTGAATTCGTCAACAACTTGACCTGATGAAAAATTTCATTCACCGAACTTTCTTTCCCCGTTCCAACATTATACGTTCCCTGGATATTAGGTTGCATGGCTCCCACCGTAGCACTCACCACATCGTCCACAAAAATATAGTCCCGCGTTTGTAATCCATTCCCATTAATGAGCGGTTGCCCTTCTTTCAACATGGCTTGACTAAAGATGGCCACAACCCCGGCTTCTCCTTCCGGGGCCTGACGAGGACCATAGACATTTCCATACCTCAGACTCACATAGCCTAACCCGGCGACATGTTCATAATAGGCTAAATAATGTTCTCCTGTTAATTTACTGATTCCATAGGGTGACAATGGATGAGTAGGATGGCTTTCAGGGGCGGGGAAAATCTGTTGTTCTCCATACACCGCTCCCCCAGATGAGGCAAATATAACTTTTCGCGTTCCATACCGAACTGCAGACTCGAGAAGATTGATGGTTCCTAAAATATTGACCTGGGCATCAAAACCAGGATCCTCGGTAGATTTTCGGACATTCATTTGGGCGGCTAAATGAAAGATGACGGTGGGCCGTTCTTTTTTTAAAATCCGATCTAGTCGAGAGCCTTGAGTATCAGCTTTATAAAAATTCGCAGCATGAGGAACATTTTTTCGTTTCCCGGTCGAAAGATTATCCACGACGACAACTTCATGCCCTTCTTGGATTAATCGATCAACGACATGTGATCCAATAAACCCTGCCCCTCCTGTGACTAACACTTTCATACATGTTCCTTTGGTTCACACTTTTTCATTGCAAGAACCGCTTCACGATTCCCCTTTTTCCCAAGGATGGGAGAATCCATGACTCCTAGTTTATGAAACCCCAATCCTGCTGCACATTGCATGACTCGATCGATGACTTCCTGTCGTTGGCCCTCATTTCGCACAATTCCCCCAGCCCCCACCTTGCCCTTTCCCACCTCAAATTGGGGTTTCACCAGAACAACCAAAACGGCCTGGTCAGCTAAAAAAGGCACCAGGCAAGGGAGTACGACGGTCAGGGAAATAAACGAGACATCTACGACAGCCATCTGGATAGACTCTGGCACTTTTTCCTTCGGTAGATAACGAATATTGAATCGCTCCAATACGACCACCCGTGAATCCTGTCGAATATTCCAATCAAGCTGACCATATCCCACATCAATGGCATAGACCTTCGCAATTCCTCGTTGTAACAAACAGTCGGTAAACCCTCCGGTGGAGGCTCCCACATCCATAGCCACCAACCCTTCACACCGTATGTTAAAGGTGTCTAGCGCGGCGGCTAATTTCCCTCCACTTCGACTCACAAAGGGCGAGGCTCCTCCCAATACTTTAATATTCGCATGGGCCTCGATCAATGTTGCTCGCTTATCAATCCGAATTCCTTCGACCCAGACAGCTCCCGCTAAAATATATCGGCTGGCCTCTTCACGTGAAGCGGCCAAGCCTCGCTCAACAAGTGCTCCATCTAATCGTTGCTTGGGTTCTTTTTTCTGGAGACCCATGGCAGATAGGGGGAAATGCAAATAGAGTGGTCAATGAAGAAGTTTACTGATTTTCAGATGTGCTGTAGGCAATCGATTAAGATTTGGTGTCGTCCTGACTGGACTCATCATCATCTAAGGAAAAGGCCAGAAGTCGTTTTTTCCCATCTTTCTCTTGAACCATTATTTCAATTTTCTTTTCAGCATCATCGAGCATTTTCAAACAATTCTTGGAAAGTTTTATGCCTTCCTCGAAAATCTTTAAAGAATCATCGAGAGGCAAATCGCCCTTTTCCAATTCCGACACAATCGTCTCCAAGCGAGCCAGGGCTTCTTCAAATTTTAATACTGCCATCGTTTATGCCCCATTCCCATCCCTCAACCCTTTATTGTCTTTTCCTCTGATTGTGTCCCCAATAAGGTCGGATTAGCCACAACTCCGGGTGTACCTCTTGCTCCCTTAGAACGGTAACAGAACAGATGGGTAACCTCGTTGTTTAGAAATTTGAATGTCGGAAAATGTATGGTGACCTTGCACAATTATACCCCCGCTTAGTGGTAGGTCAAGGCGATAATTCTAGAAACGGCGGTTGGGCGCAAGATAGCCGTGTAAGATATTGGGGTGCATGGTGAAATAAAAAAAGTCGTGGTCACCTTGGTGGTGATGAGACATTTTTTTTATGCCAGGTGCGCCAAGTGCTTGCACGGACTTTTGTGATCCACCTGCTGTTTCTAGGATAAGGGACCTTTCTGCGTTTTTTCGACCTGACAATACAATACACCTTTTCCCAATCTTGCCCGAATATGATCTCCAGGTTCCACTTGATCAAACTGACGAATAATTTTCTTCTTGGGATAGGTTTCGAGCACGGAATAGCCACGGGATAAAATGGCCAAGGGACTGAAGGCTTCCAAAGAGGACGTCAATAATTGAAAACGATTTCGTTTGAACTGCAAGCTTATCGGCATTCCTTGTTGTAAGCGCTGTCGGAGTTGTGCGGCTAATACTCTGCTCTTTGCAATGCCTGGCTGGGGACCATATCCAAATAATTCTGTTTGTGCACCTGTCACCCGAGGGCGATAGGTCATGATCATGTAATTCAGCACTCGCTGAATACGATCATTGGCATCATCAATTCGTTGTGCCCGTTGCTGCACCCAGGCTCTAAGATCTGGAATGCTCCGACCCAATCCCACCAGATGCTGTTTCAAATAACTGACCTGAGACTGAACTTCGCGGGTCACTCGAACTTGTAGTTCTCGTATTTTCGCTTGCAGTTCAGACAATACCGGAGAAACCATTTCGGCAGCTGCAGATGGAGTCGGAGCCCGTACATCCGAGGCAAAATCCGATAAGGTAAAATCGATCTCATGCCCAACTGCCGATACAACGGGGATGGAGGCATTGGCTATGGCCCTCACCACCACTTCTTCATTAAAAGACCATAGGTCTTCTAACGATCCCCCTCCTCGCCCCACGATCATGAGATCAATGGTGGATGTGTGGCTTACCTCTTGGATGGCGTGGGCAATTTCTAACGATGCCCCCTCTCCCTGCACTCGAACCGGAAAGACCACGATCTGAATAAGAGGACATCTTCGCTGTAACACCGAAATCATATCACGGATAGCGGCCCCAGTAGGGGAAGTAATCAAAGCCACCTTCTTCGGGATTAAGGGCAATGGTCGCTTTCTTCTTTCATCAAATAGTCCCTCCTCAAAAAGTTTTTTTCTGAGTTGCTCAAATGCAATATGAAGCGCCCCAATCCCTCTGGGTTCTACATACTCAAGAATAATCTGATAATCTCCCCGCAGCTCATAGAGACTCACATGACCTCGAATGATGACATGAAGCCCATCTTCTAATTCAAAAGGAATGTGTTGGGCCTTCCCTTTAAATAATACAGCTCGAATCTGTGATTGTTGATCCTTTAACGTAAAATACACATGGCCCGACGAAGGTATTCGAAGGTTAGACACTTCGCCTTCCACCCAAACTTCTGGAAACATTTGCTCCAGGGACTGTTTGATTTGAGTGGTGAGTTGGGAAACGGTGAGAACAGAAAGGTTAGAGGAAAACACGACGGTGCCGACTACTCTAAAATCCGCATACGTTGAATGCTCAAAGCTTTTCCAGTGGTCCCATCGAGGTCGATGAGCACCGCACTGAACACAGCCGGTCCACTGGCAGCTTCAAAACGGCGAGGCATTTGGGTTAAAAATTTTTCTATAGCTAGTTCTTTTTTGACTCCAATGACAGAATTTCGTGGTCCCGTCATCCCAATATCCGTGATATAGGCCGTTCCCTTTGGAAGAATTTGGTCATCAGCAGTCTGGACATGCGTATGTGTGCCCACAACTGCGGTGACCTCACCATCGAGAAAGTGACCCATGGCCATCTTTTCAGATGTCGTCTCAGCATGCATATCCACAATGATGGCCTTCACGTCCTTCGGCATATTTTTTATTTCTCGCTTGACCGCCGTAAAGGGACAATCCACGGTAGGCATAAAGGCTCGACCCATAACTTGAACCACCCCGAGTTTTTCTCCACTGGACAATTCAATAACATGAGCCCCAGCTCCTGGAACACCTTGGGGGTAGTTGGCTGGACGGATTAACCGAGGTTCTTTTTTAATGAAATCAATAATTTCCTTTTTGTCCCAAGCATGATTGCCTAAAGTAAGGGCAGCAAATCCCAAATCAAATAAGTCCGTGGCAAGATCTGGGGTAATCCCAAAACCTCCGGCAACATTTTCACCATTGCCAAGGACGACATCCACCGCATGGGTGGTGATTAATTTATCCAATTCTTGGAGTATGACCCGACGACCAGGTTCTCCAAAAATATCTCCTATAAAAAGCGCCTTCACCTGCGATGGACACCCAACAAATTATTTGGCAAATTCGACATACCGACTTTCTCGAATCACCGTCACCTTTACCTGCCCAGGATAGGTCATTTCATTTTCAATTTTTTTGGCCAAATCCCGAGACAACCGGAAGGTTTCATTGTCATTCAATTCACCCTGCCGAACAATGACTCGAATTTCTCGACCAGCTTGAATGGCATAGGCTTTATCCACACCTTGAAATTCCACGGCAAGCGACTCTAATTTTTCGAGACGTTTCACGTAGGCTTCAAGCGATTCCCTTCTCGCACCAGGCCTTGCCGCAGATAGGGCTTCCGCAGCCGCGACCAAGACTGCCTCTGGACAGAGCGGTTCAACCTGTTCGTGGTGCGCGGCAATCGCATTGACAATTTTTTCAGACTCCCCATACTTTTTGGCCATTTCGGCTCCCAACATAGCATGGGTACCTTCCTCTTCATGGCTGACCACCTTTCCAATGTCATGAAGCAACGCTCCACGTTTGGCCAGCTTCACATCCAGTCCCAACTCCGAGGCCATGATTCCACAAATATACGAAGCTTCCCGGGCATGGTATAAATTATTTTGGCCATAACTCAGTCGATACTTTAACCGACCTAATAATTTCACAATTTCTGGGTGAAAATCGGACAACCCTACCTCAAAAATTACTTTTTCAGCTTCTTCCTTCATCAGTTTGTCGATATCACCTTTGACCTTTTCAACGACTTCTTCAATTCTCGTAGGATGAATACGACCATCCTGCATGAGCCGCTCCAAGGAAACCTTGGCAATTTCCCTGCGCAAAGGGTCAAACCCAGAAACAATAACCGCTTCCGGGGTTTCATCAACAATTAAATCAACTCCCGTGGCAGCTTCTAATGCCCGAATGTTTCGGCCCTCCCGACCAATGATCCGCCCCTTCATGCCCTCACTTGCAAGAGGAACCACAGAAATGGTGGCTTCATTCACATAATCGCGTGTAATCCGTTGGATGGACATGGTGACAATTTGTCTCGCTTCTCGATCCGCATGCTCACGCGCCTCATCCAAAACCCTTTTTGTATACCCTGTCGCCTCCAACCGTACTTCACTTTCAACTTCATTGTTAAGTTGTTTTTTGGCCTCCTCAATGGTGTACCCAGCTACCCGTTCAAGGGCTTCCCTATGTTCCTTAACAATCCGGTCACATTGAGTCTCCTTTTTCCCCAAGACCTCATCCCGTTGGCCTAAGACCTTCTCCCGTTTTCGTGTTTCCTCGTCTCGACGATCGGAGCTACTTACTTTTCGGTCAAGATTTTCTTCCCGTTGGAGCAGTCGCTTTTCCAAAGCTTGAAGTTCCGATCGTTTTTCTTTTTCCTTTTTTTCAATTTCAGCTTTAGACTGAAACAACAAATCCTTTGCCTCGAGTTTTGCCTCCTTGACGAGATTTCCAGCCTCTTTTTCTGATGAATGGACCAAAAGACGGGCCTGTTCTTCCGCTTCTCGCTTTTGGCCAGTTAGTCTATTGCGTTGCAAGAGGCTATTAAAAACAAACCCGAGGATTATCCCTAGAATGGTCGTTATTAAGGAAATTGTGACGATGTTAAAAATGGTGGTCACCCCCTTCCACAATCGCAGATATTTTCCATGGCACGCCTTAAATCAGCGAAAACTCCGCTTAAGGCTCTACGGAAAAATACACCTATAAGGATTACAAAACGTGGGAAGGAGTAGGGAGGTAGTCCACTAGGGATGAAGAAAGAAAATCTTGAGACTTCTTGTGATTGCCTCTAAGAAGTCCAGAAGGCCGAAGGGCTCACCAATTAATTTTTATTGTAATCTCTGCTTTTATAAGAAAAAATGCACCCTTAAACTTTGAGGCAGTTACCCTAAAGAGGTTGAATAAATAACAGTCAGGGAAAATTGTGCTTGGCTGACTGAGTGGTGTCTTGATTTTTCCTCATTAAAGCAATGAGCCATAGCCTTCATTTTGCTTAAAACCTGAACAAAATTTCTCCAAATCAGATCCTAGTAACCCCTGTAATACACTATTCCTTCCATGTGCCAAATCAAACTAACGTATGATTTGGCCGTACCCTCGAAATTTTTGATTCACTATGTAGATTAATACAAAACCCCTAATTAATGAAATAGTATCAAACCTGGAAAGCGAATTCAAGATTTTCAATCTTTTGAATTTATTTGGTCTTCAATGGATTCAAGGATTTGGCTGGTTCTTCGTTCAACCTCGGATTCCTCGGCCTGGCGACGCTTTTCTTGCTGAAATAACTGATCCGTAATATTTATCGCGGCCAAAATTGCCGCTTTGGCTGGGGTAATCGTCGCCAACCCCTGAGAAGCCGTTCGCATTTGGCCTTCTACATATTGAGCCAACTCTTGGACATAGCCCTCGTCTCCATCACCCTGAAGGGTCAATCGTTGCCCAAAGACATCAACTTCAATAGGCTTCATACATTCAAATCTCGAGAGGAATCCCCATTTGAATGATCTAAAAATTCCAACTCTCCCAACACCTTTTCGATCCTATCTCTCACCTGAACTCTCTCCTGCTCCCATCCTTCAAACAGCTCTCCCTGTTTAACCAATTGCTCTTTTGTTAATTCAAGATCTTGTTCCAATGTGGCATTTGAATGTTTTAATTCTTGAATTAAATCCACTAACCGCCTGACCCGAGCTTCTAAGGCTTCCATTTTCTCAAAACTCATGATCACTGCCTCCTGACTATCATTGGCGGACTATAGGAATTTTAACAAAGCCTGTCAAGAGAATACCCCCAACATATGGTAGAGTTAAGGAAGTGATAGGTACGATAACTAGTAATTACCCGTTTGACATAACCTCGAGTTTCCCGGTAGGAAATTTGCTCAACAAATTCGTCTTCTGGTGAATTTCCAAATTTTGATGTCCACCGACGAACCGCAGGAGGACCAGCGTTATATGCGGCCACCGCTTGAATGAGGTTGCCACTAAATTTTTGCAACAATTCAGTCACATACTGGCTTCCTATTTGAATATTGGTGTGAGCATTAAATAGTTGTTGCCGGTCGACTACCCCCAAACCCAATCTCTTAGCCACCCGATTAGCGGTTTCTGGCATAAGCTGCATAAGCCCCATAGCTCCTACCGGGGAAAGAGCCTTGGGATCATACAAACTTTCTTCTCGAATTATTCCTGCCACCAGAAAGGGGTCGACCTGAAGCCCGACAAACTTTCGAATGGTGGGAAGGTATCCTGATGGATAGGCTACTGCCCAAATCGCAGAATGGCTTTCCAACTCCCCACGTTCGATGTCATCCCGAAAAAATTTTCTCGCCAACAGAAGGGCTTGGTCATAGGCTTTGACTTCTATCAGGACCGGGAATAGTTCTTGAATGTTCTGAAAGTTTAACGACAAGGAATTGACCAAAGCTTGCACTTCATGCTTGGCCTCCTTCTCTAACCCTAAGGAAATTAATTCATTGGCTTTTTGGTAATTCACATTTCCAGTTAACCAGGGAGGGGAGCTCCCGCCGGTTAAGGATGGTTGACTCAAGGCACGTTGGCTTCCTGGGGATGTCGAAACTGGGTGCCCATGCAATCGGATGCCTGCCAATTGTCCATAATACGTTAATGGAAATTGGGAAACTAAATCCTGAAAAAGCATGTTGGCTTCTCCATCGTTCCCAGCTCGTTCGTGAGCGCGAGCTTCCCAATATTTGGCCTGATTGATAAACCGACGACCTTTGGTTTGTTTGGCCATTTCCTGAAAGGTCTTCTGAGCTTGTTCCCATTTTTGGGTCTGATAAAAAATCCACCCAATTTTCCAAAGAGCATCAACGGAGGACCGCGACCCTTTACCCAATTGAGAAGCTAACTGATATTGGTCAAGGGCTTCAGGAATTCGGCCTTGATCTTCGAACCAGAGACCTGTGATCCAAGACACGGTCGCTCGATGGCGAGAAGAGATCATTGGAGGGAGAGAATTCCTTAAGGCGACCAAT
The DNA here is from genome assembly GCA_964555115.1 of uncultured Nitrospiraceae bacterium. Taxonomy (GTDB): domain Bacteria; phylum Nitrospirota; class Nitrospiria; order Nitrospirales; family UBA8639; genus CAZKRH01. The sequence goes on along the minus strand of CAZKRH010000203.1, from coordinate 17,719 downwards.
TGAGTCCCTTTGTCTTGCCTCAGATAGACTTTGGCCAGCCAAACCGTCGCTGGACCTAAATTTGCCGCACGTTCCTTCACCAACTGTTGAAAAACCATTGCGGCTTTCTCATACCGTTTCAGACGAACAAAAGCCATGGCCAGATTAAAACGAGCTTTGGTCTGCAGACTCATAGGCAATCCTCGAGATATGACCTTTTGAAAATAAATGATGGCTTCTTCGAAATATGCCAGTTGATAGAGTTTTTTGGCTCGCTTGTATTGGGTCCCTACACTAGGAATCCAACGTTTATTCTCACCAAGTATGGCCTCCTGTAATTGAACAGCTTTTTGAGCTTCTAAGGTATTCGGATGACGCCACCATAATTCTCGAAGGACCTTACTTGCCTCCCCCTTGTTGCCCATTTTTTTTGTACAGTCTCCAATTTTCAGAAAGGCTTCTGGGGCGGAGGAGGCATTGGGATCTACTGAAATGACTTCTTGAAGATAGGATATTGCCGACGGGCAATCCTCTGCGTCATACCAGGCCTGACCAGCCCGGAGGTTGACTGTATCCTTCAAAATAGAGGCAGGATTTTTTTTCAACAATACCCGGAAAACCTGACCAGCTTTGGTGAATTCCTGCAATTGATACCATGCTTCACCAATCCAAAAATCAACATACTCTCCAAGGAGAGGGAAATCCGATTTCGTGTTTTGAAAATACTCCAGAGCCAGCGCGGGATCCTCCTCTAGCCATAAAAGGCCCAGATGCAATTTGGCTTTGGAGGTCCAACTGGATTCGGGGAACTTCTGAATGAGATAGGCGAACCGTTCTCGGAGAGCTGGTTTGTGTTGGAGGTTATGTTCTCGAAATATTAAGGCTTCCTGAAAACATTCTTCCGGTTGATGACATTGGATAGGAGAGGGGATAGGCTCCGGAAGGGATTTGGCGGTGACTAGAAACAGCCAGAAAAAAAGAACCAGTACAGGGACTATGGGAAAAAGCCAAAACTTTGTACGTGTCCAATCCATATAACTCGCATAAACAATAAAATCTCAAAGGGCCAAGACGTTATGTCTTATCAACACCCTTACATCCTCCTTGTAAGCCTAACAATTTTCTCCAAATAACACACCTTGATTTTTCTCCCTACCTCGATTTTTTCCAAAAGGACCTACCCTTTCGTTCTCATACCCCATTCAGAAAATCGACGAAAGGGACGCAACGTGATTCCCATGGTACGTCTATCATTGTTCCGCTAGTCCAACAGATTGAAACGATTCTTGGTTCGGCTTTCCAGATAAATAACCCAACATCCGACCAGGACTTAATATTTCACGAACGTGTTGAGGCACTTCACGAGGACGAAGGTTTTGGGTAATTGAGACATCTTCATGCTCTTCCAAGTCCATCACATTTTTCGTGCTCCAATGACTTCCTTCAACATATTTAATAACCAGGGGCCGCATTCTCGCTCGCTTATTGATACTCACGACCATAACTGTTGATCCATCATTCAACTTCACTAAGGATCCTGGAGGATACACTCCTAAAATTCGTATGAGTGCGACAATCACTTCTCCGGCAAACACAGATTTTTGTTTGACAAAAAGTTGAGACAGGGCCTCAGATGGCGTGAGACACCTCTCCACTTCAGAATCATGACATTGGTCATCATACCAATCCACAACCATAATAATTTTGGCAAACATGCTAATGTTATCTTCACCCTTCAATCCCATAGGATAGCCCGAACCGTCCAGTCTTTCATGATGCTGATAAATGGCATCCAGGCTCTTCGAATGAACCACCGAAAACTTTTTGACCATATCCCTTCCGGAAAGAGGATGTTGGCGATAACTATCTCGTTCAGTCGAGGTTAAATTACGCCGATTTAACAGAATTTTCCCAGGAACATTTAATTCGCCGATATCATGAAATAAAGCTCCAAGGGCTAATAACTGCAATTCTTCATCGGATAGCCCCAATTCTCGTCCCACGAGAAGGGATAAAAGACAGACGTTGAGCGCATGCATAAACATACCCTCCCCCATCGTGTTATTACTCATGACATTCATCAATCCCGTCGTCGCATCGGAACTTTCCACCATCGTTTCCAGGGAAGCAATTAAGTCCTCGGCCATTTCCACACCACAAAAGTCCCCCTTACTAAGGTTGTGGATGATTTTTTTACTTTTTTGAAAAGCTTCCTGATACTGGCGGTCCGCTTTTTTAAATCCTTCACAATGATGTTCAAAGGCAACAAGAGGATCGAGTGTAGTGTCACCCGAGTCCCGATCCAATTCGACAGGCGGGCAAACTGGAGGAAGATCTGGACTTTCAATGGGAAGGGGCTTTTCTAATTTTGGAACAGGAGTCTCTTCAAGTGTTTCTGAGGTTTCCTTTTCCGACAACTGCGCCTCTGACCGTTCTGGGTCAAAAAACAATTGGACCTTTCGCAGGCCTCGAAGCGTCACAAGTTCTTTTTGGGTCTTGATTTTAAACGTATTGGTGGGGAATGGATGGCTAAACCAGGAGCCATCAATTTTAATAAAAAGCCCAAGCTTTAGATCTTCATACTTAATTGATTCGAAAGACATGGAAACGGAATTTAGTGAAAAAGAAAAAAATCTCCCTTGAACCCATATTTTCTCCCGGAATGTCTACCCCAGATGAAGCTTGGCACAGCATTCGTTAGAAAACTGGATTCAACTAACGATGTCATGGCCTCAGGAACCGCCATCAGGCACACTCCAAGTATTCCACACATTTTTGGCAAATTTCTTCCCAGCCCTTCAATATTTATCGTGCGTCTGAGAGATGAACTTAAGTTGCCATTCTATAGAGAATAGGCGCCTATCATCCATTTGCGATCCCAACTGAAAAATTATCCCGGCCTCCATCCAACAGGCCAGAAGACAAGAGAAATACCCTAGATTGGATGGAACAAATTAAACCCTTTAACGAACGCCTGGAAGAAAAAAGAGGAAGCGCGACAAGAGAAAGGAGAGGGTAACTCCTAAAGGGACAGACAGGAATGTCAGATGTAGCAGATAGAACTAAACGGAGGAGGACACTCCATTCCCGACAGGATTTCCTGGGATATTGGATCCATCCATTTCATTCTCACCCAAGGTGGCCCCTGTTAAATTCGCTTTGCTGAAATTTGCATCGCGCAGATCAGCACCAAAAAGGTTGGTGTCACTTAAATCAGCCCCATGGAGATTCGCCATGATGAGTTGAGCATGTTGGAGGTTCGCCCCACATAAATTGGCTTTATGAAGATTGGCCGCTATCAAATCACTATGCCCTAAATCGGCTTCCCTTAAATTCGCTTGCTGTAAATTCGCACTAAAAAAATGAACCTGTGGGGCCTTGACTCCCTGAAGATCAGCTTCCTGGAGATCCACGCCAGTAAAATTCGCCTCGGTCAAATCATAGCCGCGTAGATTGGTGAAGGTCAGATCAGGCCGAATGTCAGGATTCGCTTCCCTCCACTCGTTCCAGATAGCAATGCCTTGTTGAAGAATTTCAAGATGCTCTTGGTTTGCCATATCCTCCCCTTCTGTTAAGGAGTGTGTGTCGCCGAAAATTTTCTCATGTATGAAAACGTAATCGTATCAGGTTCTCATCGGTACAATAGATCTTTTCCCTTAATCATCTTCCTCGCACGCTAGGGGGGCACACCACCAATCCCTTTCAATTAATCCTTTAAGAGAGGGACCAAAGTTGTCATCCATGCAATCGCCTCTAAATAGGACTCTCGAACCGCGGATTCTTCCAAATCCACGGATTCAATAGATTCCCAATTTCCTTGATCATAGGCAATGACACAGCCTAACACCTTTCCCAATATTCCCTGATATTCGAGCAAGGCCTTGGTCACATCAGGGGAAAGTTTCAAATCCACAATAAGTTGAGAAAGGGGTTGATCAAACAACCCGTCTAAGACCGAAAACATTCCTACGGTAAAAAATTGTTCTGGGTCTGCATCATTCCTGGCCACAGCTAACTCTTCACACATCTTAGCTCTCACCAAGCAGGTCACTAACAACTCCATGGGTTTATTCCCCATACTGGCAAGCGTAATCAATGTCGCCCAAGTTTTGAGCCGATGCGCTCCAACCATGCATGCTGCTTGGCGAATGGAATCTACACTTTTAGGTAAGGCAAAAAAAGCGGAGTTCACATATTTTAACACTTTGTGACTTAAGGAAAGATCTTGCCGAATAATTTCTTCTAACTCCTTCATCCCAGTGTCAGAATCTTGAAGCTTTGCCAGCAACGACATAATGGCCGCCTGATTTGCTGGAATGAGGGCTCCCTCCACAATATTCGGTCGACAGAAAAAAAAGCCTTGAAAGTAATCAAACCCCAATTCTTTGCAAAAATCAAAATCCTCTTGGGTCTCAACTTTTTCCGCTAAAAGCTTGACCGAATAGGGTTGCAAGATCTCAAGCTGCCTTTGGATTTCATCTCGGTCCATGGCCATCACATCCAACTTTATGATGTGCGCAATTTCAACCAAGGGCAAAAGATCCTCTCTAAAGCAAAAATCATCTAAAGCAATTTGATATCCCTGAGACGAAAGTCGGGTCAGGGCTGCTACAACCTCTGTGTCAGCTTGAACATCCTCAAGGACCTCAAGGACCACTCGGCCCTTGGGCAATTCCTCACAACAATTTCCCAAGATAAAACCAGCCGTCATGTTGATAAAAGCCAACTGATTCCCAACAATTCTGTCCAACCCAATTTCGAGAAGAGCATTCAACATGACTCGGGCCGTGGCCTGGTCCCCATCTGTAAAATTTGCCTGGTTGGCCTCACCATTCCGGTACAACAATTCATAGGCAAACACCTCCTGTTCCAGACCAAAAATAGCGTGTCGACCCACTAACACTTTGTCCATGGAGGAATTTGCGACCGTCATATTCCCAAGCGTCCTTTCCCAAAACTGTGCATGACCTTATACCCTTATTCCTGAAAGACTTGAATCACCTAAAACCCCCGTAGTGGTACGGGGAATGAAAAAGAATCATTGTCCATTGTCTCGGAATAATAGAAAGAAAACTCAAATGGGGACAAAATAGAGATGGAAAAATGCCAAATTCATGCAGAAACGCCTAAGTATTAAACTTTAATTCCATGACATTTAATACATCTGGAACCGGGTATGTTGGAAGGAAAGATAATTAGGAATAATAATTTTGGTAATTAGCGGGAAACGAAACCACCAATGATCTTGAAAACCCGTGGACCTACCTTCTAGTTTCTTCTGTAACCCTTTACCTTTTCTTGGCGGGATTGGGTTCCCTCACGAGACGTTCCCCAGGGGAGAACCCAGTTAAGGGGAAACTTACAATATCACTCGGACTTCCTACGGTCATTATTATGTTCTGGGTTTAATAAAGAGAGGGTTTCTACGTGGAGGAAAGGTAGCCGTAAACGATAATTTTTGAGGACTACAAAAAAGAATTTGGGGTGAGTGAGGGGTCTCGAACCCCCAACCTCTGGAACCACAATCCAGCGCTCTAACCGTTGAGCTACACCCACCACCCTAGGATTTTTTCAGAATAATTGAGGAAGGTTTTGATATTATCAAATGACATGATGAGCCGCAAGGAATGGAGAACAAGCTATTTTTGAGGGAAGAATGAAACACAGAGCTTTTTCCAACCAGTTGACCTTCCTCAATTTTATGTGATACTAATCTCAGTCACGCAATTTTTATAGAGGAAAATACTTATGCCTGTTGTACACAAGTCTACTATTAAACGAGCTCGCCAATCGGAAACACGCCGGCAAAGAAACCGTGCCAGGATTAATAGTGCACGATCCGTGATCAAAAAAATGAAAAATGCGTTGGAACAGAAGGATGCCCCTCTAGCCCAATCTCTGTTAACCGAAGCCCGCTCCCAACTCCATAAAGCCGTTTCCAAAGGAACCTTAAAAAAGAATACCGCTTCCCGGAAAATTTCCCGATTAAGCCTTCAAGTTAATAAATTGCTTTCTAAATAAGGAAAGCAATCCCTCCCAATTTTCCCTGTCTCCCTATCTAGCTCCTGCAAGAGAACATAGCGACGGCCTTGCCTCCCACAGATCTAGATCATTGGAACGTTTTATTCCCTTCATTTTTTCACCTAACGCGATTTCTACCTCCAGGAAATTTGAGGCGAATTCCATATCACAAAGTGGATCTGTCTAAATTTTCAAATCGGTGATTGAGCGCCCTAACTCCGAACCAGCGCTTGGTGAGAGCTTGAACACAGGGAGAGAATAAGGGATTCCAGAATGTGCTGGGAAGTTCCGGCCTCGCCACCCTTAAGAGCCGAGTCTGTTTTAAGAAATAGGCGAAAGGCTTGTTTGAATTGAGCACCGGAAAAATGACGAAGTTGTGAAAAAAAAGCTTGCTGTCGAAAGGGAGGGATACCCAATGTACGAGCCACCTTGGCCTGATTCTCTCCACATTCTAATCCATTACTCGCTTTCCACAATCGACGATATTGCCAAATAAGAGACCCTAAAATACGCAAAGGGGCCTCGCCTGTATCGAGATTTTTAACTAAAATGGATAAGGCTAATCCTGTATTCCGACTCCCAATGGCACTGGCCAACTCAAACACTGAGATTCCAGGTTCTACCCCCTGAATTTCCGCAATATGTTTGGGCCCCACCATTTGCCCCTGGGGCACATAGCAACGGAGCTTATCCAATTCTCGCCTCACGACAAACAACCCTTCACCAGCTAACTCTTTTAACATATGTGCCGCTTCCTGGGTCAGTTTGACCCCAAGACGGGAGGCCTCCTGTTTGATCCACGGCAATCGTTGATTTTCAAACAAGGGCACACACTCCACGATGACGGCATGCCGCTTTAACGCCTGAACCCATTTCAGACGACCATCTAATTTGGAAGCTACCACGACTAAGGTTGACGAGGTTGAGGGGTTTTGAAAATACGGGATCAATCCCTCACCATTTCCTGCAGACAGTTTCTCCCCCCATTTGACGATAACCAACGGATGGGAAGAAAACAGAGGGACTTCCAAGCATCGATTCAGGATTTCGGACGCGTCAGTTTCATCCCCATACAAGACATCCTCAGCAAACTGATTCGAATCAGGCAGGGATTCTTCTCGTCCCTCCATTGAATCTGCGGAAGATGTACGTCCAAGAACTGCCGAACTAATGTCTTCTACGGCTCGAGCACGGAAATAATCTTCCTCTCCCAAAACCAAATACATGGGAGAAGGGCCATTTCTCTTGATGGCATGCGGTATTTCGTGTGGTTTCATAGATTTATCAGAACATGATTTGTCAGAACATTATTTGACGATCAGGGGGTGACTGGATTCTTCACCTGACCCTGGGAATCTTGGAGCAAAGAATGTCCCGACGGTGTAGAATGGAGCCCTGCCTCTTGCGGACGAGAGAATGTTCCCTGATCCTGGGCAGCCCAGAAATCATCAGCAAGTTGTTGAGCCGCCTGTTGCCCAGCTTGTTCAAGGGCCCGGTCTTGTAGCACTTGATTAAATTGGAGGGTATCGGTACTGCCTCCGGGGCCCGAAGAACTCCCCACAAAGTATTCCCCGACACCAGTGACAGATTGATTCCACACGATCTTTCCCGATTTTCGATCTTGGACGGTAGCCCGCACCACTACAATAACGCGACTTTCTCGCGTTCCATCTGGGGAAAAAGTCAACGACGGAATGGTCACTGATTCAATCGCCCCCTTCAGGAGGTAATCCGCCTGGGTCTCTTCAAACACTACCCGCGCCCCACTACTCGACGTAAACTGCTGTCGAGTATAGTTGGTATATTTATATTCTAAATTTGGATGAAAGGTGTGATTGATAAACGTTCGAATAGCTAAGGAAATAGAAGGGCCGGTGGCGGATCGTTCACCCCCTCCCCCAATCGTCGGCCCAGCCCCTTCTACTGAAAAGCGATAGCCACATCCAGACAAAAAAGACAGCAACACGAAACCCACCACAGCCACATACGGTAATCGTTCAGAACAATAAGAGCGCAAGCCATTACACCACAAAATTCACCAACTTTTTTTCGACATAGATCACCTTCCGGGGTTCTTTTCCTTGAAGCCACTCTTGGAGTTTTTCATCCTTTCTGGCCAAAGCAATAATTTGTTCTTTCCCTAAATCGGCTGCCACTAACAACTTACTCCGCAATTTACCATTGATTTGAACGGGAATGGTCATTTCACTTTTTTGAATCAACGCTGGGTCATATTCAGGCCAGGACTGATGTGCGACACTTGGTTCATGCCCCAAAGCCTCCCAAAGTTCTTCCGCCAAATGAGGCGCAAATGGAGAAAGTAACCGTGTAAAAGCATCAGCCGCGGCTTGGGGAAGCGGGCCATCCTGAGTAATATCGCGTACAAACACCATCAATTTGGCGATAGCGGTATTGAGCCCCATTGCTTCGATATCTTGCGTCACGCCCTGAATGGTCTGAGCGGTCAACTGGGCTTGGGTGACTGTTCCATGTCCGTCGACCATATTCCCAACGGCACTGGGATGATCTTGATCCCCCTTTATCAATCGATAGGCCCGATGAAGAAATCGGGACACTCCGGGAATAGAGTCTGAAGACCAAGGGGCACCTTTATCCAAGGGCCCCATAAACATTTCATACAATCGCAAGGCATCGGTGCCATATTCTGCAATAACATCATCAGGGTTCACCACATTACCCCGGCTCTTGGACATTTTTTCCGTGACTTCCTCAAGGGCTAATCCCTCAATAGTAGGATGGAAGGCGCGCCCCTGTTCATCCCACCTTACATCCTTGGCCAAAACCCACCTGGGTTTCACTTCTTCGCCCGTCACCTTGTGAACCGTCCTCTCTGCATCGAACCCAATTTCTCCAGAAGGATACACCTTAGAGGAACCCGTGGGGTCATCAGATACATTATTATCATAATATCGATAGCTGTATCCCAAGATCATTCCGGGATTAAGAAGCTTTTGAAAGGGTTCTTTGGTATGGACTAGGCCCAAATCAAAAAACACTTTATGCCAAAACCGAGAATACAGAAGATGGAGCACGGCATGTTCCGCTCCTCCAACATATAAATCGACCGGCATCCAATACTGTTCTGCCTCTTTTGACCAAGCGTGGTCCACATTATGGGGGTCGCAAAAACGGAGAAAGTACCAACAACTCCCCGCCCATTGAGGCATGGTGTTCGTATCTCGCAGGGCTTTTTCTCGCGTATGGGGATCCGTCACTTCCACCCATTGACGGACTCGGGCCAATGGGGGTTCAAATTCGCCGGAAGGTTTAAAGTCATCCAGTTCTGGCAATAACACTGGAAGCTCGCTTTCGGGGACGAGTTTCGTCGAGCCATCTTCAAAATGTAAAATTGGAAAGGGCTCCCCCCAATATCGTTGCCGACTAAACAACCAATCACGCAATTTATAATTCACGGTGGAGACGCCTTTTTGGTGGCCCTCTAACCAGTCATTCATGGCCTGTTTGGCTTGTGAGGTGGACAACCCATTTAAAAAATCCGAATTAACATTGACCCCATTTCCGACAAAAGCGTTCTTTGAAACATCACCACCTGATACGACTTCGACAATCGGCAATTGGAACGTATTGGCAAACTCATAGTCACGGGCATCGTGAGCCGGAACAGCCATAATGGCCCCCGTTCCATAAGTCGCCAACACATAATCAGCAATCCAAATGGGAAGAGGTTGGCCTGTAACCGGATGACTGGCATAGGCTCCGGTAAACACTCCTGTTTTTTTCCCCACTTCTACCATTCGTGAACGTTCGCTACGGCGGCTGACTTCTTCTTGATACCCTGTAACGGCCTGCAACTGATCGGGAGTCGTTATCGTTTCAACCCACGCATGCTCCGGAGCGAGGACCAAATAGGTAGCCCCAAACAATGTATCTGGTCGTGTGCTAAAAACTTCTATGGACTTTTCTGAGTGACCAAGAATATCAAAAAAAATACGAGCACCTTCGGATCGACCCACCCATTCTCTCTGCATTTTTTTAATGGGTTCTGGCCAATCGACGTCATCTAAATCTTCGATTAATCGGTCAGCATAGGAAGTGATGCGTAACATCCATTGACGCAATGGGACACGAATGACCGGATGGCCTCCCCGTTCGCTTTTTCCATCCTGAACTTCTTCATTCGCTAAAACCGTTCCCAAAGCCGGACACCAATTCACGGGAACTTCAGCCAAATAGGCTAAATCCCGTTCATATAATTGTTGAAAAATCCACTGAGTCCACTTCACATAACGAGGGTCCGTGGTATCAATCTCTCGAGACCAGTCGTAATCCATTCCTAATGCCTGGAATTGACGCTTGAAATTTTTAATGTTTTTCTTGGTAGTTTCTCGAGGGTGAGTGCCCGTCTCAATGGCATACTGTTCTGCAGGAAGGCCAAACGCATCCCAACCCATAGGATGCAAGACATTAAACCCCTTCATCCGTTTGTAGCGGGAAACGATATCGGTGGCGATATACCCTTTGGGATGGCCAACATGTAAGCCAGTCCCCGATGGGTAGGGAAACATATCTAAGACGTAAAACTTCGGCTTGGAAGGATCGATGTCGGTGGCAAATATTTTATGGCTCTGCCAATAGGCTTGCCATTTTGCCTCCATATCTCGATGTGAATAATTGTGGCCCATATTGGAAAATTATTAGGACTGGTGACAGCTGCAGATTTCCTGCGGGGGACAAGACATCCAAAATGTAACATAGACCCAGGAAGGCTACAAGGTAAGCTAGGAGAGCAAATGAGGTAAGATAATAGATGACAGGAAATCGTACCGAGGGGATGTATTCACACCAGATCGAGGAAAAGTTCCTTGGGAAGTTTGGGACACCTAGCCCCGTTTATGAGCCCCAGCCGGTTCCGGTTTCCGGCGACGACGCGATTGGGCTTCAACGATCTCTGGAGTTTGTGTTTGCGTATTTCTATGGCGTAAGATAAGAGGATCCACGACCTCACCACATACTACACAACGCCATCCGGGCATCCATAATTCTCCGCTATTTTCCATATCAATAAAATAATCAGAAACCATTCTTCCTTCGCATCTCACACAACGCATGGTCTCCTCCTTTTCCTGGTAACCCACCTCCATTATTTCGGTTGCCTTGAAGAGGGACTTGAGGAATCCAGAACAAAAACCTGCGAAAAGGAACCAGGGGAAAGAGGCGAATCCCTACAAGCCCAGTTCCCCTATGAGTTCTCTTCTTACTTCACTCCAAGAAATTCTCTATAAGGGGTACCAGGGGAGACAGTTGCTAGAAAAACTCTGGAGGAGTCCAACACCAATGAAAGACATTTGCCTAAAAGTACTAGAAACTTTTGGCAAATACACAAGACAAAGACCAACGCCTAAAAAACCGCACTTATGGTAATAGAATACGTGTTCAGTAAAACCACGCCTGGAAAGGGCAGAAATGAAAATGTTTGTGGGATTTGTGGGAATGGATAAGCCGTGAAAAACTGAACGGCCCAGCTTACATTCAAAGATTGTTGATTGATGAAGGCGACGGGGTCAGCAAAGCCTTTCCCCGCAATTTTCGGTGATAGGTGATAGCAAAACGGTGGGCTTCATCACGAATTTTCTGAAGCAACAGGGTAGAAGCCTCACCGCTTTTCAGGTCGATTGATTGTTTTTTCCCTGGAATAAAAATTCGCTCTTTCTTATTATCACGAGCCTTTGCTAATCCAATAATAGAGATCTGGGAAAGTCCCAACTCAGAAAACGCATCCCGGGCTGCCTGAAGTTGTCCAAGGCCACCATCAATCACCACCAAATCTGGCAGTGGCAGACCAGCCTTTTCTTGCGGACCTAAAGACCCCCCATACCGACGAAGCACCACCTCATGCATACTGGCAAAATCGTTGGCACCCTTCACTGATTTGATTCGAAATCGACGATACTCCGCTTTTTTCATTTGGCCCAACTCCCAAACCACCATTGAAGCCACGGATTGGTTGCCCATGGTATTGGAAATATCAAACCCCTCAATTCGCGCCAAAGCACGATCCGTTCCAATAAGACCTTGGAGTTCCGTGACGGCTTGTTGATGAGCGGCCTCCCCTCGTAAATGATGGGCAAGAGCGGCCGTCGCATTTTCCTGAGCGAGCTGAAGCAATTGATACTTGACTCCCCGCACGGGAACCACCACACGAACGGCCGCTCCCCTTTTTTCTGAGAGCCATTCTTGAATGACCATTTTCTCTCTCAGCGCAGTCGAAATGAGTACTTCCTTGGGAGGAAGCGAATCTTTATTATAAAATTGTTCAATCGTGGCTTGGATCAATTCCTCATCTAAGACCTGACTCGCTTCATGCCAGAAAAAATCTTTTCGGCCAATGAGCAAGCCGCCTCGCACGAATAATAATTGAATGTCGACCGCAGGCCCCATCCTGGCGAGTCCAATCACGTCCTGATCCACTGGACCAATTTGAGCGACTCGTTGTTTTTCTAACGTCCGTTTTATTTTTTGAATCCGGTCACGTAAGCGAGCCGCTTCTTCAAAATGTTCCTGATGGGCCGCGGCAAACATTTCAGATTCCAAACTTTCCAATAGCTCCGAATCCCGTCCCTCGAGAAATAAACGTACCTGTTTGACAATCTGATGGTAATCTTCTCGAGATTGATTGCCAGTACAGGGGGCCATACACCGCTTAATCTCAAATTCCAGGCAAGCTCGATCAGCTGTTCCATCAATCTCAATTTTGCAAGTCGCCAAAGGAAAGACTTTTCGTATGACCTTGATCGTCTCTCGTAACGCTCCTGCTGGAACGTATGGCCCAAAATACAGCGCTCCATCCCTTTTTACCCGTCGAACAATAGAGAGTCGAGGGAAATTGTCACGGACAGGGAAACGAAGATAGGGATAATGCTTATCATCCCGAAGCACAACATTAAATTGGGGCCTGTGTCGCTTGACCAGATTGCTCTCTAAAATCAGTGCCTCAAGTTCTGATTTCGTGACAATGGTTTCGATATCAACAATCTGGGAGACCATCAATTGTGTTTTTGGAGAAAGATCTCCATTTTTTTGGAAATACGATCGAACCCGATCGGTCAGCACCCTCGCTTTTCCGATATAAATAATAGTCCCACGACTATCTTTCATCAGGTACACCCCAGATTGAGCAGGGAGATGCTTTAAAAGGTCTTTCAGGGTTTGGGAAATTTCATCCATTTTTCAATTCATTTCTATTGAAAATCCACACACCAATCCAGGAAGCACCCCTCATTACACCAGCACGACACCTGGAGGACGTTCAATTAATTCAATTTCATATCCATCAGGAGCATCGATAAAAATAAAACGACTGCCCGAGGAGGATTGGGTCGGACCATCGGTGATCGGGACATGTTTGTTGGTTAAATCTTGTATGGTCTCGTCAATATTGTCCACTTCAAACGCCAAATGCACGAGATCTTCATCAACATGAACGGGTCCACTCGCTGGAAAACTACACAATTCAATGAGTTCATCACTATTGGGCACAGCCAGAAAGGCCAAGTGAGAACCCCTCGGTGACACTTTGCGCTCTATGACCTCCAACCCTAACACCTCACAATAAAACTTAATGGTTTCGTCCATATCACTGACACGCATCCGAGTATGTAACAATTTTTTGACTTTTAACAATTGCACCTCCTTCCCTTTCTTTTTAATGTACCATTTCTGAACCCGCTTAAGTCATGCGTTCCGTTAAGGCTCACACCTATCCCTCCACCTATTTTTGTGAGTACCTGTGACCAATAATCATTTGCAGAACAAGGGGTTTCATCATATACTCCCTGCTCCCTAATGGAAAAAACATCATTGTTGATTTAGTTGTCTCCAAACACTCCCCACATTGTTTACCTTCACCTCACCATAAGGTCTCAGGATGGGACTACACATGATGGCATGCCCTCTCTTCAAAGTCCCTATCTCATTATCAGGCTTCACCCTTGCTTGTTTGTTAATATGGACACCACATACTTGGGGAGAAGCCTTTCGAATTCTTGATCAAAGTGCATCGGCGACCGGACAAGGAACAGCATTTGCCGCGCAAGCCGATGACCCTTCAGCCATTCATTTTAATCCAGCCGGAATGACGCAGCTAGAGGGAATTCAAACTTCCTTCGGGACTAATTTCGTGAGCGCCGACATTTCGCTTAAGACCTCTAGTGGATCAACCACTCATGGATCCTTTGGAGGAACTATCGCTATCCCCCCACCAAGCAATTTTTACGTGACCGCCAATTTGAAATCACTGGGGATGCCTTCCCTTCATTTTTGGACGGTGGGCCTAGGAGTCACCACTCCCTTTGGAATTTCTATTGAATACCCAAAAGGTAGTCCCATATCTCCGGTGGTTACTCGAACCGAACTTCCACTAATTGACATTAAACCCACCTTGGCTATTAAAGCCAACGACTACATTTCGGTGGGGATCGGACTGGATATTTACACATTCAGCGGATTGGTTGGAGAAGGACAAGCGGAATTACATTTCACGGGAGGGCCAGAATTAGGACCAGGGCTAAGCGGCCAACAATTGGAATTAAATGGTACGGATACGGCCGTGGGTTATAATTTGAGTCTCCTCCTCACTCCAGTCCGGAATCGACAAGGACGACCATTGGTGAACTTGGCCTTCGTCTATAGAAATCAAGTCACCCTGAACCTCAAAGGAGATTTCCTTGTAAATGGGCTTGCTCAAGACAAAGCCCGTGCGACATTAGCCTTACCCCAAATTGTAAGTGCTGGCGTTGCCATCTGGCCCATCAGGGATCCGCATAGGGAATGGAAGGTGGAAATTGATGTAGATTATGCTGATTGGAACGATAACCAAAACCTCAATGTACAACTTGCCAGTGGGCTCTCTCTTCCACCTGAATACTCCGTTCGACAATATAGTCAAGCCTATATCCTTATGATTGGAAATGAATACAAATGGTTAGGACTCCCATCGCTCCCGTACTGGGATATCGCCCTTCGCGGCGGATATGTTTTTTCCCACACTCCTATCCCCGACTTTTCCTTTGACGCCTCTGTTCCCGATTCCAATTATCATGCATTTTCCTTAGGATTAGGGTTTCTTTGTAATGAACAGGGAACCTTCCTGGGAATGATCTCCTGCAACGATTGGTTAGGCACGAGTGGGATCGGCCTAGATCTCGCGTACCAAGTTCTTCTGTATCAGGAACGAACCATTAATTCCCATGTTCGCTCTACCCAGGGATTTCCCACACCGTCCACCTGGGACAATACCGTGCATGTCGGAAGCATCAATCTACGTATTAATTTTTCCTCATAGCTGAATTTCTCCTTCTCTCCTTCCACTTTGCCTCTCTTTTTACCCAAATGACACCTATTTTGGCCGGGATCAATTGGTATATCCTCGTTCTCATCACTCATGCAGAAACTTCTCTCCAAATCTCATCGGATTCTCGAAAAAGGTCTCATGGAATTCCATCCATTTGGACGAGACCCCAATGGGGCTATGATTCGAGATGTCAGTGGACTCACCATATCTGCCAATGTTCAATTCATGGTTGAACTCATCAGTCAACACGAGGGCCCTCTGGTTGGTTCTCAATCTGTCCACAAGTTAGCCCAACTCCTCAATGAGAGAATTCCAGATCCGGCCTTTCACATCTCCCCTGAATTTCTTCAGAACCCCTGGAATAGTTATTCATATGAATTTGCGATGTTTGTGTCAGAGTTCTGCGTTGACCTCACCAAGGACCCCCATTTCCAAACCAATTTGGGGAGGGAAACGTTTTTTTCTCCGATCATCACCACCCTGGTTAGACCTTTTTCTCTCAAACAAATTTACAAGCTATTCCCTTATTTTGTGGAAAAATTCACGAAAGGGTCTTTGGTTCCAGAAGTTATGTCTCTTTCGGACAATTCTGCCACCATACGCTTATCATTAAGTCCTCACACGAAACAACAATTTGGGGCCTATCAACTGGGATGTGCCGATCGCATCTGTCAAACCACCAAGGCTACACTCGCCGAAACACCTGCAAAGATGTTTGGACTCCCTCCCGCGTTCATCACAGACCATTCGTGCATGGGGGATGGGGCGGACTATTGCGAATGGGAACTCTCCTGGCCATCACCTGAACCTGGCATTGCCACCAATCCTCTTCTGAGCCTGATTGGAGGAATCGCCCTGTTTCTGGTTCATCCCATTTTCTTTCCCCTCCTTTCCTTCCCCGAGAGGATAGGATGGGTCAGCCTTACGGTTTTAGGATTCTGGGCGGTTCAAAATCATTGGCGCAATAAGAAAAAAATTCACACCCAGCGTCAACTCATCGAGGAACAACTTCATGCCGTGGAGGCACAACATGAAGAACTTCGGGAAGCGTATGTGTCCCAGGAACATACTGTGGTCGAACTTCGACAACGCCTGAAAGAGCTCACCATTTTGAACCAAATTGGCATTCGTCTGAGTAAATCATTAGACCGAGAAACAGTCATCCACACTGGGCTGGAATCGGTGATTCATGAATTACCCTACGACCGAGCCATGATCTCCTTTTTTGATCAACAACTGGGTATTGCCCACCACGCTAAAGTGTTGGGAGTGTCCAACGACCTTGCAGCACAAGCGCAGGCTATACGCATTCCCATTACTGACCCGGAAAGCATTGAAGGAACCGTTCTCTTGAAAGGTCTGCCAGTCCTTGTCACCGATGTCCCAACCATTCGGAATCGCCTCCACCCACTGAATCAACGACTCGTTTCAGCTTTTCACACCCACGCATTCGTTGCAGTCCCCTTAAAAGTCAAAAATACGATCTTGGGAGCGATGGTCGTTGATCGAACGAATCCTTACACGTTGACTGAAAATGATATGAATCTGTTGATGACGGTTGGCTCTCAAATTGCCCTGGCCTTAGACAATGCCGATGCCTATACCCAAATTGAGCATCTCAATGTGGGACTCGAGACCAAAGTACGAGAACGAACGTATGAACTCGAACAATTGAATCAACACCTCTGTACGACCAATGACCAACTGCAAGAACTTGATCGAGTCAAATCACAATTCCTTTCCCATTGTTCTCATGAATTACGAACTCCCCTCACGTCCATCAAAGGGTTTACGGAAAACCTCCTCAGAGGCTTTTGTGGCTCCCTGAACGACAAACAACACCTGTACCTCGGACGAGTCAATGCCAATGCAGATCGCTTAACCAGAATGATCGCCGATCTCCTGGATTTATCGAGAATTGAAGCAGGGAAAATCCAATTGAGATTGAGTGAAGTCTCTATTCACCAACTCCTCAGGGACATCCTGGACCAATTGACCCCATTGGCCGATGGGAAATACCAGCAACTGGTGTTTCAATGTCCTGACCAACACCTACAGATGATGGGAGACTCCGACCGTCTGACCCAAGTGTTTACCAATGTGATTCACAATGCGATAAAATTCACTCCTGACAAAGGAATCATTGAGGTCAAGGTTGGAATGGACACGACAGAAATACTAGGCATCACGATTTCAGACAGTGGGCCGGGTATCCCTGATGACGCCCTCCCTCACCTCTTTGAACCATTCTTTCAAGGTCACCGCCAACAGGAAATCGGTTGTAAAGGCCTAGGGCTGGGATTAAGTATTGTCCAAAACCTGGTTGACCTTCACGGAGGCACCATTCACGTACAGAAAAATCACGAGCAAGGAGCCTGTTTTAAAATC